>JBBKWE010000255.1:0-9394 GCA_037968795.1 Ferruginibacter sp.
ACTGGTGGATCTGCTTGTGGATAATTTTCGAAAGCCATAATTGCAATTTTTTAAAGTATTTGTTTTATGAAATTGTGTTTAAAGTACAGCTGCTGCGATATTAAAAATTTAGTTTGTAAATAGTATTTCGGCTGTGATAAACCAAAACTATGCCAAGGTAATGTAGAAACTTACAGATACACATATCTGATGTAGGCGCACTTAGTTAATTATATAATAAAAAATAATTTTTCTAAAAAACCCTGACATTTTGCACTTGACCTTTCATAGCATATCTATTATCCGGTTTTGCTATATGCATTTATTCTAAAGTACTATATTGCAGCAGTATAAAAGGAACTCCTTAAGTTTTAATTTTTTTAATGTACAGTTGTAATAAAGGCCATCTATGACAGATAAAGAAATAATTGGTGCCTGGAAAAAGAAGGATTTTTCGCCGATTTATCTTTTTGAAGGCGATGAGGAATTCTACCTGGATAAGCTTATTGGCTACGCAGAAGAAAAAATTCTTACTGAGGAAGAAGCCTCCTTCAACCTTACAGTTTTTTATGGAAAAGAAGCAGAGTGGCCCGAGGTGATAAACGCATGTAAACGGTATCCCATGTTTGCAGAAAGGCAACTTGTAATCCTTAAAGAGGCACAGGCCATGAAGGACCTTGATAAGCTGGAGCCATATGCAAGATCTCCTCTCGCTTCTACGATATTTATTATAGTGCATAAGTATGGCACCTTAGACAAACGTAAAGCCCTGTACAAAGCGCTGAAGGGCAAAGCATCTGTATTTACATCTTCCAAATTAAAAGATTATCAACTCGGAAAATGGATAACACAGACCGTAGCAGAAAAGGGATTTGAGATAAAGCCAAAATCTGTATCTCTCATAGAAGAACATATAGGAAATGACCTCAGCCGCATTTCTAATGAGATAGATAAGCTAGCCCTAAACTTAAAGGACAAGAAAATAATAGACGAGGATGATGTTGAAAAATATATTGGCATTAATAAGGAGTACAATGTATTTGAATTGCAGATTGCATTAGCCGCCAAGGACATGCAAAAAGCACTTAAGATAATAAATTATTTTGCTGGCAATCCCAAAGCCGGTCCTATACAATGGGCACTACCTACAATATACAGTTACGTAAGCAAGGTATATGCTTCTTGTGGCAGTGCTACTGCTATGGAGCAAAATTTAAGACAAAATTTCTACTATCCGCAAGCAATAGAGCAAGCAAAATCTATGATAAGAAACTACGGTTTTGAAGGTCTGGAAAGGTTGCTCCTTTTGTTACATACCTACAATTTAAGATCGATAGGTGTTGGCGATACCGGTACACCCAGCGACAAACTACTAAAAGAGTTTTGTGTAAAGGCAATGATTTAGTATTCTATCCCAGCTGCTTTTGCAAGAATGATTCTATCATAGCACAAGGCACCATAAATGGCTTTTCTGAGATTACTACCAGTAACTCTTTATTAGCCACTGTATAAGATCCTATAATATCGTTCCCAAATAAACTCAATGAAAAATTTCCGCCATTTTCATCTCCGCTAAATGTACCTCCCTGGCTCTCTACGCTTTTCTTTGCCTTCTCATACACCTGCTCGGGTGTTTTTTCAATTGCTACATTAAATGTGCATGCTGACATAAATCTGTTTTTAAAATTAATCGAAGATATAATAAAAGCACCCGAATTATCGGGTGCTTTTTCTAGTTAAAATGATGATATACTCTTTATTGATTATTTTGCTTTTTGTCTTTGCTTCTGCCTATAATATAGCCACCTGCTGCTCCTACCGCTGCACCTACTGCTGCTCCTTTTACGTTTTTACCTATCACTGCACCACCTACTGCACCACCTACACCACCTATTATAGCACCTTTAGCAGCATTACTCATTCCTTTTTTCTCTGCTGTAGTTTGGGTGCCGGTATTTCCACTGGTACCCGTATTATTGTTGCTCACTGAACCCGTATTATTATTACCGGTGCCTCTGGTACTAGTAGTACGAGCAGGTGCTTTTCTTGCGGGTGTCGCCGGTGCTACTGCTACTGCTACAGGTTCTTCTACAACTGGTGTAATAGCCATTCCAGTATCAGTAAGATAGTTGCCGCCATTCATATTGCTGCTGTCTGTAAGCAACAGAAGGTCTTTATTCGTTTCTAATTTATTTTTGTCGCTTTTACAAGCTGTGAAAGTGGCTCCGATTGCTAGTATTAAAAATAATTTTTTCATTGTCGTAATTTTTATCGTTTAGATTTATAGTTATTCTTCCCTACCCTAAAATGATGCCAAAGCCCATATATTAATATTCATTAACAGCAAATAGGCAATGTTCAAAGACAATAAGTGACTACAATTACGGTATAAATAGTATAGGAATCCGCTCAATAAATTTTAAACATTTAAATAATATTATGCAAATCAGTCTGCCAGATGATGCTCTTTTTTTCTTCAAGATGTATCCGGCTGATTAGAGAACGGTGCACGACGGCGTTAATCCAGCTTCCTTACTTTGGAGACTAGTCTTGATTCTCTAAACCATACTTCTGCATAGCTTCCATTAGCATACTGCTTTGTTAAATCCCCATTGTATATTTCCGAACCCGTATTCCAAACCATATTTTCTGTGGGATTTTTGCCATTTGTTTGATTATAGGCACCTTGTTTAAAAAACTGTAATTCGCCTGCATAAGCACTTGCACGTTCTCTACCGTCCCTACCTATTGATGCATACAGTTTCAATATTTGCTGCGGTATGTCTGCTGGCTTCGTGTAGTCAGAGGAAATCAGGCTTTTTGTAAATTTCCGTGTTTTATGACCTTTGCTGGTAAAAGTTAGATGCATGATACCAGACTGTATTTCCACAGCATAAGAAAATTCTTCCCCTAGCGCAATACCATCTGCAGGTTCTGCAGGATATGTGCTTGCACCTGGGCCAATTACTGACATGTCATAACCCCACACCGCTGTAGAAAAATCCCACCTTTTTCCATTATCGCCTTCTGTATTTATTTCATAATTCCAGAAAACAGATCCTTTTGTGTGACCGGGATATTTCTTGTAAAATATTTTTAAAGGCTCGTTTTTATGCCCTTCCCCACTATGTATCTGTCCTACTACGACCGCATAAGAAGCCGCAACTCTAGCGTCACCACTAGTTGATACATGTTGTACTTTAAGTGTACCAGTCATACTGCCACCAGTTTCTGGAACCCATTCTTCTTTCTGCTGTAACTCTGTTCTGGTATTGCTTGAATTTGGCGTTGTTCCGCCAGAATTAGGCGTTTTATACACTACCCATTTAGCACCGTCACTGGCAGTATAGAAATAATCTTTATGGTCATAGTCTTTTAAGTCTTTTATGTCTGTACCATCGCCTAAGGTAATTTTCCAGTCGGTAATAGTGGGCAATACATCGCTGGGGTAGGTTATAGTTTTTGTGCCGGGGTCTGTGATTTTATTGTTGCAGTTAAAACACGCTATGGAGGTAATACTCAACATGACGATCAATGCAAGAGGGGTCTTAATGTTTTTTTTCATTTTATTTGAATTAATATTTGATTGATTGCATTCTCCAAGGAGATGGGAAAGTTACTATCTGGTGCGTTGTGCCATCATAATTTGCCAGTAATTTATAATTTATAGATTTCAGAGCGCATCTTCGCTAAAGTTTATTGTAAGCCAAGCTAACATAAAAACTCCTCTATGTATCTCTATAATGTCTTTATTTACAGATGTGACCGCAACGGCATTAATCGCCAACGGCTCCTACTTTATTCTTTCAATCATTTCCACTTTTTCTCCTACTCTTCATTACCTTGCAACTAATAAGTAATCTCATCATTTATTTCTAATAATCTCTTTTTATTTAAGTATGCTTATTACAAATAAGGCTTATAACAATTTTATTAATGGCCGCTTTTTCAATGAAGGGCTTCGCCTTACTTTTTCAATAGTACTTCCAGCCTTGTTCTTTGGATTTCTCGGTTATTTGCAGATTGGTTTATTTCTGTCTATTGGCGCTTTACTGGTAAGCGTTACAGATAGTCCCGGGCCTATTAATCATCGCTTCAATGGCATGCTGGTTACTATTATTACGACCACTGTTGTTTCCTTATTTATTAACCTCATTTACCCGGCACTCGGTTTACTCCTTATTTTCTTTCTAGTCTTTGGTTTTCTATTTTCTATGTTGGCTGTTTTTGGAGCAAGAGCTGCAGCTATTGGCATTGCTTCTTTGCTAGCGGCTATTTTAGCTATGCATCAGCCAGACAAAGATTTTTCTATTATTTGGAAGACCGTCTATCAACTCTGTGGTGCTATCTGGTACCTCTGTATAAGTATTTTATCCTATAGAATAAGACCCTATAAGATTGTGCAGCAAGTGATGGGAGAGTTTGTGCAAGACTTAAGTAAATACTTGCACGAGCGCGCCAAATTTTATGATAAGAATGCAGATCTTAGTGCAGTAAATCAGCACCTCCTGGAGCAGCAGGTACACATTCAGCAACAGCAAGCTACGCTTAGCGAAATGCTATATAAGACTAGGGCACTGGTAAATGAGAGTACGCATAAGGGTAGGGTTCTCATGAAAATATACATAGATCTCGTGCAATTGCTGGAGTCCATTATGACAAGTTTTCACTCCTATAATATATTGCACAATGTTTTTGATAAAACGGAAGTGCTGGCAGAAATAAAAGCAAACTTGCATCTTTTGGGCAATGAATTATTTGACCTGGGTATCGCTTTAAAGGCAGAAAGGAGAGTAAGACTGCAGCCTGTTCTGGAGGAACATAGGCTTGCACTTAAAGCCAAATATGATACACTTCGGAAAACCCAAATGCAGGCAGGGAACCTGGAGGCTTTTGTGACACTTGGTCGCATCATAAAAAATGTAGAACGAATGAGTATGCAGGTAGAAGACCTGCAGGTATACAGCTCGTACGATAAATCAATTGTAACCAGGAAACCCGGTCATTTACCCAATGAAAATTATGCAGAGAAAAATGATATTCGTTTTTCACTGCTCATAAATAATCTTAGTTTCGCTTCTAATATATTTCGCCATAGTATAAGAGTAGCGCTTGCACTTGTCGTGGGGCTAGCGGTAGCCCGCTCTCTTGCAATAGGCCATGGGTATTGGGTTTTGCTTACAATTGCCGTTATTCTTAAGCCTGCTTACAGTCTTACAAAGCAGCGAAATAAAGACAGGATATTGGGAACGGTGTTGGGGCTGCTACTTGCCTTCCTTATTTTGTTGCTGGCGCCAGGTAAATATGTTCTACTTGCCCTTATCATCTTTTTTATGCTCATCAGTTTTACTTTTTTACGCACTAATTATTTTGTAAATGTTCTGTTTATGACAGCATTTATTATTTTGTTTTTCTTTATCAGTTTTCCTGCAAACATTGGTAGTCTCCTTGTAGATAGATTTATTGATACTCTTATAGGTTCTGGGATAGCTCTTATCGCTAGTTTATTTATTGTGCCCGTTTGGGAAAAGCAGGAAATTCTCAATAGTGTAAAATTGCTACTCATAGGACAGTCCAATTTTTTAGATGTCTTTATTCGTATTTTCGAAAAGGGAGAGAAGGTATCGATGCAGGAAATTAGAAAAAGTCGCAGGGAGCTCCTGGTGAGCCAGGCAAATGTGTCTGGTGCCTTTAGCAGAATGCTTTCTGAGCCTAAGCGTTTTCAAAAAAATGCCAGTCAGATACAGCAATTTGTGGCTATGAGTCATATTCTTTCGTCGCAGTTTGCAGCCTTGTCTTACTATCACAATTATAACAGAAATAAATACTATTCTGCAGCGTTGCTACCCGTGACTACTGCCAGCAAGCAGCACCTACGCAATGCTGTAAGCATATTGCAATCTCAGTTTCCTGCACCGGTAGCTTTATTGGACGAGGAAGTGGCAGAAATGGTGCGCTCCATCAATAAGCCATATTTGCAGGCCAGAGCAGAGGAAATTGAACAAGGGATTTTTGAGTCGGCAAACAAAGGATTGCTGATACATTCCCAGGCAATAACCGCACAGTTTTACAGTATATTTACGAGCACCAAAGACATTTACTACTGCATAGATAGTATGAGAAAATTAAAATAACAATAGGAAAATTTAAATGAAGCCTGCCAGTTTAAAACAGATAAAAGATGAAATTGCTACCCTTAGTCCGCAGGAGCTTGCTACCCTGACTACAAGGCTGATAAGTCACAAGAAGGAGATAAAAGAACTGGTTACTTATGAGCTTTTTTACAAAAATGACGAGCAAGAGTACATTCAGGATGTTCAAAATGAACTTTCTGGTATTTTTGAAGATGTGAATACCGAGAGGTTGTACTTCGCTAAAAAGACCTTACGCAAGGTTGTACGCATCGCCAACAAATTCTGTAAGTTTACCCGCGAGAAAACGACAGAGATTGACATTTATATATTTGTTTGCAAGAAAATGCTGGAACTTGCTATTGTAAACAAAGGCAGCCAGCAAATAAATAATTTATATGCTTCGCAATTGAAAAAGATTGACAGTTTGGTAAGTGGCTTGCACCCAGACTTGCAGCATGATTACAAAAAAATGACCGGGGACATCAGATTATAAATACCTACAACATTGAGAGAAATAAGCGCGATTAAAGATTTTCAAAACGCCTTTTTTATAGGCGTAGCAGGAGCAGGTATGAGCGCTATAGCGCAATACCTTCAGGGCATGGGGAAAAATATAAGTGGTAGTGACAGGTTTTTTACCGCAGGCGAAAAAAATGCAACGCAGCTAAAATTAGAGGCGGCAGGAATAAAATGCTTTCCGCAAGATGGGAGCGGTTTAAATGATAATACAGAAGTCGTAATAGCGAGCACTGCCATAGAAGATACGGTGGAGGAAATGGTTTTGGCAAGAAAAATGGGTATCCCGGTTATTCGTCGAAGTAACATATTGTCTCTAATTGCCAATGATAAAATGACGATTGCAGTCGCGGGTACTTCTGGCAAAAGCACCACTGCTGCTATGCTGTTCCACATTTTAAATTATGCAGGTTTACAGCCAAGTATTATTACTGGTGCAGGACTTACACCATTTATAAGAGAAGGAAAAATAGGCAATGCCTATGTAGGAAAAGGAGAGTGGCTGGTAATAGAAGCCGATGAAAGTGACGGTAGCATAGTGCAGTATAACCCCGAAGTAGGATTATTACTAAATATAGAAAAGGATCATAAAGACCTGGAAGTTTTGGAAGATTTGTTTATGCAATTTCGCAGCAATACAAGAGGGTTTTTCGTGGTAAATGCCGGTAATCTTTATGCGAAAGAATTATCAGAAAATAAAAAGAAAGATTTTGGCGTAGAAGTAGATTGCGGCTATGTGGCAAGCGATTATACACAAGATGGTTTTGTAATAAGTTTTAAACTCAATGGAACTCCATTTACCATAAATGCACCTGGTAGTCATACAATGGAAAATGCCACTGCGGCCTCTGCTGTGGCTGCTCAGCTAGGTGTTTCCCTTCCTGTTTGTGCCAAAGCAATGGAGAGTTACGAGGGCATATATCGCAGGCATCAACTCGTAGGCAAGAAGCATGGAATATGGCTTATAGATGATTATGCACATAATCCGGCAAAGTGTGCAGCCAGTATAGCTGCCTGCCAGGCTATTTCACCCAAAGTAGTGGCTTGGTTTCAACCGCATGGTTATGGTCCTACAAAGTTTTTAAAGGAGGAATTCATAAAAGAAATCGCAGAGGTGCTTAGAGAAGAAGATGAAATATGGATGAGCGAAATCTATTATGCGGGAGGCACCGCGGTAAAAGATATTTCTGCAAAAGAGCTTACGGATGGCATACAGGCTCTAGGCAAAAAAGCTTATTTTGTAGAGGATAGAAATAATCTGGTGGAGGAAGTACAATCGCACCTTGCATCTGGGGAAGTTCTTCTTCTCATGGGAGCAAGAGATCCCGGACTGGAGACTTTTGCAAGGGAAGTATATGAGAGGCTTTAGAACGTAGCAAGAATATTGCTTTTACCTATTATTAAATTTTCCCACTACATTGAAAAAGATATTTACCCATATAAAAATACTTGCAGGTGCAAGAGAAGAAGCGCCACTGCTAAGAGGAAACGATTTACAGAAATTGCCCGTAATAGAGAATGCATTCTTATCGGTTGTAGATGGCATGATAGATTCCTACGGCAAAATGAATGACCTTCCTTCTGATATACAAAAAGTATCTGTGGAAATAAATTGTACTGGTAAATGCATTTTACCTGCCTGGGTAGACAGTCATACACATTTAGTATATGCCGGAAGCCGGGAAGAAGAATTTGTAATGAAGCTGCAAGGTCGCAGTTATGCAGAGATAGCATCAAGTGGTGGGGGTATCCTTAACTCTGCCCGCCGATTAGAAAAAACTTCGGAAGAGGAGCTTTTACAAAGTGCGCTAAAGAGATTAGAAGGACTTATTAAATTAGGAACAGGTGCGATAGAGATAAAAAGTGGTTACGGGCTATCTACCGCAGCAGAGCTTAAAATGCTAAGGGTCATAAAAAAAATAAAAGAGATCGCGCCTATTCCTGTAAAAGCTACTTTTCTGGGAGCACATTCTTACCCGGAAGCATACAAAGAAAACCACGAAGGATATTTACAGGAAATAATTGAAGAAATGCTCCCCGTCATAGCGGAAGAAAAACTAGCAGACTATATAGATGCTTTCTGCGAACAAGGGTTTTTCTCTGCTGCAGATACCGATAGGATATGCAAAGCAGGAGCAAGATATGGCCTGCAGCCAAAGCTGCACGTAAATCAACTCCATAGCGTAGGCGGAATAGAAATAGGGATAGAAAACAATGCAGTTTCCCTTGATCATTTAGAAACACTTAATGAGGAAGAAATAGCACTACTCGGCAGTTTTGCAGGCTGCTCCACGCTATTACCCACTGCAGCATTCTTTCTGCGAATGCCCTATCAGCCTGCGAGGCAACTCATAGACGCAGGAGCAGCAGTTACGCTTGCATCTGATCATAACCCGGGCTCTTCGCCATCTGGAAACATGAATTTCGTAGCGGCAATAAGTTGCATACAAATGAAAATGATGCCCGATGAAGTTATTAACGCTTCTACAATTAATGGAGCTTATGCTATGGGAGTGCAAGAGCAAGTAGGCAGTATTACTAAAGGTAAAAAAGCCAATCTTATTCTTACAAAGGAAATAAACTCTCTCCCTTTTTTATTCTACAGTTTTGGTAGCAATCTAATTGATGAGGTGTATATAAACGGAGAAGAGACTAAAAATGTATCACTCTTGTAAATATTTTATTACATATAAAGAATGTGTCTAGAATATTATAACTACTTTCAGAATTTTATTGGTAAAAATAAATTTTTCATCACTCAATAT
>JBBKWE010000256.1:0-3497 GCA_037968795.1 Ferruginibacter sp.
ACACATATGTTCTACCGGTCTTTCCGGTCTGGTAATTTTTCTAGTATTGGATATTGTGAAGTCGATAGGGAACGTGTTATTAACAGATTAGATAAACCAATCTTAGTACCGGAGTATGATTATGAGAAACAAGGGGTTGAAGATCCACGTATTAGTGAAATAGATGGCGTTTACTACATGCTCTACACTGCCTTTGATGGGAAGAATGCTAGAACAGCGCTTGCTACGAGCATAGACCTGGTTCATTTTGAAAAACAGGGTTTGATAACTCCTTCTATTTCATACGAAAATGCTCGGCAATTATTTGCTTCAGCAGACTTGCCAGAAAAGTATGATTGGTATGCTAGGCATTACAAAGAGTCTATCGGCCCAGATGTACTCCTGTGGGAAAAAGATTTAGTGTTATTCCCAGAAAAAATCAACGACAAATTCTTTTTACTTCATCGAGTCATGCCAGGGGTACAGTACATGTACTTTGATCAGATAGATCAGCTTCAGGATGAATCATTCTGGCAACAACAATTACAGCAGTTGAACAATCATATTTTAATGAATCCAAAATTTTGGTATGAAACCAGAAAAATTGGGGCAAGTAGCACACCTATTAAAACCACAAAAGGATGGCTGCAGATTTACCATGGAGTTGAAGAAACCCCTAAAGGTAATATTTATCGGGCCTCAGCTGCACTGCTAGATTTACAAGACCCAAGCAAAGTAATTGGTCGTTTACCAGAACCATTATTTTCTCCATCAAAAGAATGGGAAATGGGTGGTGTTGTAAGTAATGTTGTATTCCCTTCTGCTATGGCTGTCCATGCAGACGATTTATATATTTATTATGGCGCAGCGGATACACGTATTGCAGTGGCCTCATTAAGTTTGTCAGATTTACTTAAAGAATTAATTATCAACCCATAGCACATGAAATTTAACTTTGTACCATTCCAAAATAATGTAGAAAAACTCTTGGGGTTTGAAATCATTTTAATCCTCGAGCCTTCGCTGTATACGAGTAAAATTTTGTACACAAACTCACGTTCTGAAAAGAATCGAGGTTGTAATGACCCTAAATAAAAAGGATATTATAATCAGCTTAGGTACATTCCCTCCTCGTCAATGTGGGATTGCTACTTTTTCAAAAGATTTACTCACTGCCTATAATCACTTATTTTTACCTCCAGCAGCGATGAAAGTGGTTGCAATGCAAAGTCCTAACGAGAAGATTAAATATCCTAAAACTGTTTTATTTACTATAAATCAGGATGAGACCCAGAGCTATCTAGATGCTGCGAATAAGATAAACAAAAATCCACAAGTCAAACTTGTTAGTATTCAACATGAGTTTGGTATTTATGGGGGTATTAAAGGTAGCTATTTAGAATTATTTCTTGGAGCGATAAAAAAACCAGTAGTTGTTACATTCCACACAGTGTTACCATCCCCAGATCCAGGTTTTATTAATAGTGTACGGAAAATAGTAAAATTATCCCACGGAATAGTTGTGATGACAGAGCTTTCTAGGGAAATTTTAATCACTGATTATCGTATTCCAAAAGCCAAAATTACTATAATTCCACATGGGATTCATCCTCAAAGTTATATTAGTACTTCCAGCGAAGCAAAAACTAGATTAGGGTTACCTCAATCACTTACGTTAACCACATTTGGATTGCTCAGCAAGAACAAAGGGATTGAATACATAATTCAGTCGCTACCGGATGTAATAAAAGTGCACCCCTCTATTAAGTATTATATTATAGGGAGGACCCATCCAACCGTTAAAAAATACGACGGTGAAGAGTATCGGAAAAAACTACAGCAACTGGTCCGTGAGTTAGGGTTGGATAAACACGTTGTATTTATTAATCGATATTTTAATGCTAATGAGCTTTTGCAGTACTTAGAAGCTACTGATATATATATTTCTGGCTCTGTGGATCCAAACCAGGCTGTGAGCGGTACACTTTCATACGCTTTAGGCTCAGGCCGGCCGGTTATTTCTACAAGTTTTGCTCAGGCCAGTGAAATCGTCACTCCTGATGTTGGGGCTTTGGTTCCGTTTAAAGATCCGAAGGCATTTAGTCGCAGTATTATTAAGCTTTTGAAAGATAAAGTGCGACTACAAAAAATGGGTAAAAATGCCTATTTTAAAACTCGCCATATGGTTTGGCCTAATGTTGGCTTGGCCTATGCTAAATACTTTTTAGGTTTTTTAAAAGATGCACCTCATCAGCACCGAAAGCTACCATCCATAAAATTGGATCATATTAAAAATTTGACCGATGGTTTTGGAATATTTCAATTTGCTCACATGCATATCCCTGATACTCAACATGGATATACTCTTGATGATAACGCGCGAGCCCTGCAGGTTATGACAAATTATTATCAGAGGTTTCGAGACCCTACAGTGTTGCCGTTTATTGGAACATATCTAAAATTTATCAAAACAGCGGCAATTGGTGACGGTAAATTTCATAATTACTTTAATGCTGACAAGACTCTTAATGTTGAGGCAGATACCCGTGATAGTTTGGAAGATGCAAATGCCAGATGTATGTTTGCCTTAATGACAGTGATCGGGTCATCAAGATTACCAGACGAATTGCGAAAAAAAGCTAGTCGATTATACCACCCTGCATCTGGAACAGTATTTGGCTCACCACGTTCAGCAGCCTTTTATGTAAAAGGCCTGTATGCATTACATGATAAACAACCTAATATTTTAGAGGAAATTAAACAGAACTGTGATTTTTTAGTGGAAGCGTACAAAAAATACAGCAGTGATGATTGGCAGTGGTTTGAAACACGTTTAACATATTCCAATGCGGTATTACCCGAAGCATTGCTTCTTGGCTACTTAATGACAGGCAAGAAGGAGTATTTGACTATTGGTAAAAAGACCTTGGATTTTTTAATCAGCCATACTTTTGTGGATGGGGTGTATGTAGGAATTGGTCAAGATGGCTGGTTTGAGAGTGGTGGGGAAAAGGCAGAGTTTGATCAGCAACCAGAAGATCCAGCGGCTATGGTGCAAACGCTAAAAGTTATGTACGGAATAAATAACCAAGAGAGGTATAATGAATTGATGCACATCGCGTTTAATTGGTTTTTAGGCGACAATGTTTTGGGTCAATTTGTTCACGATACGGTGACCGGGGGATCGTACGATGGAATTAGTAAAAATAGAACAAATCTTAATCAGGGCGCAGAATCATCTTTGGTTTATTTATTAGCTAGACTGTTGATGTAACTTTTTGTTCTTAAGTAATAGTTAATCAATAATTTGCGAACTTTAAGTTCCGCATGCCCGCGCATTAACAACGTGCGGGGTTTTTTTATTCAAAAAAACCACCCACAAAGGCGGTTTTATTTTGTCCTAAAAATGGGGTGGCATCGTCCCAGCGAGCGGCCGAAGCGTAGATCTCTTAGGGGTGGAGGATGTCGCAGCTGCAGTGAGGAGACAGAAAGTTATTGTATGACACACGATGTAGATG
>JBBKWE010000257.1:0-4348 GCA_037968795.1 Ferruginibacter sp.
GTTGCTGCAAGCACCACATTTCCGGTAAGCGTAATAGTATCTATAACCGGCCCGGTAGAAAAAGTGTACACATAATTCTCTGCGGGATTGCCTTCATTTACATCTACAATAGCTCGCCCAAAGTTGATGCTATAAGTAGTGTTTTCCTGCAAAGTATCCTTAAATCTTACAGTGATCGTTTTGAGCTTGCTGGTAATAATGGGATTTACAACCTGCAGCGGCGATACAATAATATTATTCTGCTGTTCCTTCAGCTCTACATATTCATTAAAGTTTATTGTGATTCTATTATCTGTAAAGTTGGTAGCATCATTCTCCGGGTCTGCTTTTACCACTACCGGGGCAGTGCTATCCCGGGGGCCGCCGGTGGGCATACCTATGTTGGCACAACCTGTTTGTAACAAGGAGGTGCTTGCGGCGAAGGAAAGAAAGAAAAGTAAAATGAAATTTTGTTTGCGCATATAATACCAGCTTGCTTGCAAACTTACGCTTGATTTATAGAATGCAAAGTAATTATACAATGTTTAAGAGTTTTTTTGGGTGCCGGTGATGCATTAATCTATAGAATTTCAGGTAAGACAATAAACACTATATTGAGGAACAAATTTTTAAAACAATAAATAAATACGAACATGTTAAAAGAACTTTTTGAGCTTGTACAAGGCAGCTCCGATCAGGCTGTGGTAAATAATCCGGATATTCCAAATGATCACAATAAAGAAGTAATGGCAGAAGCTACAAATACGGTAGCATCGGGCTTTAGAAATATAGTAGCAGGTGGTGGTGCGCAGAGTCTTATTAATTTGTTTACCGGGGTAGATAAGCAACAGGGGCAAGATGAAAAATCTGGTGTGAGCAGTCTTATGAGCAACCCAATTGTAAGTATGATGATAGGACACTTTGCCTCTAAGCTTATGACGAAATACAAGCTTGGAAATAACCAGGCTAGCAATGTAGCCGCCAGCCTTATTCCTTCGGTTATAGGTGGACTGATAAATAAGAACCAGTCGGGAGATAGTACTTTTTCGCTCCAAAACCTTTTAGCTTCTATCACTGGAAATAAAGGAAGTGGCGGACTAGACATTGGGTCTATCATATCTCAGTTTACCGGCGGTGGGCAGCAGCAACAAACCGGCGGCGGTGGTGGCCTTATGGATATCGTGCAGCAACTTGCAGGCGGTGCACAGCAGCAGCAACAAAAAAATGGAGGCGGCGGTTTGATGGATCTTATCAAAGGATTCCTATAAAGAATAGATCTACACAGATTAGTATTTATTCTGTTTAAATATATTCCTCCTTTTGCAGAAATGTGAAAGGGGGTTTTTTTTGCATATGTGTCAGCTAAATTTTCAGGGACATTTTATATTCTTAAGGAACTACTCCTTCCTGTGCACAATCAGAAACCAATCATTCTCCAGTGGCAGGTATCCGTAGTCGTAGCAGAAATAGTAAACATCTCCTTTTTTATTCGTGTAAATGTGTGTGCCGTACTTAAGTAAAAACCCTTTTTGTAAGAGCTGTTCCAGATTTGCTTTACCCGTTTCTTCGCCCTTTTTTATACAAGATGCAAGTATCCTTCTATTCTTGCCAAGCGCATTATTTATGTTCCGCACCAGGTTTGTACCGGAAGATTTTAAAGCATTATTGTAGTTGTTGCGACAATAATCGTCACAAAATTTCTTGTCGCTTCTGCCTTTTACAGGTTTTTCACAAGCAAGGCAAAGAGTGGGTTTGGTAGATGGTATCATGCTATGGGCTAATAAGTTATGGGTAAATATACGGAAAAATATTTGTGCGTACAATCGTTTACAAATGGCTATATACAACTATAAACGTATAAATACCGACTCTCGCTACCGCCTCCTCGCATCTTTGCACTGCAGTCGATAACAAACAAACAGTTTTATTCATTTGCAAAAACAATTAAAATTTAAAACCGGCACGCAGTCATTTACAGTACAAACAAAAAAGTAAATATCTGCAAGCCACAAAACAAAAATTATGTACGCACTAAAAAACAAAGTTCAATTGATTGGTAACCTGGGAGCAGCTCCTGAGGCTAGAGTAACAGAAACTGGCAACAAGCTTACCCGCTTTAGCATAGCCACCAACGAAACTTATAAAAACGCCGCTGGCGAAAAAATAGAAGACACACAATGGCATAATGTAATTGCCTGGGGCAACCTCGCCGAGATAGCAGAAAAGTACCTGATTAAAGGAAGCGAAGTAGCCATTGAAGGAAAGCTAATGAACAAAACCTACACCGATAAAGAAGGTGTAAAGAAATATGTAACCGAAATAAAAGTTACTGAGTTGCTTATGCTGGGAGCGAAAGTATCGGCAGCGTAGGTGGTCTGCACTATCCGTAGAGTTAAGCACAGCATCTCTACGGATTTACAAATGAGAAAGAGACTTTTTGTCTCCTTGCAATCGGAGACAGAATCTTTGGCAAAAATGTCACCGATTCGACTCTACTCAACAAGAATAATTATAAAAACCGGCACGCAGTTCATTTATTCATAAACAAAAAAGTAAATACCTGCAAGCCACAAAAACAAAAATTATGTACGCACTAAAAAACAAAGTTCAATTGATTGGTAACCTCGGAGCAGCGCCCGAGGCAAGAGTAACAGAAAATGGCAACAAGCTCACACGCTTTAGCATAGCCACAAACGAAACTTACAAAAACGCCGCTGGCGAAAAAGTAGAAGACACGCAATGGCATAATGTAATTGCCTGGGGCAACCTCGCCGAGATAGCAGAAAAGTACCTGACCAAAGGAAGCGAAGTAGCCATAGAAGGAAAACTGATGAACAAAACCTACACCGATAAAGAAGGTGTAAAGAAATATGTAACCGAAATAAAAGTTACAGAGTTGCTTATGCTGGGAGCGAAGGTATCTGCAGCTTAGGTGGTCTGCACTATCCGTAGAGTTAAGCACAGCGTCTCTACGGATTTACAAATGAGAAAGAGACTTTTGTCTCCTTACAATCTAAGACCATACGTTTCACCAAATTTTTCTTCCCGTCCCCCCACGCCCGCTAATCCTGATAACTATGCGGGACGGGAGTGGCGGAGGGTCCGGGAGCGTACCCGCCTGGGAGGGTTAGGTCAAAAAGCAGATTATTAAAATTTAAAATCTTTTGCAGCTCATTTATCCACAAACTAAAAAGTAAATAACAGCAAGCCACAAAAACAACTATTCAATCAAAAACCCTCATTCATATTTATCTATATTTACCCACTAATATTTGGGGCGCCATTGCAGGCCATTTGCAACCATCGCTAGAATTTCTTAAAACAAACCCAACATGCTTACCATAGAAAAAAACGAAATTTTTGATCTCGCCTTTCGCTTTGTAACTGAGACCAATGAAAACATTTTTCTTACAGGAAAAGCTGGTACAGGAAAAACGACTTTCTTGAAATACCTGGAGCAAAATTGCACAAAAACGATTGTGATAGCGGCACCGACAGGTGTAGCGGCCATCAATGCCGGTGGGGTTACTTTACATAGTCTTTTTGGTTTGCCATTCCATCCATTTTTACCTACTTCCCGCGGGGAGCAGGATCTCCTGGCAAACGTGCGAATCACAAAGCCTAAGCAGGACCTTTTGCGAAAAATGGATCTCTTGGTTATAGATGAAGTAAGTATGGTAAGGGCAGATGTTTTGGATGCGATTGATACCATTCTTAAAAGCGTCCGCAAAAATCATAACGAACCTTTTGGCGGAGCACAGCTTTTATGTATAGGCGATCTACATCAGCTGCCTCCTGTGGCGCAACACCATGAGTGGGCTATTTTAAGAGAACACTATGCGTCACCGTTTTTCTTTGATGCAAAAGCCATACAAAATCAAATGCCATTGCTCATAGAGCTGGATACCATTTACAGACAAAAAGAAAATTACTTTGTAAAGCTGTTAAATAAGGTAAGGAACAATGCTATGACGGAGGATGATTTTGAAGACTTGCATAGTCGCCACTTTCCTTCTTTTGTACCACCTGCTACAGACGATGACAGCGAAAAATACATCACGCTTACCACGCACAATAAACAAGCAGATGAGAAAAACAATGCAGAGCTAAGTAAGCTCATTGGCGCAACTTACACTTACCACGCAGAAATAGAAGGCATTTTTCAGGAAAACTCTTATCCTGCAGAAGAGCACCTCGAGCTGAAAGTGGGTGCGCAGGTAATGTTTCTAAAAAATGACAATGTATATAAGCGCTACTTTAATGGAAAAATAGGTTTAGTAAAAAGCCTGGACACCGATTTTGTTTCTATTCTGGTAGATGGCGTGGAAATAGAACTGGAAATGGAAAGCTGGGAAAATACCCGCTACTC
>JBBKWE010000258.1:0-4861 GCA_037968795.1 Ferruginibacter sp.
GGTACGTAAAGTTGACAATTTTATCGGCATATTATTTATTAGTCATTTTGCGCAAAGCCATGAAAAGGATCTTTTACGGCAGATAATACAGCTTCTTTTGTTTCTATTCGTAATACTTGTTGAGAACTTATTTGCTTAAAATAGTAAAAAACTGCAACAATTGCTGCGGCTGCCAGAACACCTGCCCACCAGGGGAAACTAGGATCTACTTGCGAAGGATCTATTAGTTTATTGTGTCTATTGAGATAAAAAAGCTGTGACACAGCAAATGCATTATTTATAAAATGAGCAAAGATATTGACCCAAATATTTTTGCTGTAATAATATAGTAAGCCCAAAACAAGACCCAGAACAAAACGCGGTATAAATAAATAGACACTCATGTGAATGAGGCTGAAGATAAGGGAGGCTGCAATGATCCCCAGGATTGGTACCTTCCACCAGCGAACCAAAATATCTTGCAAAACGCCTCTGAAAAAAACTTCTTCAAATACGGCCGGGAAGAAAGCAATAATTAAAATGGCAATAATGTAATCGCCCCAGGATTGTAGGTTGCTCATTGCCATCAGCTGCTCTGTATATGCTTTTTCCAGGCGTTCTGCCGTGGCTTTGAGTGCGGGTAAGTGGCTTACAATTTCTTTACTTATGTCTGCCAGTGGGGCAGCCACAATATTGGCGAGGAAAATAGCTAAGGCACCAAGAAACACTTGCCCGGGCGTAAAATATTTATTAAATCCCAGCCAAAATGTATTTTTGCCATGCACCAGCCGGCTGTACAAATACGCCGGCAGAAAAAACAAAAAGAATGTACCCAGTACCTGACTCAGCTGCAAGGCTCGCATGTTTGCCGGGTTTTTAGTAAGGGCGATCATCTGCTCGGGCATCTGAGCCATGCCGGTGCCTTCTGGCATAATGCCCAAGAAAACAACTAATTGCACAATTGCCGCTAGGATAAAACCTGCTCCCAGAAAAACCAATAACATGCCCAGTTGGCCCCAGCCGTTATATCCTTTTATTGTTCTGTATTCCATGGTTTAATAAAATTTCTGTAGGTGTTTTGTACAGTTTATAAATATCCTTCTCATGTAGGAAATAACTCCAAAACTAATATTCGTAATTTTGCGCTGCAATATACAAATAGATATGCCCACAATAGGTAACATTACTCTACCAGAATTTCCTTTACTGCTCGCTCCTATGGAAGATGTGAGCGACCCGCCCTTTCGTGCTCTGTGTAAGACAAATGGCGCAGACCTTATGTACAGTGAGTTTATAAGCAGCGAAGGGCTTATCAGAGATGCTATGAAGAGTAAAAAGAAACTCGACTTTTGCGAAGAAGAAAGACCTTTTGGGATACAGATTTTTGGAGGTGACGAGGAAGCTATGGCTATGAGTGCCCGTATATGTGAGACCGTATCGCCCGATCTTGTGGATATAAACTTTGGCTGCCCGGTAAAAAAAGTAGTGAATAAAGGTGCCGGTGCCGGTGTGCTTAAAGATATAGACCTTATGGTGCGACTTACAGAAGCCGTTATCAGAAGTACAAGCCTGCCGGTGACTGTAAAAACCCGCCTCGGCTGGGACGACAGCACCAGAAATATAGAAGAAGTAGCAGAGCGCCTGCAAGATATTGGTGTAAAAGCCCTCGCAATACACGGACGCACCCGCTGCCAATTGTACAAGGGCGAGGCCGATTGGACGCTGATAGGAAAAGTGAAAAATAATCCGAGGATTACCATGCCCATCTTTGGGAATGGTGATATAGATTCTCCACAAAAGGCAGCAGAATATAAAAACCGCTACGGTGTAGATGGAATTATGATAGGCCGTGCCGCCATAGGCTATCCGTGGATTTTTAGAGAAGTGAAACACTACCTTGCAACAGGCGAACTCCTGCACGCTCCCACGCTGGCAGAGCGCCTGCTTGTATGCCGCACCCACCTGGAGAAATCACTAGAGTGGAAAGGCCCGATCGTGGGAATAAATGAAATGAAACGCCATTACACAAACTACCTCAAAGGACTACCCGGCATAAAAGAATACCGCTACAAACTCGTAACCCTAAATGAACCAGAAGCCATTTACGAAGTACTACGAGATATAGAGAAGAACTATGAAGGCTATGAGTATGAGAGAGCCAAGATAGAGTTAGTAGATTATCATTGGAATAAGCCGATGTAGGGACAGAATTTAGAAAATATTTGTAGTAGAAAATTCCAATATTTTGACTGTGTACCAATAATTGGTATATTTATGAAAACTTTTAATCATGGCTAGAAACACGTCAATAGTACTAAGTGAACCATTTGAGGATTATATCCGCGAAAAAATAGCTTCCGGTAAATATAATTCTGCAAGTGAGGTGATAAGATCGGGTTTGCGCAGATTAATGACTGAAGATGAGAAAATAAAAGCTTTAAATGAAGCACTTGAAGCGGGAGCAAAATCTGGAAGTGTAACAGGGATGACCGCCGAAAAGCACCTTGCTCAATTGCATAAAAAATTTTTGTGAAGAAGTTGAAAGTCATTTTGCAAGTCGGCGCTATTGACGACATTAATGAAATTTGGTTCTATACTTATCAGAATTGGTCTTTGAAGCAAGCCAATAGATATTTAGAATTGATCTACGAAGAAATAGACCACATCGCTAGTAATCCTTCCCACGGAAAAGTTATTTCTGGAATGACAATTGAATATTTATCAGTAAAAGTAAAGTCTCATATAATTTTCTATACCTTTTCTACTGAGAAACTAATAGTTGTAAGAATACTTCATGAAAGCATGGATATTCCTACTAGATTGATAGATTAAAAATTCTTAAAACTTTTTTTATGCTAGCTATCACCGCAAAATTAATCAATGAAATAGCCCAGGATCTAGATACCGGAATGATCGTTTATGTAAATCCTCAGACAGGAGAAGTATTGACGATTCCTGACGAAAAGTGCTTTGCTGGCGGCGACTTTGAAGCTTGGGAAGAAGATATAGCTAAGGTAGAAAATGCGCCAAATGAATTTAAGGTAATAGAAGCAATGGATTCTCATAATTCTTTTAAAGTGATGGAAGAATTTGCTGAACAATTAAGCGATAAGAATTTTCAACAAAGAGTGTTTGATGCTTTGAGTCACAAGAAGCCTTTTGCCAACTTTAATGCACTTATACATAGCACCACCCACGAAAGAGAGCAGTGGTTTTCATTTAAGACTAAAGCTTTAGAACGATGGGTGCTACAGCAACTTGAAATATCAAAGTAGATTTGTGGGGTGTAACTCTTTTACCGCCTCATTCCCCCTCTCAATTCCTCTACCAGCACCTTACTCCTTCCCAGTAACTCTTCCTGCTTCTCGGGTTCCGGAAAAGGGGTGTACAATTCAAACTCAATATCTTGCAATAGTTGCTCAATAGAAGTACACAATTCGTTGGAAACGCCTTTTGCATCCAACGAATCGCAGAGTGTTTTTTTATCAATAGCAGCGGGGAGAATACCCAGGGAATTTGCGAGAAAGGTTTTGAGTTCTCGGTTAAGCATGGCATAGAAAGTAGCACAATCATTTCTAAATAAGCAGGTTTCAGATTGCTCTAGCGGGTTCAAACTTATTACCGGTGCAATTCTCGTTGCAGTTTCTTCTTTTACGGAAATCGGGCTTTCTGTTATTTCTTTTTCTTCTGATAGCGCATTGGCTACTGGTTCTTTATTTCTTTTACTACTGCTCCAGATTATAAGATAGAGTAGGAGCAAACCACCAAAAATGCCTAGCAACCACCAATTATGGTCATACAAATAATTGCTTACGCTGCTTTCCTCTGGTTTTTTCCCAATAGTAAGATTTGCCTTTCTTGTACCCTTCGATATATGAATAACCTCGCTATTGCTCTGTACAGTATGGTAAGAATTTGTCTCAGGGTCAAAGTAGCTAAACTCTACTGGCGGAATAGTATAGTCGCCAGGAGATGAAACGGAAAATGAAAATTTGAAGGTACGATTTCCTGATACCGGCACGGTGAAATTCTGCAGCTGGTCTTCAAGTTCGGGGTCGTATGCATCTATTCCCGCTGGCCAGTTTACGGTAGGCGCTGTAAGCAAGTGTAGATTACCCGAACCGGTAATTTTGACAGTAAGCATTCCGGCTTCATCTGTCGTCCAGTTTTCTTTGTTTATAGCCGTCACTATAGTAAAGTTTCCTACCGCTCCATTAAAATTTGCTGGTTTGCCTTGCGTAGGCAAAGGTCTTACGGCAATAGTAACAGGCCTACTATTAAGTGCCACTTTCTGCATGATTACAGCATCTGATGGCATGGCAAAGCCTCCAAAAATATCATTCATCGCACGTGGATTATCAAGTGCGCTTTCTTTTATGAATTGGATATTGTTTTCTATCGTGGCACTCTCCAATTCTATATTGCCAGCTCTAAGAGGATATAGTTGCGACTTTCTTATCGTAAAAACATTATACTCTTTTCCACCTATCTTTTCTACGCTACTATTGCTGGCATAAGGCTGATCGAGGTCTATCACAGAAAAACCATTGAAGGAGGGATTTTTTGTGGGATTACTTTCGCTTTTGAGTCGGCTATAAAATTTATAACTGGCTATAATGGGCTCACCTACATAGCATGATTGCTTATCTGTGACGCACTTGTACATCATATTTCGATCCACCTTAGCGGCTATGTCTTCTCCCTTACGAAGCACATAATCCTGCATGTTTATTTCATGCTCTCTTACAACCGGCGGGTCCAAAAATGAAAATGGATTACTATTTGCGGGTGGCGTAGCGCTTCCTGAAGAAGGAGCATTTTTACTCACTGTAAGCGATACCACATTTGATGTATATTGTTTTCCTCCCGCCACGGCCTTGGC
>JBBKWE010000259.1:0-13267 GCA_037968795.1 Ferruginibacter sp.
TTATAAACCCTGCACCTGCAAACGGAACTGTGTATGCATTAGAGACAGTTCCGTTTTACAAACCCAATTGTAGGGATACTTTCTTTGTAACAGCTACTGATACCCTTATTGTAAAGGCAGATGCAGGACCTGACACTGCTTACTGTGCAGGAAATACCATACGTATAGGAGGACCTCCTCAAGATGGAGTTGTCTACAGCTGGTCTCCCACAACCGCCATGCGGGACTCTACTAGTTCTTCTCCATTAGTAAATCCGACTCTGCCTACAAAATATACGGTAACCGCATCCAGTTTTGGAGGAGGTTGTGTACTTACTGACGAGGTGTGGGTAAGCCCATTTGCTATAAGCACAAATCTGCAACTGCTAGGTAGGGACTCGGTTTGTATATCCAGAGGGGATAGTGCGGTTTTGGTGGTCAATGTATCTGATAGTGTGGTATGGTATAAGGATAGCAGTAAGGTATTTTCTCCGCAGGGAAACAGGCTTAAAGTCCTTACATCTGGAAATTATTTCGCTCAAATATTTACTGCTGCCGGCTGCAGATACTATACTGATACAGTTTCTGTATACGTAGAGCCCGCCATAGCCGCACTACGTTATCCTACAATGAATTTAATTACAGGATATGATTTTCAATTGCAGGCAAGGGAGTTGGGCGATAAGTATTTATGGAAATCAGCAGCCTTTCTAAGCAATCCAGCTATTTCTAATCCTATATTTTCTGCAGGCACCGCTGATATAGATTATCAAATACACCTAACCACTGCTGGCGGCTGTAGTATAACAGATAGTCTAAGTATAAAGATTTTTCCAAAGGTTGCGATATATGTGCCTTCGGCATTTACGCCTAATGGCGACGGGCTTAATGATTATTTGAAACCCATTCTCAGAGGTATCGTAAAACTGGATTACTTTAAAATTTATAATAGATACGGGCAAGTGATATATGAATATACATTAAACGATAAAGGTTGGGACGGCAGGCTTAAAAATACCGCACAAGGGAATCAAATGTTAATGTGGGTAGCGCAAGGATTGGGTGTAGATGAAAAAGTATATAAAGACAAAGGAAGTATAATGTTGATAAGATAGAAAATATAGACGAGAGACAGAAGATGAAAAGACGGGATAGATAGATGAAAAAGACTATAAATTACAATACAAAAGCCGCTTTAAAAAGCGGCTTTTGTGATTTTCTCATTTAGTGCCCGCGAAAGGAATCGAACCTTCACGCCCTTACGAACGGCAGATTTTGAGTCTACTGCGTCTACCAATTCCGCCACACGGGCTTCACTCCTTTAATGAGGAAAGCAAAAC
The DNA here is from genome assembly GCA_037968795.1 of Ferruginibacter sp. GTDB lineage: Bacteria > Bacteroidota > Bacteroidia > Chitinophagales > Chitinophagaceae > Ferruginibacter. The sequence continues at coordinate 1,320 of JBBKWE010000259.1, forward strand.
TATGCTAATCCTCAATTTTATCCAAAATACGTTGAACATATTTTTTCTTGTAATAAAAAGCTTTTAGAGATTGTAAATCTGCATCGGTTATTGCATCAGTTTCTTTTCTTAAAATGGGGTCTATCTCTTCGTCCAGTTCTTTCATTATTGCTTCTACTTTTGCCTCTGTTTTCTTGTGTCCCTCATCTTCAAGCACGCCTTCATTTATATCAATCATCTCCATTAGAAACTCTGGCGGCAGTTGGTACTTTTCATTAGGTTCTATAATACCCTTTTGGCTCAAAAAATATTCAATCGTTTTATCCGAATTTTTGAGCACCTTGTACCCTTCATTTATAGCCGCGCTTTTTACCATCATATTTTCTTGCTCCGTTTCAGATTCCTTAGTATAAAAATCTGGATGGTTTTCTTTTTGCAGCTCAAAGTATTTTTTACTTACGTAAGTCTTATCAGCAACCGGTGCTGGGTTTATTTTATAGAGGTCAAAAAAATTGTAATCAGACACTGTGTGAGTTTGTAGATTTAAAAAATGTAAATTTCGCCAAATTTAATGATAAACTTTATGGTTATAGGACTTATAAGAGAAGGTAAGGCAGATAGCAGAGTAGCCCTTACGCCAAAGCAATGTGCATTGCTGTGCAAGCAAAACCCCGGACTTACTATACAAGTGCAAGCTAGTCCTGCCCGTTGTTTTGCAGATGCAGAGTATAAGCGGGAGGGAATAGCTGTAAAAGAGAATATGAATGACTGCAAAATTTTATTTGGCATAAAGGAGGTAAAGCAGCATGACTTGCTAGCAGATAAGACTTACTTCTTCTTTTCGCACACAAAAAAGTTACAGACCCATAACCAGGAAATGTTTAAGGAGATTCTTAGGAAAAGAATTACGCTTATTGATTATGAATGCCTGGAACACAGAGATGGAACCCGTGTACTAGGCTTTGGTTTTTTTGCCGGAGTAGTGGGCGCACACAATGGCATGATGGCTTATGGAGAAAGAACCGGGGCTTACAAACTCGGTAGAGTGCATAAAGTAAATTCTTTCAATAAACTTATCCATACTTATTTTGGCTTGCACCTTCCTGCTATGAAAATAGCTGTAACTGGGAGTGGTAGAGTAGCGCATGGCACATTGGAGATAATGAACCTCATGGGTATACACGAGGTAGAACCAGACGATTATCTGGAGAAAACGTTTGACTACCCGGTTTACGTTCATTTAAAAGGGGCAAACCTTTATCGGCACAAGATAGATGGGAAATACCGAAGAGAAGATTTTCACAACAACCCGCAGGATTACGAAAGTCTTTTTTTAGCCTATTGTAAGGTAACAGATCTTCTTATCAATGGAGTGTATTGGGACACCAATATCCCGCGCTTGTTTGAATCGGAGGATATAAAAAAGGAAGATTTCAAAATCAGATCAATAGCAGATATCACAGACGACAAAAATGGCTCTATCCCTTGCAACCTGGGCGATGCTACCATTACGAACCCTGTGTATGGAGTGGATATAAATACCGGAGAAAAAACGATACCGTACGCTCAAAATTCAATTGATATAATGGCTGTGGGCAATCTACCCAATGAGTTGCCCAGAGATGCCAGCAGATACTTTGGTGAGCAGCTTATGAAATTTGTGTTGCCACCGGTGATCTCCGGAGCACAAGTGTCTTTGATGGAGAAAGCAACAATTGTGAAGGACGGGAAGATAATGGAGGAGTATTCCTATATGAAGGAATATGGGGGAGAAGGCAAATAGGGGGCGAGTTTTTATCTAGCTTTCTGTTGTAAAATAATGGTAGACTTTCTTTGCCACTAAGACTGTAAGCCACAATGATTCTCGAAGGAAATTCTTTGTTCATACCTTAAGACAGGAACTTATCGTGATGGATGATAAGTTCCTTACCTTGCCCAGATACGTTTGAAGTAGTACTCACATTTTCCTTTTCATTCTAGAAAATGGAAACCCGTTACATCCTTTCTTAGGATTTTGCCTATCTGCTGCCTCGGTACTGAGCGCTTCTGCAATGTTAGTTGCGGTATAGTTTGTATAGCAAAACCCCCACTCGAAGGGGCTCATGTTTTCAAAAGTCATATAGTCTATTCTGGTAAAAATAACTGCGTTGCTACTATCTCTATGTATAGCTATGATGTATTCATTCTTTATATCCCATCTTGAAATAGAATAGGCTATTCCGGGACTTTGCTTAAAACTAGTGGGTGTGATTACATAACCAATGTTATAGTCGTCTGTAAACGAACCAAGAAATGTAGCAGGGATAAGTTTTGGGTTATTGGCTTTATTACTGCTTGTGCATGCATTGGCACAGAGCAAAATGATAATGGCTAAGAGTGCATTTCGGAATCTAATTGTATTCATAAAAAGTTCTCGTTTTTCTTGCAGCTGCAAAACTATAAAAAGCACACCCCCACAAAATATAAGTGGGGGGGGTGTGTGCAAAATTTTTATTATTATTTCTTGTCTGGCCTTGTAGGTCTCACTTCTATTTTACTAGGCAATGTTCTAGGATGCATTCTCAATAAATCGATAACAAGTTTTCCGATATCCTCGGGTTGTATTTTCCAGGCATCTGCATCTGAAGGAGTGTGACCATTAAAATGGGTAGCAACAGATCCCGGCATAATCGTACTTACTTTTACATTGTCTTTTCTCAGGTCGAGCATTATTGCTTGCGTAAATCCAACCAGTCCAAACTTGCTGGCATTGTAAGCGGCACCTTTTTCAAAAAAGTTTGTTCCTGCTAAGCTGGCAATCGTAATAATATAGCCTTCGCTTTTCTTAATTGCTTCCAGTCCGGCTTTTACGGTATGAAAAACGCCGGTGAGGTTAGTGTTAATGGTGGAATGCCATTCCTCCTCAGAAAGCTCGCCTATGGCGCCAAAATGACCCACTCCGGCGTTGGCAACGAGAACATCTATACTGCCAAACTTTTCTATTGTCTGCTCTATTGCATTTGTCTCTGCAGCCAATTTAGTTACATCACTTTCTATGATGAGTAATTGGTCTTCTGGCAGGGCTTTAGTATTTTCTTCTGCTTCTGCCACATTACGGCAAGTAATAGCCACTTTCATTCCCTTTGCAATAAGCGCTTCCGCTATACCAAGACCTATTCCTTTACTTCCGCCTGTAATGTAGGCTACTTTATTTTTCATGTGTTTATTTTTATTGTCTATTGCCACATGGAACCTGCATGATAAACATTTCAGTTTTATCACCTATTATTATGGCTCATTTCATATTAATTGTCTACATATCAATAAAATGCATGATAGTATGTTGCAACAAATCACCGGAGTAAAATTACAGTGCCTTTTTGGTTATGCTCTTTCCCATTTCTATCTATTCCTTTTATAACCCATACATAAACACCTTGTGATTGCCTGCTTCCTTTGTAGCGGCCATCCCAGCCTTTTAGAATCTGGTTTGTTTCAAAAATTAAATTTCCATACCTATCAAAGATTCTAAAGAAAGTAGTGCTCACTATCCCCACAGGCGTAGCTCTGAAAATATCATTCCTCCCATCGCCGTTAGGCGTAAATGCAGTAGGAACATAATAGGTAGGTCCATTATAAACTTTTACATCTATACTGTCGTATCCCTTACATCCAGCTACATCTGTGACTACCAAAGCGAATCTTGTGTCCTGTTGCAGTATGGCTATAGGATTAGAAATGCTGGCATTACTTAGCGGTGCGGAAGGACTCCACGCATATGACGAACCCCCACTGGCTTCTAGCTGATGCGGTAGGCCGGTGATAGCAGTAGTGTCATTGCCAGCAAAGGCAGGTACAATGGGTCTCACAGTCACTATAACCTGATCTGTTATTGCGAAGTTACAACCATAATTATCTCTAACCGTAAGCGTGTAAGTGCTGCTAGAGGCTGCAGTTGGTTTACTCGTTACGATATTGCTATCCGCTCTGTTCAGATAAATATTTGGCGTCCATGTATAAGATACTGTACCTGATAAATTAGTGGCCACACCTCTTAAAGTGGTAGAATCTCCAGCACAGATTGTAACATCTGCACCAGCATCAGCTATTGGTTTTGTAAGTACAACAATTGCAGTCTGGGCCGTTCTGGAGCATATACCCCACTGTGCACTAAGTCTGTAATTAGTAGTGGCCAATGGAGTAGCTATAGGGTTTTTAATTCCCGGGTTATTCAAAGTGTTAATTGCCTGAGAAGGAATAGCAGTCCATGTAAATACAGATGTAGCTTCGTTCGTTTGAGGTTGTAAGGTAATAGAGGTTTCCGCACATATTGTGCTATTGACAGGAAGCGTGAGGCGCATTGTGTCATTAAGCAGCACAGTAGCACTTGTAGTAGATTCGCATCCATTTGCGCCTTTAATCTTTATGCCATTATATGTACCAATATTAGGAGCAGTGAAAGTATTAGAAGATTGATAATTTAAGCCATTATCAATTGAGTAAGTGTATGGAAGCGTTCCGCCAGTACCGCTTATGGTTATTACACCATCATTTCCAAAACAAGTAGCCGGCAAGCTGTTGAGAGCAGAAGCTGCAATGGAAGCAGGCTGACCTATAGTGACAACGCTGTCTTGTGTGCAACCTACGTTATCCTTTATTCTAAATGTATAAGTTCCTGCAGAAAGGTTACTGAAAGTAGAACTTGTTTGAAAAGTGCTCCCTGGCAATAAGGCATATGTATAAGGTGCAATTCCTCCGGCAGGAGTGAATGTTGCGCTACCATTCAGGTCTCCAAAACAACGTGGTTCTACAATGGCAACAGGCGTACTGATAGGAGAACTTGCCGTTACGGTAAATGAACCGGTGCCTATGCATCCTCCTCCATCTGTAAAGCTATAAGTATAATTTCCTGCTGCAAGCCCATTGAATATTGCACTAGATTGTATGCCTGTTCCTGGTGTAATGCTATAAGAATAGGGTGCATTTCCTGCACCAGGAACAATCGTAATACTTCCAGTGCTTGAATTAGCGCAAGCTGCATTATTTTGTGTGACAGTAGAAGAAAGCGCTGGTCCGGAAGTTACCGTTTGGCTTACAGTGCCGGTGCAACCAGCAGTACTTGTAAAGGTAATTGTGTATGTGCCTGCTGCCAGGTTTGTAAATGTCGCAGATGCTTGCGTAATATTACCGGGTTGTAAATTATAGCTATAGGCTCCCGGTACGCCCGGTGAAACTGTAATTCTTCCGTCATTCAACTGCGGACAACTTGTAGCTGTAGTAGTAGCTGTTCCTGTTATTGCTGGTCCGGCATTCACAGTCTGACTCACGTTTCCTATACAGCCTGCAGCATTTGTAAAGGTAATTGTGTAAGAGCCAGCTGCCAGGTTTGTAAATAATCCAGAGGCTTGGGTAATATTTCCTGGTTGTAAATTATAACTATAAGTTCCCGGCGTGGTAGGTGCAACCGAAATAGTACCATCACTAACTTGTGGACAGCTTGTAGCTGAGGCAGTAGTTGTTCCTGTTATTGCTGGTCCGGCAGTTACCGTTTGAACCACAGAACCTGAGCATCCTACAGTATTTATAAATATAATTGTGTAAGAGCCTGTTGCCAGGTTAGTAAATAATCCAGAGGTCTGTGCAATATTGCCCGGTTGAAGAGTATAGCTGTAAGCTCCCGGTATAGTTGGTGTAACTGTAATGCTTCCATTATTCAACTGTGGGCAACTGGTCCCAGTAGAGGAGCTGCTTCCGCCAAGCGCTGCGCCTGCTGCTACTATTTGGCTTAAAGAGCCACTGCAGCCATTTATATCAGTAAATATTATTGTGTGACTTCCGGAAGCTACGCCGGCAAAAGTACCACCTGCCTGGCCAGGTCCTCCGTCGAGAGAAAAAATATAGGGAGCGGTCCCCGACGTAGGTGTTACTGTAATAGTGCCGTCACTTGCCCCTGCACAGGAAGTTGCAGTGGAAGTAGAGGTAGCCGAAAGAGCGCCGGTATTCGTTATCGTGCGACCAATAGAAACTGTGCAGCCACTAGCATCTTGCACAGTAATAATATAAGAGCCTGCTGCAAGACCAGTAAAAATATTGGAAGCTTGCTGTGGCCCTCCATTTATAGCATATAAATAAGGAGCAGTACCGTTTACAGGATTTACAGTAATAGTTCCTGTGCTACCACCTCCGCATGCGATATTAGTAACGGTGGCATTAGATTGTAAACCACTCCCCGCGTTCACCGTTCTGCTTATTGTAAATGTGCAACCTCTGCTATCTTGAATTCTAATAGTATAAGTTCCCGCCACCAATCCCGTAAAAGCATTATTAGCCTGGTAGGGGCCATTGTTGATTGAATAAATATATGGGGCTACGCCCAAACTTCCATTGGCTGTAATAGTGCCATTGTTGCCTGTGGCGCAGGTAGTGGAAGTGCTGGTAGCAGAACCGCTAATATTACTGCCGGGGCCGATATTTACTGTAATGGTACCTGTACATCCATTTGCATCTGTAAATACAAAAACATTTGAACCGGGAGTAAGGTTAAGAAATATATTACTTGCTTGTGGCGTTCCGCCATTTACGGTATAAGTATATGGAGCAGTACCTGTAGTAGGGGTAATGGTTACCTGTCCATTATTTACACCGGGGCAGGAAGCATTTACTTGGGTAAAAGTAGCTTGTAAGTTACTAGTGGCGGTCACAGTGATAGTAAGTGTTTTTATACAACCTGTTGCATCTGTAATATTTACCGTATAAAAACCTGCAGCTAGGTTATTAAAGACGTTACTTGCTTGTGGAGTACCTCCATTCAATGTATAAGTATGAGGCGCCGTTCCGCCTGAAGGAGTAGCAGTAATACTTCCCGTATTTGCACCACAGCTGGTTGGCGACATTTGCAAGCTTGCCGGAAAACCATTTCTAGTTACTGTTACTGTTTGTGAGACAACAATATCTTGAGTAGGATTGTCAAAACTTGAATAAGTAACCTTAACGATGTAGGTGGTAGGGGCATCTGTAGGGGGACATACAGCTGCAAAAGTATGTTTGAAACCTCCACCCGCTATTCTGGTAGTGTCTCCAGTGGCTACAAGGACATTACCTGCATCAAAAAGCTCAATCTTTTTGTACAAAATGTTTCCTTCCGATGGAACAAATCTCCATCCTTCACTAAAACCAGGGCCGCCCCAAGCCGGATCTGTCATTCTTCTTAGCGGTGCCATTACAGCTTTATTTCTATTAAAATTTTGAAGGCCTACCATTGCTTTCCCATTATTAGAAACAAAGCATATCTCTTTTTCGTAAATAAGTGTTTCTATTATTCCCGAACTTTCGTGCAGTACTATTTGAGAAACATTATTAATAAGAAAATCACAATCGTATAATGGACTTTTGTAAAAGCTTACAATAAATTTGCGATAAGGGGCCGTTCCTACGACATCATACTTTATTTGTGCAAAGGGGGGATTATTAAAAGAGCTGGGGTCTAAGTCATGATAAGGACCCATGATGAGTGCTCTGTCATACGAAGAATTAGGTAAATTGCCGAAGTCATCATAATGACTAAATTGTCCGGTCTGACTAACATCGAAGGAAACATACCCATTTGTGCTTACAATAAGGGAGTTGAAAACAGTACCGTAAAAATTAAATGAAAAAGGCAAGGCAATTACAGTAGAATAGGTATCATCAACAACCAGTGATGTAGAAGTGCCAGGCAATGCCGGCGATACTGGCGAATTACAAATTATCGTATTGCTTATATCTGAGACAGTATAGTCGTTAGAAGTGGATCTTATATCAGGGAATTGCACATTTAAATCAAAACAATTTACCCCGCAGCCCAGGCTAGTGTCTATTGCGCAAGAGAGATTATAAGTTTGTCCAAAGCTTGAAAAAAAAGGGAATACTACAAAAGTAGTTAGCAAGTATAAAAATCTCAATTTAGAATATTTCGTAAGATTTAAATATAGCAAATATAAATAAATTAACGCAGTATTAACCAAATCACAACCTCTGCTCAATATTTGAGAAGTCTTGAATTTCCTGCGATTTATTCTGTACTTTCCCTTCTTGATCAGATCTTTACAAGGCTTGTAGATGCATTACAATCGTAAGAACGATTCTTGTAAAAAGAATTCCTAATTTATAATTTGTAGCAAAAAGCATTAATATTCATTCCTGCACCTACAGAAGCAAACAATACCACATCCCCCTCGGCAATGCTGTGCCCATCCATATTTTCGTTAAGTACCCTATCATATAATGTTGGAACGGTGGCTACGCTACTATTGCCTAATTTATGTATACTCATAGGCATTATATCTGCAGGGCATGGCTCGTCGTATAATTTAAACAAGGCTTTAATAATACCCTCATCCATTTTCTCATTTGCCTGGTGCAGAAAAACTTTCTTTACATTTTTTATGGGCACTCCGGCTTTGTCTAAACAGTCCTTCATGGCCACAGGTACATATTTCATGGCATATTCATACACTTTTCTGCCTTTCATTTTTATGTACCGCACTTTTGGGTCACTGTCAGGGAGGTTGCTTTTTCCCATAGTGAGATAAGAAATTTCGTCATTGCAATGAGCCTGTACTGCTGTAGAAAGTATTCCAGCACCATTAGTGTTTTCCTTCCACTCTAGTATGCAGGCACCCGCCCCATCACTAAATATCATACTGTCTCTATCGTATTCGTCCAATACTCTGCTGAGTGTTTCTGTACCTATGATTAAGCATTTTTTTGCTACACCTGCTTTCATAAAAGCATCGGCTTGAATTACGCCTTGTATCCAACCAGGGCATCCGAAAAGTATGTCATAAGGGATACAACTAGTGTTTTGAATTCCCAAACCATGTTTTACCCTGGAAGCTAGTGCGGGCAGAACATCTGTCTGTATTGTGTGTTTTATTACGTTGCCAAAATTGTGCGCTACAATTATCTGGTCTATGGTTTCAGGGTCACAGCCTGCCCGATCTATAGCTATGCGAGCAGCATGAATGGCCATGTCGCTAGAGTCTACGTCTTCCTCTGCATACCTTCGTTCTTGAATACCCGTTATTTGTTGAAACTTCTTAACGATTACTTCTGGAGCCACATCTATCTTTACGTTATCCTCGCCATAAAAGTCATGAACTGCAAAGTCTTCGTTAGTTTTGATGATAGGTGGTACATAGCTACCTACTCCTGTGATCATACTTGCGCCTGTAGTCATAAATTTCATATTTGTATCTAAAGTTGAATTATTTTTCCCTCTTCTTCTTGAAAAAATAAGGAAATAATGCCGGTGTTTTTGCCTTGTAAGTTAAATAATCCTCCCCATATAAGTTAATAAGTTTTTTCTCCTCCAGAGGTATGGCAAGGCATGTGTAGGAAATAATGCAAGCCACTGTAACTGTGTTTGCATACGTAGGTATGTAAATAAGCAAGCCAATAATAAATAAAAAAGTCGCACTATATAATGGATGCCTGACATAAGAGTATAACCCGCTGGTATGTAGCATCGCATTATCACTAGCTGTTCTCGTAAGGATATTCTTGCCAAAAGCTAAAGAAGACCAAATCATAATAACAAAGCCAGGTAAAAAAAATGTTGCTGCAATAAAAGTAGTAAGAATTGTAGAATCGTACATTCTTGAAGTAGTAATAGTAAAATTGTAATACAAAACACAGAGAAGGCTTACGGCAGCAAAACATATGTAGGATGCTCTAAAAACTCTCGGGGGAGTCTTCATTACTTCAAGTACGAGCTGCTTAACTTTTTTAGTGCAAAGAGCACTATGCAAAAAGCCAAAAACTGCCCAAAGAAGCATTAGAATAAGATGTTGTGCTATCATATAAGAGTGGCAAGATACTGCGAAAGTGGCTTTCTGATAAAACTATATACGTATTAAATTAAGTTTAGCCTATATTTGCACTTTATTAAATACAATACAATACAAAATGGACACTAAAAATCAAGGAACTGTAAAATTTTTCAACAACGAAAAAGGATTTGGTTTTATTAAGCATGACGAATCTGACAAAGAAACTTTCGTGCACGTAAGCGGACTTATCAATGACATCAAAGAAGGTGACAAGGTAGAGTTTGAGCTACAGAATGGTAAAAAAGGTATGAATGCTGTAAACGTTACAGTAGTCTAAAAGTAATATCATTTAATTTCAAAAGCCGTTTCACGACAAGTGAAGCGGCTTTTTTGATTTGTTTGCTATTGAAGATTTAAGTGGTAATAAAAATGGAGAGCTGTAAATAACAAAGAATACGAAGCTCAATTGCCAAGTCGCAAGAGCTAATGAATAGAATTTTTTCTCTACTATGACCCTTTGTCTTCTAACCTTTTCTTTACAGTATCCCTCTCTTTAGTAATTTTGCACAGTGTTTTTAATGAGATATTTAATGGGATGAATTAAGAATTTCTTGCCCGAAATTATTTATGGACTTTTAGATGCTTATATAGCTACATGAAATTACCAAGTACACACAAACTCGCTACATTTTTAAAGAAAGTTCATCTTAAAGAAATATTTTCTGTTCTTTTTATTCTGGCTGCCGTATATTTTTTACGTCAGCAAAGAGAAGAACTCAAAGGAATTATTCCGGCTATAAAAAGTGCTGATAGCTTTTGGATTTTCGTAGGGCTCTCAGTAACGGCATTATATATTCTGCTACAAGCCGCCATGTATGTATATAGCTTTTCTGCTTTTAAAGCCAAACTGCCCTGGCTCCTGAGCATCGAATTGTTTTTGAAAAGAAACTTCCTGTCTGTATTCCTGCCTGCTGGCGGTGTGACCTCGCTGGCGTACTTGCCTGGCAATCTGCGCAATAGTATTGTGGCTAAAGAAGATGTACATAAGGCTAGCGGAATGTATGGCTTTATAGGCTTTTTCTCTATTCTTCTGGTGGGTTTACCTGTTATTTTATACTCCTTTACGCAGGCGTCTTACAATAAGAATGTACTGGCTGGTATGGTTTACATGAGTGTTTTTTTGGGCTTGCTCGCTTATGTATTTGTTACATTAAGGACTAAAAATTGGCTGTATAAAATAATTGTAAAAAACTTTCCTGCTGCAGAAACCCGCTTGCAAAGATTTTCCGAAATAAAATTCTCTGGTAAGGGTTTTTTACAAACAACCATTGCCTCTGTGGGAGTAGAAGCTTGTGGTATTTTTCACTTATACATTGCTATGCTTGCTTTGGGCTTGCCAGCTTCTCTTACCGCTGCAAGCGTAGGATACATCGTTTCTATAATTTTACTTTTTACCTCGCCATTTCTTCGCGGCCTGGGGGCGGTAGAAGTGTCGCTTACCTATGTTCTTACGTTATATGGGTATAGCACTGCGGAAGCACTAGGTATCACTTTTTTGTATCGCATCTTTGAGTTTTGGTTGCCACTTGTGGCTGGGATATTTTCATTTGCCGCAAAAGGGAAAAGGCTATTTCTTAGATTATTGCCGGCTATGCTCATTTTTATTTTGGGGGTAATCAATATTTTTTCTGCCATAACCCCACCTATAAATAAGCGAATATTTCTACTCAAACAATATATTGACAACGACCTTATACACGCAAGTAATTTACTTACTATTCTTGTTGGACTTATTCTCATCATTACTGCAGCATTTCTAATCCGGGGCCTTAAAGCCGCCTGGGTTATAGCTTTGTGCTTTGCGGGACTTAGTTTATTTATGAACCTTACCAAAGCTCTAGACTGGGAAGAAGCCTTTCTTTCTTTGATCACTATAATTATTCTCATCGCTACCTATAAGCAGTACAGGCTTAAGAGCAGTCGCTCACTTATGAATCTTGGTGTAATTACTGCGATTATTGTTTTCATTACTGTGGTGTTTTTTCAGACCTTGGGGTTCTATTACCTGGAGGCAAAACATTTTAATATAGATTTTACCTGGACCCAATCCTTAAAATATGCCATCAGGACTTTTCTACTGGTACAAAATAATGATCTACTCCCTCTAACCAAATTTGCAAA
>JBBKWE010000260.1:0-4987 GCA_037968795.1 Ferruginibacter sp.
TTTTTGCAAATAGGTTCGCTGGCTACAGCCTCTCTTATGATGCCCAAATTTCTGAAAGCCTGGGAACGCCCCAATATGGTGCCTGCGGGCAATAAGGTAGTGGTGGTGCTGCAACTGAGTGGTGGCAATGATGGACTTAATACTGTAGTGCCTATTACTAATGACATCTATCATAGCGGCAGACCCCGCATAGGAATAAAAGAAACGGAAGCGCTCAAACTTACCACGGACTGTGGGCTCAATCCTGCGCTTACTGCTCTCAAAGATTTGTACGATGATGGTAGCCTGGGCATTCTTAATAGTGTGGGATATCCAAATCCTGATCGATCACATTTTCGCAGTATGGATATATGGCAGAGTGCCAGCGATAGCAACGAATACGTAAATACGGGCTGGCTGGGGCGATACTTAGATGCACAGTGCGCCGGCTGTGACAAACCTACACAGGCCGTAGAAATAGATGATATGCTTAGCCTTGCGCTAAAAGGCGATGTGCAAAAAGGGCTTGCCTTTAAAGACCCGCGAAAACTGTACAACACTAGCAACGAAAATTTTTATAAAGACATTGCCGCCGCACACCACCCCGGTGAGGATACGGCAGACTACCTATATAAAACCTTGGGTGCTACCCTTAGCAGTGCAGATTACATTTTTAAACAAAGCAAGTTACACCCTACGGCAGAAACCTATCCTGCCACGGGTCTTGGCCGCGATCTCAAAACTATTTCTTCCCTTATTATGAGCGACATTAATACCAAGGTTTACTATGTTTCTCTTGGCAGTTTTGATACCCACGTAAATCAGGAAGGACAACAAAAGCGTTTATTCACAGAGCTGAACGATGCCTTAAAAGCATTTACCACAGATCTTAAAAAGAACAACAGGTTTGAGGATGTGCTCCTCATGACCTTCTCAGAATTTGGCAGAAGGGTAAAACAAAATGCCAGCAATGGTACAGACCATGGTACGGCAAATAATATGTTTCTCGTAAGCGGAGGATTAAAGAAAAAAGGCTTGCTCAATGATATGCCAGACCTTGCCGACCTTAAAGATGGTGACCTGCAATACAAAGTAGATTTCAAAAATGTGTACGCCACTATTTTAAGTAAATGGCTGGGGGCAGATGAGAAAAAGATTTTGGGAAAGAGATATGATAAGTTAGATTTTATTTAAGTGAATCTATAGTAGGGAAAATAGTTGTAGATAATCTTAGCCTGATAAGGTTTCTGGTACGATTAAAGCATTTTTCTGCAAATAATCTTACCTTTTACACCAAACAGGAAACCCTTACTTTCTGTATTTGCAACTTTATGACTACTGATAAAATATTCGCAATAGCAAAACCCATTAACCGAAACGGGCTTCGGCAACTGTTGGGTAAAGAGTATTTTATTCTTAAGAGAAAATTCCAACTCCTCTTTATAAAAAAGAAATTTTCTACAAGTACTTTGAAAGAAGAATTTACCCACTCTATATTTTCCCATCAATCTATTATACTTAGGCAATTGCAAGCAGTAGACATGCTGTTGCAAGAAAATAAAAGAGTAAATCTAGGCATAGCGATAAAGCATATTAACGGAATAGAAATAAAGCCGGGAGAGTACTTCTCACTCTGGAAACTTGTAGGCAGACCTACTAAGGCAAAAGGCTACAAAGCAGGTTTGATACTTAGAAATGGTAAAGTAGACAGCGGCACAGGTGGCGGCCTTTGCCAGCTAGGCAATCTACTCTTTTGGATATTTGCTCACTCTCCCCTTACCATTACAGAAAGGCACAGGCACGGCTTTGATGTATTCCCTGATGTAGAAAGAAAAGTACCCTTTGGTGCTGGCGCCACACTTTCTTACAATTATATAGACTTGCAAGTGAAGAATGATACGGAGAACAGCTTTGTTATTAAACTTTGGCTGGATGACACACATTTACAGGGGGAGCTTCTGGCAAAAATTCTTGTGCAAAAATCCTACAGCGTAGAAGAAAGAAATCAGCGAATGAAACAAGAATTGTGGGGAGGCTATTCTCGCCACAACCAGATTTATAAAATTATTTCTGCAGCAGATATAGAAGAGCAAGAAGAACTTATTGCAGAGAATCATGCAATAATGATGTATGAGCCATTTTTGAATAAAGGTTTACCAGCAAAATAATACGGTATCTGTCACGTACGGCTGTCAGGAGTCCAATTTTTTGTTAGTTTCGCAAAATTGGCCTAACAGCTACTCTATCAGTATTACACCATAATAATTTTGGCCTAAATAAAAAATGGAATTGGTATAAGGTCTGTACAATAAGAGAAAGTACCTACGAGATACAAAAACTGGGAATAAGCAGAGAAGTGCTGAAAGATAATATCTCGCATTATACAATATCTACACAAAAAGGTCTTTGTAAACTGAATGTTAATCGGGCATTTTTATTGAACAAAGGCTACTGTAATAATACTAGGTACTTACACCACTATCTCCTACTGGTCAACAGTATACCAGCAGAAACCCTTTCTAAATTCAGATTCCCATTTTTGGATATAAAAATAATTCTCGCGTAACCGACTTATTAAGCTTAACTTATGTGAATAGAGATTAATAATTTCGTCACTCGGTGCAGATCTGTCTGGCAGGCTATTTCACTTTTTTGAGAACTAGATTACAAGCTCGGAAAATTAAAAGACTTGTGTGCAGGCATAACGGGAGAGGTGCATAGAAAACTATCAGAGGTTAGTATTTAATTTAATCCCCTATTTAAACCTACCGGGACTTATTAAAGCGGATGTTTTATTTACAGAACCGCTAAGTGTAATATTTAAATTGTCTTCTTTAAGAGTGTCCAAACTCTTTCTCTGCATTACCGTGGACTTCCTTTTCGTTATTTGGTTTGAGATCGAAAAATTTTTTAAAAGGCAAAGCAATGCACAAAGTATTCAAAATCAAATCAACACATGAAAATATATATTCAAAATATGGTAAGTCTGCGCTGTAAGATGATGGTAAAGGCAGAACTTAATAATTTAGGTATTGCCTGGCATTCTGTTGAATTAGGAGAAGTAAACCTGGTGGAACCCCTTAAAGAAAACCTTAAAAGAAAGCTGAAAATAGAATTAAGTAAATCCGGCCTGGAACTTATGTATGATAAAAAAGCCATAATGATAGAGAAGATCATTGGGATCATTATAGAAATGGTACACTATGCAGATGAATTCCCCGACGTTAATTTTTCTGTATTTCTGAGTGAAAAGATGGAGCAGGATTATCATAAAATGGCAGAGATCTTCTCTAAGACAAAAGGTATTACCATAGAGCATTTCATCATTCTGCATAAGGTAGAAAAAATAAAAGAACTTATTATTTATGACGAACTAAATCTCACAGAGATATCTTATAAAATGCACTACAGCAGTGTAGCCCACCTTTCTAGACAATTCAAACAAGTCACCGGTCTTACCCCTACTTTTTTTAAATCCCTTTCTGTAAGAAAACGTACCAATCTTGAAGACCTGTAGCACTGTCCTCTCCTTCTTTTAATTATACAACAATCATGTTTCATTGTATAATGTCTTTGGCTTTTATTAGATCACCTTTGGAAAGTGGTGAAAATACTTTCATTACTAAAATACAATGTCTTTGAAAAAATTAGAAAATAAAGTAGCCGTAATTACTGGCGGAGCAGGAAGTATAGGGAAAATAACAGCTAAGCTATTTTTAGAGGAAGGCGCAAAAGTTTTATTGGTAGATGTATCTGAGGATTCTTTAATAGAAACTGTGGAAGGGCTTAATAGCGACCATGTAAAATATTTTGTTGCAGATGTTTCCAAAGCATCTGAAGTAGAAGCTTACATCAATGAAGCGGGAAAAGTATTTGGAAAAATAGATGTATTCTTTAATAATGCCGGTATAGAAGGAGTAGTAAAACCGCTTATAGAATATCCCGAAGAGGTTTTTGACAAAATAATGGCCGTAAACGTAAAAGGAATATGGCTGGGCAATAAATACGCTTTGCCTCACATGAATGATGGCGGAAGCATTATTGTGACGTCTTCTGTGGCCGGTATTGTAGGCTTTGCAGGCCTCAGCGCTTATGTAACTAGCAAACATGCTATTGTAGGCATAATGCGAAATGCCGCCTTAGAAGCAGCTCCCCGTAAAATAAGAGTAAACTCCGTACATCCTTCCCCGGTAAACAATCGCATGATGCGCTCCATAGAAGAAGGCGCTTCGCCCGGCCATGGCGGACAAGTAAAAGAGCAATTTGAATCTGCCATTCCGCTCGGGCGCTACGCTGAGCCCATAGAAATAGCTAATCTGGTTTTATTTCTAGCAAGCGACGATAGCAAATTCATTACCGGAACTACGCAAATTATAGATGGAGGAATGTGTGCACAATAAAATAAAAAACAAATGAGCATTCCAACAGAAATTGAAAAAAATAGCCCTCATATTATTATAGAAATCATAGAATATGTACCTAACGCAGTGGTAAGCAGAACAATCATAAAAAAGACAACGGGCAACATTACCGCAACTTCTATGGATATAGGAGAAGAGCTGGGAGAGAAAACAACTCCGTTTGATACCTATGTACAAATAATAGATGGAGCTGCAGAAATCATCATCAAGGATAAATCTATCCTCCTTCACCTGGGAGAAGGTATAGTTATTCCTGCTCATGCAAAACACAGCTTCACGGCAAACGAGCAATTTAAAATGATCACCACAGTAATAAAAAGTGGGTACGAGGACTAGAACAATTTTATCAGCAAAACAAATATTACAGATAATGTCAAAACAAAAAGAAGGAAAAAAGAAATCACACAATACAAACTGCTAATAAAACCCCCAAGGAAAATAAGGCAGAGAATAACCAGAAAAAGCTGAAAAGGAGCGACAATAATTAATACAAGATTTAATCAAAGAATTTATTTAATTGGTAACGGTAACTAAACTGGGAATATTATTAGAAAAGACTGCGCACAGTTTTGAATGTGATGGGGTAC
>JBBKWE010000261.1:0-16538 GCA_037968795.1 Ferruginibacter sp.
AAGAAAGCTAGCTTGCACATACAGGAAGCTGCACCTGTAATAGCAGAAGAGGAGGCAATAAATGCGCTGCCACCAGAAAAGAAAGAAGGGACGAAGAAAGTTGAAAAAACGGCCTCCCTTTCTTCACTTGCAAAACTACAGCAGAAGATAGCCGCGGAAAATAATGTACAGGCGCCTCCCATACCACTGAGTGCAGCACTTTTGCAAAAGGCTGTAGCCGACTATATAACACAACTCAATGAAATAGGGAATGACCTGGCTGCCGCCAATTTCTCAAGAGGAAGACTGGAAATCGTAGACGATAATAATTTTACAATAACTGCTATAGGTAAAATAAGCGAACAGGTTATGATAGTAGAAAGAGCAGGCTTTATAGATTTCTTGCAAAGTCAGTTTAATAATAAGATGCTTAAATATGAAGTACTTGTAGAAATACCAGAAGATGATGAACCAGATGAAAATGCCGGAAATCAACTTACAAAAAAGGAGCAGGCGGCTCTTATCCTCAATAAATACCCGAATATTTTAAAAATAAAAGATTCTCTTAAGATGGTGATAGACTAGTATAGGACTTTCATTGTGATGAAGGAAAGCACTATTGCAATTAGACAGAAGTGCTGGGCTGATCCCTATAAATTAAGGAAGAAATTTATTATTTGAATGCGCCTTTCTCACTTTAGTCAAATTGCCGTATTTTCGGGCAACTTTAACAATAACGAGTACTTAAAAAGACAAATCATATTATGGCAGAAGTGATACGCATGCCCAGACTGAGTGATACGATGGAAGAAGGAAAAATAATTTCCTGGCTTAAAGAAGTGGGTGATAAAGTAAAACCCGGCGACGTACTGGCAGAGGTAGAAACAGATAAGGCAACAATGGAGCTGGAAAGCTACGACGAAGGCGTTCTCTTATACATAGGCGTAGAGGCAGGTAAGGCTGCAAAAGTAGAAGGCGTACTTGCTGTAATAGGAAAAGAAGGCGAAGACTACAAAGCAGCTTTAGAGGGGGCAAATGATGGCGCTGCTCCGGCTGCAAAAGAAGAGAAAAAGGAAGACAAGAAAGAAGATAAAAAAGAGACGGAGGGAAAAGAAACTAATTCTGGTGGCGGCAAAGAAAAAGTAGCCCTTCCAGAAGGAGCAAAAGAAATTCGTATGCCACTACTGAGCGATACTATGACGGAAGGAAAAATCGTAACCTGGAACAAGAAAGTAGGTGATGAAGTAAAAGCCGATGACTCTCTTGCAGATGTAGAAACCGATAAAGCTACCATGGAAGTAGTAGGATATGAAGAAGGCACTTTACTGTACATTGGCGTAGAAGAAGGAAAAGCAGCGCAGGTAAATGAAATCATTGCCATCGTAGGAAAAGAAGGAACTGATGTAAGTGCCTACGTAGAGGCAGAAAAAAATGGTGCCAATAGCGCTCCTGCCACAAGCAGCAATGAAGCTGCTCCAGCTACTGAAACGAAAGCTGAAACTAAAGTAACTGCAACGGAGTCTGCCCCAGCAGTCACAGAAAATACTAGCAACGGAAGAGTAAAAATCTCGCCGCTTGCTAGAAAACTTGCTAGTGAAAAAGGTATAGACATCAGTAGCATAGAGGGAAGCGGAGACGGTGGTAGAGTTATAAAAAAAGATATAGATAATTATAAAGCACCGGCCGCAAAAGCAGCTGCTGCACCGGAGAAAAAAGAGGAAAGTAAGCAAGGTGCTATGGCTGCTGTACCTGCCTTTATAACGCACGGAGAAGAAGGCCATACAGATGTAGAACTTACGCAGATGCGTAAAGTGATAGCGCGTAGGTTGAGTGAGAGTATGTTCTCTGCCCCGCATTTCTATCTTACCATGGAGATAAATATGGACAATGCAATGGCTGCCCGAACGCAGCTGAACGCGGTAAGTCCTGTAAAAATCTCGTTTAATGATATGGTGATTAAAGCTTCGGCAGCGGCATTGACACTACACCCAGATGCTAACAGTAGCTGGATGGGTGATTACATAAGAAAGAACAAGCACATTCACATTGGTTCTGCACTTGCATTGCCAGAAGGCCTTATAGTACCGGTGATAAAATTTGCCAATGAGAAGTCCCTTTCTCAGATAGCAGGCGAAGCAAAATCGCTTTACCAAAAAGCGAAGGATAAAAAATTACAACCTGCTGAGTTTAGTGGCAATACATTTACCATAAGCAATTTGGGTATGATGGATATAGAAGAGTTTACCGCCATCATAAACCCGCCAGATAGTTGCATATTGGCAGTAGGCCGAATTAAAGAGGTAGTAGTGAAAAAAGGTGACGGCTTTGGAGTGTCAAATTTTATGAAAGTAACGCTCAGCTGCGACCATCGTAGTGTAGATGGTGCAGTGGGAGCATCTTTTCTGCAAACGCTTAAAGGTTTCCTTGAAAATCCGGTAACTATGCTGGTTTAAAAGAAATTTATAAAATCATTAAAAGCCTTTTCTCTCGCGGGGAAAGGCTTTTTTACAAACACGGCGTTTCAATACTTACTGAAAGTTTAGAAAAAGTAGTACTTTTAGTATTATGGAGATAACAGAAGCTAAACAGCAATTTGTAAATACCTGGGGTGCACTAGGCACGCAGTGGGGTATCAATAAGACAATGGCGCAGATGCATGCACTGCTCCTTGTACAAACAGAAGCCCTCACCCAAGATGAAATAATGGAAACTTTGCAGATCAGTCGCGGCAATGTAAATATGAATGTAAGGGAGCTCGTGAGCTGGGGACTGGTGCAGCGACAAACAAAAAGGGGCGAACGAAAAGAATATTTTATAGCAGAAAAAGATATGTGGAAGGTAGCTACCCTCATTATTTCTGAGCGAAAGAAAAGAGAACTAGACCCCATAATAAAACTTATAGGGCAATTACAAGACGTAGAAAATACCGGAAATGCAGAGGAAATAAAAGCATTTAAAAAAATGATAAAGGACATTCAAAAGCTGGGAAGCCAGGCAGATAAGATCTTGCACACTATTACTAAAGCTGAAGAAAACTGGGTAGGAAGTAAACTTATGAAACTGATTAAATAAATGAAGTATCCTGATAATATAGTACCGGAAAAACATGCTGTCATTTTATTCGATGGAGTCTGTAATCTGTGCAGCGGAGCGGTACAATTTTTTATAAAACGGGATAAGGATGCTATCTTGAAATATGCATCCCTGCAAAGCGAATCAGGACAAGCACTGCTGCAAGAGTATGGGCTACCCCTAACGCAGTTTAACTCCTTCGTCTTTATCCATAACAAGAAAGTATACTTACGTTCTTCTGCTGCCTTGCAGGCCGTAAGAATGCTTTCTGCGCCGCTTAACTGGCTTTATGGCTTCATTATTGTGCCCCGCTTTATAAGAGACGGCGTGTATAATATTATTGCAAAGAACAGGTATAAGTGGTTTGGACAACAAGAGTCTTGCATGATTCCCACGCCGGAACTAAAAAGTAGATTCTTACCGTAAAAAATATAAAATGAGTTCAAAGAAAACAGTGGTACTAGGTGCCAGCACAAATCCACAGCGGTACAGTTACCTTGCCGTGAATAAACTGGTAAACTATGGGCACGAAGTAGTGCCGGTAGGAATAAAGAAAGGGGCCATAAATGGCCTGGACATAAAAAATGACACGCCAGTAGTAGAGGAGGTAGATACCGTGACCTTGTATCTCAACCCAAAAAATCAGGAGCAATACTACGATTATATTTTATCCCTCAAACCAAAGCGCATCATCTTTAATCCAGGAACAGAAAATGCAGTACTAGAAGCAAAAGTTGCAGAGCAGGGAATACAATCGCAACGGGCTTGTACACTTGTGATGCTGAGTACCGGAATGTATTAATGATAAAGCAACATTCTCTGACTCGCTAGGGCAGTTTTTAGTTTTTCGTCTTTAGTTTGCCACCAAGAAGCTAAGGCAGAAACTTACACGTAAAGCATTAGGTTCTTTACACTAAGGGAAGCCACGGCGTGCACTCCCACCAGGCTAGCGGCGTTTCTATATTATAATTTGACCAATTAAACCACGGTTATTGCGTACATTTAGGAAACCCCAAAATTTATGCTCTGGAGAAAATTTAATGGTGACCGCATAGAACTTCCTATTAAAGATGCCGTGACCCAAGCGATTGTAAGAGAAACCGCTGCTGGCTATAAGCTGAAAGTGTGTATAGGAACGGACTCCCAGGTAAAAGGTAAAGACACAGAATTTGCCACCGTCATTGTTTTTCTGCGAGAAGGACAAGGTGGATTTATGTTTATTCACAACGAACACAGCAGTATAAATTACAGCATAAAAGAACGCATGCTGGTAGAAGTAGCCAAGAGTATAGAAATAGCTTACGAACTTTGCGAGGTCTTCACAGAATACGATGTAGACATGGAAGTACATGCAGACATCAATACCAATCCGCAATTCAAAAGCAACGAGGCGCTTAAAGAAGCAATGGGGTATATCCTGGGAATGGGCTTTGCCTTTAAAGCCAAGCCAGAAGCTTTTGCGAGTAGTAGCTGTGCGAATAAGATTGTGAATTGATATTTTCTTCATTTAGGAAATCACTATTTACCATCCTGTGCTACGCATATAAAAAGTCAATCTTGAAGAATGCCTGCCATTAAAATATTTTTGTTTCCTACCAACTATTCATTTTTTGCCAAAGCTATCAGTGTAAAGTCAACTTATTTATACTCAAAATGAAAGGACTTGATTTACTTGTTTTTACCTCGCTAATAATTCTCGCTTTTAGTTGTACCAATAAAAGTAAGAATACCTCTCTCGCTCACGGCTCATTTACTACTGCAAAATGGTTGGAATCAGTAAATCACATTTATCCTTACAGAAATCAAATGCTTCAAAACTTAATAGACAGTGTGCCATTGAAGCAGATGAATTATCAGGAGGTAATCAAGCTGTTAGGCAAGCCAGATAGAACAGAAGACGGGCATCTGTATTACAAAATTGGAGAAAAGAAATTTGGAGATTTTATATTGAGCACCAAAACTTTTGTAATAAAACTTAGAGCCGATAGCACGGTAGAATGGCGAAAAATTCATGGTGGATAGGATGTTTCGCTATACAAGCAAATAATAAAAGCGAAGAATTTACACCGTCCTCACAAGTCCTACAGTTTCGAAAATGTTCGCCTCTTACTCTATCTTTTTCTGAGGGTTATGCTTCGCTTCAGCAACTTACGAAATGCCGCTGCTAATACAATCGTTTATCACCCTAATTCCAAAGTAAGACACGCACCTACTTCCTTCCTCTGAAATGCAATCTACTTTAACAGCATTAGGACTTAAAAAGATTATTTTTTTTAAAAACACTCATAATACTGTTAGTTGTTGATTACAAATATATTAACCTGACGAGGGTCACTTTTAAAATAATTTGCCTAAAAAATATATTATAAAAAAAATAATTGTGTTCCCCAAAGCCCTATATTTACACTCTCAACCTTTAACAACCAATTACCAAAAGAAATTATTAACTGTTTTGTTTCCGTCGTTTCTCAATTTATTGAAACCTTGGATTCTTAAATTTTTTTGCCTTTAAATAATTAATTACCAAAACCAGACTGAATGAAAAAAGTATTACTACTCCTTTTTGGAGTAATGGTCTTTTCTGTGCAACTAATGGCGCAGAAGACTGTAACCGGCAGGGTTACCGACGAAGGTGGAACAGCTGTTTCCAATGCTTCTGTTCAAGTAAAAGGCACCAAAATCGGTACCGCCACAAAGGCTGATGGCACCTTTTCAATTTTGGTACCTTCAAATGCAGCTGTGCTCGTTATATCCTCAGTAGATATGCTTGCGCAGGAAATAGTAGTTGGCACGCAGAGCGCTTTCAATGTTTCTCTAAAGAATTCTGACAAGTTGTTAGAAGAGGCAATTGTAGTGGGGTACAGCATTCAAAAGAAAAAAGACGTTGCCGCCGCGATTACAAAAATCGGTGGTAAAGATATAGCAACCATGCCGCAGCCTAGTTTTTCGCAAGCCATGCAGGGCAGGGCAGCTGGTGTATCTGTGATAGCTTCCAGTGGCATTCCCGGCGGCTCTATAAGTGTTCAAATAAGGGGTAGTGGTTCTATTAACTATAATGTTTCACCACTTTATATTGTAGATGGAGTACAGTTAAACTCCAGCAATAGCGCTACAATTGGTGCTTCTACCTCTACAACGGTAACTTCCAGAACAGAAAATAACCCGCTTTCATTTTTAAACAATGCTGACATAGAATCTATAGAAGTATTGAAAGATGCGGCGGCGGCAGCCATTTACGGTGCTAAAGCTGCCGGTGGCGTTGTAATCGTAACCACCAAAAAAGGTATCGCCGGCAAACCAAGGTACAATGTTAATATGTACTACGGCCAGGCAACTCCTATAAAAACACAAACCCCCATAAGCACTTTGGAGTACGTTACTGCAAGAGCAGAAGGGCTATCTTATAAAACTGGTGGCGTTACAACTGTTGCCGCTGCCAGGGCTACTGTACTTGGGGAACTGGCCCTATCTCCTACTCTTACTGATGCTGAGATTAACGCATTGCCTTCTACTAACTGGGTAGATGCCACCTGGGGAAAAGGAGTAATGAAAAACCTGGAGATGTCTATGGCGGCGGGTAGCCAGGCAACGAATGTATATATGTCTGGCTCGTACAATTACCAGGAGTCTATCATTAAGCCTACGGACTTTGAGAGAGGAACTTTTTTACTAAAGGCTTCACACAAAGCTTCCAAAAAATTACTACTTGAGTCGCAAATTAACCTAAGTACCTTCCTACAATCAGGCACTTTTGGCCAGGTAGGAGAAGGAAACTTTACCATCAATCCTGCGTATGCTGCTACGCAAATATTATCCATAAATCCTATTTACAATGCTTCAGGAGGTTTCTACAATCTTGCAGGCGCAGTAGGCGAACCATGGTTCAGTACATTCTCCAATAATATCGTAGCTTCTTCTGCCTTAATTAAGAATAAGACAAGAACCAATCAAATGGTAGGAAGCTTTGCAGGCACTTATAATATTACAAAAGATCTCTCCATACGCTCTATGGCAGCGCTTGATTATAGGATTGCACAAACTAAATCCTACTGGGATCCTCGTCTTATAGGCGCACAGTATAATGGTGTAAATGGACAAGGAGAAGTGGGTAGCAATTGGAATACAAATTTCTTGACAAATACTGTATTAAATTATAAAAAGACTTTTGGCACAAAGCACAATGTTAATGGCCTTGTAGGTATAGAGTATAGAAATGAGGAAGGGCAATCTATAAGTGCCGTAGCACAAACTTTCCCTACAGCAGATTTTCAAAACCTTAGTTCTGCCTCTACTCCTGTAGCGATAGCAGAAACCTGGACGGGTTATGCTACCTGGTCACAGTTTACAAGACTGGGATATAATTACAATAGCAAATATATCGCCGGCTTTACGATGAGAAGAGATGGTAGCAGTCGCTTTGGTTCAAACAACCAATATGGTTATTTCCCTTCAGTACAATTTGCATGGAATGCCAGGGATGAATCTTTCCTAAAAGGGATCAAGCAAATATCAGAACTCAAATTCAGATATTCTTATGGTGAAACAGGGAATGATCAAATTGGAAATTTTGCATCTCGCCAGCTCTACGGTGCTACAAATGTATATAACAATAATCCCACCATCAACCCATCTCAGCTGGGCAATCCAGACCTTTCCTGGGAAACTAGAGCAGAGCATAATATAGGGGTAGATTTAGGTTTGTTTAGAAACAGAATCACATTTGTATTTGATGCTTTTGATCGGTTGAATAAAAACCTGCTCCTAGATCGCAACCTTTATTCTACAACTGGTTTTAGCAGTATTACGCAAAATAGCGGTCAGGTAAGAAACCAGGGTTTGGAGTTCTTGCTTAATGTAAAACCTTTGGATGGTAAGTTCAAATGGGAAAGCTCTTTCAACATTACATTTATAAAGAATGAAGTTGTAAAACTATACGATACGGTGAAAATATTCCCTGGAGACCCTGCCACCAGAGTAGGAAGCCCTATCAATGGAAACTTCACCAATATATGGGCAGGTGTAAATCCTGCAACCGGTCGCACCATTTGGTTAGATAAGAATGGTAACATTACTTATAATCCATCCGCAGATGATAGAATATTGTTTGGGAGTGCTAATCCTACAAAATACGGGGGCTGGAACAATACCTTCTCTTACAAAGGGCTTTCTCTTACTGGTTTTTTTCAGTACGAGTATGGTCGCAGGAGATTTGATACCCAGCTGCAACAAGAAGCTCGTTTAGGATTTGCTAACCAGAATAGTCTAAAATATTTTTATGACAATCGATGGACCACGCCAGGGCAAGTTACTTTCGTTCCGCGCCCAAACGATGCTACGGGCGACCAGGGGGCTGCCAGCTGGAATACAGGAACCAGGTTCTACGGCAGGACAGATTACATCCGCTTAAAGCAGGTAACGCTAGCATATTCTTTCCCTCAGGAAATAATAAAAAGAGCAAAACTTACATCGGCAAGATTTTATGTGCAGGGTGTAAATCTTTGGACATATACAAAATGGCCAGGGGTAGATCCTGAATTTACCGGAGGTAATGCAACCGTAATCCCTCAATCAAAAAACATGACAGTTGGTGTACAACTTGGTTTTTAACCTAAAAAATAATTGAAATGAATAAGAAGTTTTTTCAATACCTGATTTCAGCATTTTTGGTAGCAGCTTTGCTTACCGGATGCGATAAAAAATTAGACATTAATCCTCGCCAGTCGCTGGATGCGTCGCAGGCATTTGCCTCTATCCCCAGTACAGAAGCTGCTATTAATAGCGTCTATGCCCGCCTGAAAGCCTCTAGTATGTATGGTAGGGATATGTTTGTAATACCAGAAGCAATGGGCGACCTTATTTTCTCCAATGGCAGAGGCAACCGATTTACTAACGAAAATGCGAATAACCCTGCGGCAGGAAGTACTACTAACCACATGATAAACTGGAGTGATGCCTACCGTGCCATCAATGAAGCCAACCTCGTGTTGGATAATATGAATTCGGTACCAGGAGTTACAGCAACTTTGCTCGCAAGATGGGAAGGAGAATTAAAGTTTTTGAGAGCATTGCTTTATTTTGACCTCGTAAAAGCATACGCATACATTCCTACTTATTCAGTTCCTGGACAAGAGAGAGGCGGTGTTGTACTATCTACAACAGGTTTTAATAATAGCGCAATTGCCATTAGCTACTTTCCATCGAGAGCTACTACAGCAGCGGTATATGCCCAGATTATGTCAGACTTGAATAGAGCAGCCGTGGTGCTGACCAGCAGCAATAAAGGGGTTTATTTTGCTAGCAAATTATCTGCTCTGGCACTAGGTTCCAGAGTAGCCCTATACGAAGGGAATTTCGTGCGGGCAGATTCGTTTGCGACCGCTGCAATAGCCACCGCAGGAATAGGCAGCTTGGCTTCTACAACTAACTATGTGAGTGGCTGGAGAGCTGTAACGAATAGTGAATCTATTTTTGAGGTAAGATTTGCTACCCCACAAGAAGTAATAGGCAGTATTGCAGTGACCTTACATGGAGCGTTAAACAATTTTGGCTCTGCGGCAAATCTCGGACAAACAAGTTCTACTGCCAATGGAGGATTTGGGCCACTAGTACCTAATGCTAAATTATTGGCAGCCCTGGGAATAAGCACGGTACCCGCACCTAGCACTACTAACCTCGGCTTTGGTACCACTACAATTCCGGTAATTACAAAGTCTGCAGATGTAAGAAATCAGTTGTTTGAACTGGGCACGGTAGCGAGTGGTGGTAGATGGATAGAGTGTACAAAATTTATAGGAAAATCAGGCTCTCCGGGATTGGATAATATTCCAGTGCTTCGATGGGCAGAGTTATACCTGAATAGAGCAGAAGCAAGAGCAAAAATCGGCGGAATTGCAAATGAAACAAATGCATGGGCAGACTTAAATACACTCCGTAGCAACCGTATCGTGGGTTTTGTAGCTGGTGCACAATTATCCGGACAGCCGCTAATAGATGAAATTCTAAAGCAACGATATTTAGAATTTACTTACGAAGGGCAGCGGTACTTTGATATGAAGCGTAATGGATTAGCCATTTCTAAAGTTTTGCCAGCAGTAAACCTACCCGCTACAGATTTTAGATACAATGCTAGAATCCCATTAGGCGAAGTTGATGGAAACGCAAACCTTATTCAGAATTTCGGTTATTAAGAACTCTCAAATATAATTAAAATGAAAAAAATATTATTTGTATTGCTCACCTTGAGCTTGCTTACATTAAGTTCTTGTATTAAAGACGACTTGCTACAATTTACGCCTGCTACTGTAATTGAATTTGATGCAGCTACCATTAACTCCGCCACATCTCCATTTACATACAGGATACTAACCCGCCATCCAAAATTTGGAAGGGCAGAAACTACCTCTGGGGCCACTATAGATCCGCTTATCACAAGATCTATGCTAGACCCAGTAATAAGATTAAGAGTTAACCTGGTAGGACCACAGCAGACAGCACCACTTTCATTTACTTATGCTGCTATAACGGTAACGCCTAATTCGCCTAGCCAACTCGCTGCGGCTGGCACCCATTATACTACTTCTGGCACGTTTACCATTCCGGCAAACAGCAGCTATGGCGAGGTGGTTGTAACTGTTTTAAACCCCGGTGTATCAAGTACAATTCCCCGTGAATTGCACTTACAGCTAGACGGTAACAGTACAGTGGGGGCAAGTGAAAATTATAAAAAAATAGCCATTAGAATTGCTCAAAATTAAAATTGAAGGGATTTGAATCTTTACAAAAAGAGAATACAATTATTATTAATAGGGTCAATGCTTTTTACAGGCATTGACCCTGTTTTTTCGCAGGTAGAAACCTTTAAAGGACAAGAGCCTGCACAAGAAATAAAAACGGTAAATCAGCCGATAAAAAAGATAGAACAGAGAACTTTCTATTTTGAAAAAAGTGGTATTCAATTCAGCTGTGATTTTCTGGCAGGGAGGTTTAATAAAGTGAGTCAAAAAAATGATTCCGTTTTCACAGTACACATTAGTGCAGAAAACTACCCCATCAATGCAAGTCCCTGGTATGCATTTTACATAACTTCCGGCACAAATAAGAAAATAACTGTTGAGTTAACTTATGAGCAAAGTAAGCATCGCTATTACCCCAAAATAAGTAACAACGGAAAAAACTGGAAACCTGCAGATTCCTCTGACGTGCAA
The DNA here is from genome assembly GCA_037968795.1 of Ferruginibacter sp. Lineage (GTDB taxonomy): Bacteria > Bacteroidota > Bacteroidia > Chitinophagales > Chitinophagaceae > Ferruginibacter. The sequence continues at coordinate 11,256 of JBBKWE010000261.1, forward strand.
TACATAAATCCAGGTAAGGCAAAATTTGGAAACGAATCTATGCCTTCCTCTGCCAATGTAAAGGTTACCGTAAATAAAAACGATACGCTATGGCTTGCTGCGCAGGAAATTGTAAGCAGCAAAGATGTGCAAGCCTGGATTGATAACTTGCCGCATAAAAAAATTAAAGAAGGCATAGCAGGATATTCCACTTACGGCAAAGCGATTCCTTATTTAACCATTGGCAAAGCAAAAAAAAATAAGCCTTCTATAGTAATTCTAAGCAGGCAGCACCCACCAGAAGTAACCGGGTATTTTGCCATGCAGCAATTTGTAAATGAATTATTATCCAGCAAAAATATAAGTAGAAAGTACAGAAGAATATTTACGACCTACATTGTACCAATGATGAACCCAGATGGTGTAGATGACGGTCATTGGCGCCATAGTGCAGGAGGTATAGATTTGAACAGAGATTGGCTGCAGCAAAACCAACCAGAAACGAAACAAGTCAATCATTTAATTGATAGCTCAACAACAGCAAACGATTCAAAAATTTTATTTTTTATAGATTTTCATTCTACCTGGGATGATATTTTTTATACAAATATCGTTACCAAAAAGTCTAATCTGCCGGGGCTTATGGATGGTACGCTCTTAGAAATGGAAAAGCAATTACAAATGAGAAAACTAAACATAAGACCAGCGGCAAAAATAGAAAGCTTTGTGAGCAAAGGCTATTTTTACAACTACTACAATGCAGAATCTGTCACCTACGAAGTAGGCGATAATACCAGCAGAGAAACGATAGATCGTAAAGGACGAGTTGCAGCTAAATCATTTTTAAAAACACTTTTTAAATTATACAAGAAATGAAAATAATTTATGTACTATCCTTTGTACTATTCAGCATAAGCATGCTTTCCACAACAGAAGCCTTTGCTCAAAAAACCAAAACGCAAACAAAAGAAGATACTCAGAAAGCGGAGAGCATAAAAAATCTTGACAGCCGGTATAGCTACTATAAAGAGCGGGCTTTGCAGATTTGGAATTATGCTGAGGTAGGTTTTCAAGAAGTGAAAAGTTCTGCGCTCCTACAACAAACATTAAAAGATAATGGCTTTAGCATAGAAGCAGGGGTGGCAGGTATGCCCACAGCATTTATGGCCACTTACGGCAGCGGCTCACCTGTTATAGGAATCCTTGCAGAATTTGATGCTTTGCCCGGCTTATCTCAGCAAGCATCGCCGGAGAAAAATGCAAACGCGGGCAAAGATGCAGGACATGGTTGTGGTCATCATTTATTTGGCGTAGCCTCCGCTGCAGCAGGCATAGAGCTAAAAAACTATATTCAGAAAAATAAATTAAGCGGCACTATAAAAGTTTTTGGTACGCCAGCAGAAGAAGGCGGTAGTGGCAAAGTATATATGACAAGAGAAGGTTTATTTACTGGCGTGAATGTAGTGATGCACTGGCACCCAGACAGTAAGAACAAAGCTAATCCCTACACTTCCCTCGCCAATAAAACGGCGAAGTTTCGCTTCTATGGCATCTCTGCACATGCAGCGGGCTCGCCAGAGAAAGGGCGGAGTGCCTTAGATGCCGTGGAGGGCATGAACAATATGGCGAACATGATGAGAGAGCACATGCCATCTGATGCAAGAATGCACTACATCATTACAGCCGGTGGCAAAGCGCCTAACGTTGTCCCGGATTTTGCAGAGGTATATTATTATATGAGACACCCTAAAAGGGATGTTTTGATGTCCTTATTTGATCGGCTGGTAAAAACTGCAGAAGGTGCTGCCCTAGGTACTGGCACTACCATGAAGTACGAAATAATAGGTGGTGTATATGAGGTACTACCTGTAGATGCATTGAGCAGGGTAATGTATAGTAACCTACGAAAGGTAGGCGGCGTAAAATACACTACAGAAGAAATAGCCTTTGGTAAAAAATTACAAGAATCGTTTATTAGTTCAAAACCAGCGCTGGAAAGCGCCGAAAATGTAGAACCCTATGAAATGATGGACGACGACAACAGAAGCGGCGGCTCTACTGATGTGGCAGATGTAAGCTGGCAAGTACCTACAGTGGGGCTGCGTGTAGCCACCTGGGTGCCCGGCACACCTGCGCATAGCTGGCAAGCAGTAGCTTGCGGTGGTACAGAAATAGGCACGAAGGGAATGATGGTAGCGGCAAAAGCTATGACCCTCACCGGAATAGATTTATTAAACACTCCCGCTATTATAGCCAAAGCAAAAGAAGAATGGAATAAAGCAAGGGGCGAAAATTTTAAATACATTCCTTTAATAGGCGATAGAAAACCGGCATTGGATTATAGAGACTAGTGAAGAGAATTTTGCATGTTTTCTGTTCCATATTCAACAAAATAATTATGCTCAAAGAACTACCATCCCTCTTGCTTGTATTTCTGATAACCGCATTCGTAATTTGGAGCAATAATAAAGAAAGCGGCTTCTTTAAAAAGATATATCAATGGGTGCCACCTATCCTACTATTGTACTTACTCCCTACCATTGCTACAAATACAGGAATCGTAGAACCCGGCAACGGCATTCGTATTCTGGCTATGAATACGATACTGCCGGTGAGTTTAATAATGCTCACCGCCATCATACACATACCCGACCTGCTTAGAGTAACAAAAAAAGGGCTACTAGTATTTTTAGTGGGTACCATTGGCATCGTAACAGGTGGGCCAATTGCCTTAAAGATAGTAGGACTTTTTAATCCGGAGTTGCTAGTACAGCAAGGTGGAGATGCGCCATGGCGAGGATTGGTATGCATCACCGGCAGCTGGATAAATGGAACGCCCGGACAACTAAGCATGAAAGAAGTATATGGGAGCAGCGAAGAATTATTTTTAACCTCCCTTGCTTCTGATGTAATCCTGCAAAATCTTTGGCTCATCTTTTTACTATACTCTGTCAAGTTTCACAAAAAGATAAACCAGTGGCTTACCGGCACAGATGCCATAGACTATGACATGATAGACAACGAGGCGGAAAGCACAGCAAAAAAAGAGAAAAAAACAGGCCTCCCACCTTTAAAACTTTGGGTACTACTTGCGCTCACTTATGCCTTGGTAATACTCCTCTCTGGCTTATGTGCAGACCATTTTTTAAAAACGCTCGGTACCAATGATACCAACCCCTGGTCTTTCCTCGGAAAAAAATCCTTGTGGCTCATTCTATTCTCTACCAGCTTTGGGGTGGTGCTTTCATTTACAAATTTATTTAAAAGCACCATTTGCACCTGGACCATGTTGGGCAATGCTATGTTGTTTTTTGTAATAGCCACAATAGGGTTACAACTAGATTTGCAAAATGTAAAAATAAACGCAGCCTTTTTTGTTATAGGCATTATATGGCTACTCATTCACCTTATCATTTTATTGGTAGGTGCAAAATTATTAAAAGCGCCTTGGCATTACATTGCCATAGGCAGCCAGGCCAATATTGGCGGGCCCGCATCGGCATCTGTGGTAGCATCAGCATTTCACCCAAGCCTGGTATCTCTGGGGATATTATTAGGTGTGCTCAGTAACCTTATTGGTAATTATGCTAATTTAATTGCGGGATTTTTGTTTCAATGGGTGACGGGGTAGGTGGTTTTATTGATCTGCCAGGCATTAGTTTGACATTTCAACATTTAATTATAAATTGGGCTTCAAATGGCCGGGGCGGACGGAACAACTATCCCCCACTTCGCCAAGCCCCGCTCGTTGGGCGTTATGCCAACCGACATTCCGTAAACAGACAAAATGAAATTGCTATTTCTTTATTTTGCTTTGACCATTTCCTTTAATTCATACGCTCAAACACGAGAGCATATTATTAAAGTGAATAAAGAATTGCACGAAATCTTTATTGATTCTATTAGTGGTTGGCCAGACTTAATCCAAAAAGCTCAAACTCAGAACAAATTTATTTACATCTACTGCACAGAAACAGAAAAAAGTGGTAGTGACTATTTAAATCAATATATTTTTCTTCAATAAAGAGATTAAGAACTTCGTAACATCAAAGTTCATTTTGCTAAACCTAAAAATGGACACATACCACGAAAGTGGTTATATGTTTACAAAAGTTAGTCAATCCTTCTTAGACAGTTTAAAGAAACAGTTTACAATTTTTCAAACCCCGACACATCTTATATTCAGCAAAACAGGAAAAGTATTAAATAAGCAGGTGTACAATATGGATACAACAGGGGTGGTAAAATATTTGAAAGATGTTTTAAATGGTAAAAGACAGGTTTATACTCTTATTGAAGAATTTAAAGAAGGAAACAGAAAACCTGAATTTATCAGACGACTAGTTTATTCTCTACGTTTAGCGTCTGGACAACTTTTCGGATTTCAAGATTCTGTAAATGTTTTACAAAAGTTTATTGAAGCCTACCCAGGCAATAAATTATTTAACAAGGACAATGGCAAAATTATTCTTGAGTTTGCAGAGAAAATCGATGACCTCTGTTTTAAAAATCTATTCACAAATAAGAATGAATGGTATGAAGTTTTTGGCGAAAAAACAATTGACGCCAAATTAATCGATATGTTATATGAGGAACTTGATTTTATGGCATTTGAGTATAGATATCGCAGAAATACGAATGCAATTGAACAAGCAAAGGTTGATTATACAAAGAAGTACAAAGCATACAATGAATATGACTCCATAGTTTTCTGCAGGGCCTCTACCAAATATTATTATGACAAACCAAATGTTAGTGAATTCCTCAAAAGTATTCAAAGCTATTTAGACAACAGCGAAAATTTTGAAGAAAAAATTGACAATATTAATAATTATTCGTGGCAGGTTTTTAAAAGTACTGACGACAATGATTTGTTAAAAAAGGTTTTGAATTGGAGTGCTGAAAGGCTGAGAAAATCTAATAATGCTTTATATCTTGATACATACGCTAACTTACTATATAAACTTGGGCAGACAAATGAAGCAATGAAATATGAAGCAAAAGCAATTAATCTTGCAACAGGAAAATATATAGAAGAATTTAAAAGCACTTTACTAAAAATGCAACAAAATGAAAAGACTTGGTAGTTACAACAACATAGTGAAAGCGGCACAAACGCCCAACAAAAGGTTTGCCGCAAGGCTGGCGGACGTAATAACAATCGGCTGTTGCGCTACTATCAGCTAATATCGGGCTTGACCGAATTCTATTTGGCTTTTAGTTGTTAACTTCATCATCAGTTTTTCAATCGGCTTCAGTTGCCGGGCGGACACAGCAACAATTCCAGCCCTGCGGCAAGCCTCG
>JBBKWE010000262.1:0-4616 GCA_037968795.1 Ferruginibacter sp.
ATTATTCTGTTTAACAAAAAATTATTTTAATTATAGTATAAGCGGCTTCACCCATAGCGCTTTTTTACGTTATTTTTACCACATGCAACAAATTGCAAAAATTATTATGAATAAACGAATATTTCCATTCATTCTTATACTTATAGCCGCTGGTGTTTTTATAGCTTTTAAAAGCCAGGGAAATAATGGGGACAAAGAAGAACCTGTTACACGATACGCTAAAATAATGAAGAATGTAGGAATTCTTCTTGAAGAAGGACACTACAGCCCTAAGAAGATAGATGATGCCTTTAGCAAAGATGTATATAAAGAATACATAGAGGATCTTGATGGTGATAAGAAGATATTTTTGAAATCTGACATGGAAATTCTTAAGAAATATCAGGATAAAATAGATGATGAAATCCACGGCGCTCCTTTGGAGTCATTTTATGCTATCAATGAAATGTACACGAAGCGTCAGTCAGAATTGTCTACTATCTATAAGGAGATACTAGCTAAGCCTTTTGATTTTACTATAAAAGAGGAACTTAACCTTAATCCTGAAACTACAGATTATCCCACAACGGATCTAGAAAGAAAAAATACCTGGCGTCAATATTTAAAGTGGATTACCCTTGATAAGTATATTGACCTGCAAAATGCAAGAACAAATGCAAAGGCAAAAGATAGTATAAAGACAAAGACAGATTATATGCTGGAAACAGAAGCCCGTGAAGCTATACAAGCTCGTATGGATAGATACTTTACGACCAGCAAGAACAGGGAAACATCTGATTACAATTTTGGCAAGTTTGTGAACACCATTACAACTACAATGGATCCGCATAGTAATTATTTTCCACCCATAGATCTTCGTACATTCAATGAAAGTATGAGAGGGAATTTCTTTGGTATAGGAGCTCAGTTAATAGAAGATGACGATGGTGTGAAAATAGCTTCTCTTGTAACTGGAATGCCCGCCTGGAAGAGCGGCGAGGTAAAGGAAGGCGATATAATCATAAAAGTAGGGCAAGGCAAAAATATGATGGTAGATGTAAGTGGCTATGATATACAAGAAGCCATAAAGCTTATTAGGGGTGCTAATGGTACCGTAGTTACACTCGGCCTGCGCACCATAGAAGGAATAGAGAAGACCGTGAGCATGGTAAGAGAAAAGATAGAGTTGGAAGCTACTTTTGCCAGGTCTGCGATTGTAAACGGTAAGAATAAAGTAGGTTATATATACCTGCCAGAATTCTATGCAGATTTTGATGATCCTAAAGGACCAAGATGTGCGGTAGATGTGGCTAAAGAAATTGTAAAATTAAAAGAAGAAAAAGTAGATGCTATTGTAATGGATCTTCGCGGCAATGGTGGGGGTTCCCTATATGACGTGGTGCAGATGGTAGGTTTATTTATAGACCAGGGACCTATCTGCCAGGTAAAAGCCCGTGACACAAAACCACAGGTGCTGAGCGACAGAGATAGAGGTACGCTATGGGATGGCCCGCTGGCAGTAATGGTAGATGAGACGAGTGCATCAGCTTCTGAGATATTTGCGGCGGCTATACAGGATTACCACCGTGGAATTGTCATAGGTAGTAGTTCCACTTATGGAAAAGGAACTGTTCAAAGAAATATTCCACTCAATCCGGAAAGTAATGCCGGCTTATTTGGTTCCAAAGAGGAGCCAAAAGAAGACTTAGGAACAGTGAAACTAACTCTACAAAAGTTTTATAGAATAAATGGTGATGCCACACAGCAGAGAGGTGTAGTTCCAGATATTATTCTGCCAGATCGTTTGGAGTATTTAAAAATAAGAGAAAAGGATAATCCTAATGCGCTTAAATATGATAAAATAGAAAAGGCCGATTACAGTACCTGGAATACTACTTATAGTGCAAACCCTGTTATAGCACAAGCAAATTTTCAGGCCAATGCTGATAGTACTTTTAGCAAAATAAAAAGAGAAGCAATGTGGCTGGAAAAGAATATGGACAAGTCTTATTCATTACAGATAGATGAGTACAAAGAAGATTTAAAGCAGAGGAAGGAAGCAGTGAAGAAGATAGGTGATTTGTACAAGCTCGATAAAAAACTAAATGTAACTAGTTTAGTATCTGACAAAGAAAATATAGATAAGAATAAAGAAAACAAAGATAGAAGCGCTAAGTTTATAGAAGCGATTCAGTCAGATATTTATATAGACCAAACCGTAAAAGTGCTTGACAATTTAATTGTGCAGGCAAATTTGGCGAAAGGAAACTAAAATAATTTTTGAAATATTTAAAGCCGCACTGTCTTTCGACAGTGCGGCTTTTTCCTGGGCAATGTTGCCGTCCGAAGCTTGCGTCTGCACAGCGGTGGTATAAGCTGGTCGTCTGCAATGTCTCCCGTCGTACAAGACTTGCGAGCAGGCCTTGTTTTTATAAATCAGAATTACTCCTTTGCAGGTCAGAGGGCTAGCTTTTCCCCTCCCGTAGCATCTTCAAGGAAAATACTAGAAGAAGTAGCATTACAACGCCCAACACAGTCCACAGCCACCACTTGTTTATGATGCTGATACTATTATCATTCTTATCAGTAATTAATTTCTGTTCATTTCCCAAAGTAAGGAATGGCATATTCTCGGGAATTTTATTTTCAAAATTTTCAAGATCGTAAATAGGTTTTGTAGCATTTTCATTTCCATAATAGAGAGAATATCTGGCAGGGGTTGTTATTCTTGTAAAAAGCTCATGCCGATAGCTATAGGCTTTTACGTTCAGTATGTCAAGAGGAACATTGTCATTTTCTTCAATTGTTATTTTTAGATTTCTGGTAAAAGTTTCTGGTACTTTTATCGCACTGCTATCTACGGAAGTAAGCATGCTGCTGGTTATTGTTCTGTAATTGTAGATCCAGCCTTTCTCTGAGTTAATGCTATCTACCAGGTATTCAATATTTACTATTCTGTAATAATCAATTTTGTTTGCAGCTTCTATTTTTACTGCGGCCAGGGGGATCGTATGAGGCAGGGTTACAAAATAAACAGACAGTTTGGCTTTTTCATCAACTTCTTTTGTTAAACTAAAAGCAGGGTACTCCGTAAGTTTTTTTTTCATTTGATTGCTGTATTGAAAACCAGCCGTGATTAGAGAAGGTTGTTTGCTTGCGGGAATAAAAATCCTATAGTATTTGTACTCTGACTCGGGAAAAATTATATTTGTAAAGGTAAAATCTACCTTTTCGTTATCTAAAGAAACGATGCGATAATCTTCTATAACTGTAAACCAGTTCTGAAGGTCGGTACTGCCCTCTAGTTTTATTTTCCAATCAAAGTTCTGTTCCAGAAAGGTCAGTTTTATAGTATTTATCGTCGATTGCTTTTTTGCACGGAAACTATAATAATAGCCACGATCTGTAGAAGATTTATTGATTATTTCAAATTGCAATAGTGAAGCGGCACTTTTGCCGGCATTACCAGACAAAATATAAGGTGCTTCCACAGTTTTGTCATCAGCCGTAGTTCCTATAATACGAAGGTCTCGGAGGTCAGGGGTTATTTGCCCATAGATTACGACCGGTAATTCTATTTTGTTCCAGCTTTCTGTGTTTTGCGATAAAGCTCTTTTATACTGATAGCCTTTTGTTTGTGCAACGCAACACTGTGCCAGTAAGAGCATTGGTAATATAAAGAGTGGTTTAAGTTTCATCTGTCGGAGATATCAGGTGCTTAAATTTATTATAAAGAAATGAAATGATAAGTAACAGGATGCCGAGCGTTACGAAAACTATTGTCTTTGCTATGGTGCTTAGCTCTGCAATATCATAAAAGAATAGCTTTATGAGTGTGGCCGCAAACAGAACGAATGCGGCAATGCGCAAGTGTGTTTTGTTTTTGTAAATACCCATGCCTATTAATAGCAAAGCGTAAATTCCCCAAAAGATACTTATTGCCAGTTTATCTGCGTTTTGTACGCCCTGTATTTCAAGAATAGCGATGAGCTCACTATTTGCTATCCACAAAATCGTACTATGAAGCAGTAAATCAAATCCAACTCTGAGAAGCGGCTTATGTGCTTCCATGTAGCTTTGCTGTATCTGTCTGTAAATGCTTAGTATTACCGGCGCTACAAATAGTAAGGCAATGTATTTAATGCCTATGCTCCATGCGGAATGGGAGAAATATTTTGCGTCTGTCTGCTGTAGATAATCGCTCCGCAAATACCCTAGAGCGTATAGCCCCTGCGATAGGAAAGCCAGAACAAACAATACCGAGATAGCTATAGAGAAAAGAGCAACCGTCTTATTTTTTATCCATTTAGTATTACAAAGTATAAGAATAGAACCAAAAAGTAAACTGTACATAGAGCCTATCACAGTGCTGTAGTGCAGATAGTCTGCGTTGTAAATCGCAGTGTTGTACCCCTCTTTTTTATCTATGATATTTATCATTGAAGCATTATATCTTTGGTTCCAGTATGAATCTATTTCTAGCTTAAATGAATTATAAAGCAGGAAAATAGCCGCGGCAGATATGATGTAAGAAAAAACAGTTTCAAGATTTTTTCGCTTAAGGAATGAATTCTTGTCTTTTGTTGAAAAATGAATATAAGCAATAGCAGAAAAGGCTACTGTGCACAATAAGGAAT
>JBBKWE010000263.1:0-15958 GCA_037968795.1 Ferruginibacter sp.
CAAAAGGCGGAATGATAAAGAGAAGGCCGCTGCAGCATTGATTGTGCAAGATCTGCATTATATTTTTGAGAATCAGACAGCACTCTAGCAAACCTGTAAGGTTTTTTTGAAACCTTATAAGTTTGCATATTATCCGTAGAGTTCAGCGTAGCGCTCTACGGATTTGCAAATAAGAAGGAGACTCCTGTCTCCTTACTTTAGAAGCAGTGAAAGAGTAATAATAAAGCGAAAACCTTCACAGTATTTACTGCAATACTAGCATGAAGACTGAAGTCTTCTTAGTATTATACATCCTTAGAGATCCTTCGCTAAACTCTAAGGATAGAGCTGATAAAAAAAATCCTATAAGATTTTTAAAATCTTATAGGATTGAAGACAAAATAGAAATGCTATCTACTTAGTTATTGTAAACCCTTATGTAATCAACTTCAAAAGTGGCACTATTCAATGCAGGATCTACAGTAGGTCCACCAAAGTTGCCGCCTATGGCCATATTAAGTATGAAGAAGAAATTCTGGTTGAACGGGATAGAAGAGGAGTTTGCTACTGTATGGTATACAACTCCGTCTACTCCCATTTTTATAGAAGTGGCATCCCATTGTAATGTGTACTTATGAAAACCCGTGGTAGCACCTGCAATCGTAGTAGTATTTCCATTAGCGCTGCCTCCAAAGTTACCAGGGTAATGGAGGGTACCATATATTTTGTTGAGATCTCGACCAAGGTGTTCTGCTATATCTATTTCCCCACAACCTGGCCACGGCGTTTGGTCAATATTGCTGCCCAACATCCATATCGCAGGCCAGGTACCTACGCCTGCAGGAAATTTTGCACTTACCTCTACCCTGCCGTATTTCATATTTACTTTTCCTTTTGTAAGTATGCGGGCAGAGGTCCATGGGCTACCCTGATAAGCTTCTCTCTTTGCTATTATTTTAAGAACACCGCCTTGTTGTACGACATTCTCTGGCCTGTTTGTATAATATTGCTGTTCTGCATTGCCCCAGCCACCAGCTCCAATGTCATACCCCCAATTTGCGGGATCAGGAGCACCATTGCCATTAAACTCATCTGACCATACTAGAGATTGAGCGACGGTTACCGTCACACTGATAGCTTTTGAGGTTGTAGCGGTTCCGTTTTTCGCAATTACATTTACAGAATAGGTACCACCAGATGGATATTTATACGTAACCGCACCAGAAGCTACGGTTTGAAAAACACCATTCCCGAAATCAAAATCATAGCTTGTAGCGTTGGTAGCGGTAGCTGTAAAACTTACGTTACCCGTATTTCCTGGTTCTACGCTCGCAAGTACCTGCAAGTTAGTAGGTGCAGTGTTGCCAGCAGAGGGGACAGAGTCTTTGCCGCAAGCTGCCAGCAGAGACATGGTAAAAAGTATAAATAGTGAAGATGATAATCGCATAATGAGAAAGCTTTTAGAGTGATCAAAAGACCCGGTTATTTGAAGCCCCGGAAAAGTTCCAGTGGGTGTCCCGATAGCTATCCGGGACACCTACCGTAAAAAACTATTTTAGTTTAAATATTTGATACCATGAATTTCCATCAGCACCTATATTTCTAACATGAAACTGTGTACTGCTTATACTGAGAATCTCGTACTCTGTTCCACCGGTTCCAAATGCTAAAATTCCTTTTCCGCCCGGCACTTTAAACTTGATACGAGTAGAATTTGCAGGAGTAGAAGCTGAGGTAGCATCACTAAATATAAGCGTCTGCGCTGTGGTAGGAACCACAAGCGGGTAACAACCATCTCCCCCTGCAAAACCGTAATAGGCAGTAGCGGCACCTATTGACATTGACTGTCCTTTGTTATTTAAGGTCAAAGTAATCTGTCCCAGAGGCGTTTTGGTAAATGTAAGTTCATCGTCATAGGCGCAAGCTTCCCTTGTATTAGGGGGAGCATCATAGAAATTAGGCCAAAACATATCTGCTCTTCCTACACCAAAGTGCCCCTGAACATCATTTGCTATCTGCCATACTTTGCTGCTGCCACCTGTTAATGCTGCCATTATATTTGCCGGTATCTCAAAATTTACAAGAACAGTTACCTGCTTACTCACCGTAGAAATGGCACCGCCAGTACCTACTGCATTTACTGTAATAGTATATGTATTGGTACCTGGAGTACTATACTTGTGCGTGATTGAACCTCCCTGTACAGCTTCTTTTGTTCCGTCTCCATAGTCTATTGTGTAAGACAATGCATTTTTAGAAGTAGAGATAATATTTACTTTCCCTGTACCATCTCCATTAGGATTAGCAGCATCTTTGCCCACTACCGTCAAAGTAAGTGCAAGGTCAGAGGGTGCAGTTACCGCCCCAAGACTATATTTTTCTTTCTCGCAACTTACGAGCACAAATGCCACCGCAGCAACCAGCAAGAAATATTTATTTATATACTTTTTCATAAATTTATTTTTTCATTTATTGTCCCCTTTACGGGGTAATGAGTTTTCTGTGTCTGAAGTTTTACTTTAATAAACTTTTAGTTTGTTTGCCTAATATCATCAAACCACCAGGTAAAGTTTGGCGTGCCATCTCCCATAATTCCAAGATCAAATATTAGTACTACTTTCTGCCAGCTGTTTCCTGTGTTGATAGCAGAATAATCAAAAGTCATATCCTCCCATGCATTAGCTACAGTTGTAGTTTTTTCTATTTCGAACCCTACAGCCGGAATTGTAAGCGTCTCCACTTTTAGAAGCACTTTTGCTCCCACTCTTGGAGAATACACTTTCATCCGCATCGTCTTCATAGTAGAAAAATCAATAGGATTATCTAGTATAAGTGAACTACCACCGTAAGTTTGTCCTGCATTCTTTACCATTTTTCCGATTTGAGGACTTGTGTTTATACCCCCAGATCTGTCATTGGCTATTACCGTAACAACTCCTCCGGCAAAGTCTCCCCAGTTGTAAGTCGATATTGCATTTTCAAAGGTCAAAGGAAGATTTACTGATGTTCCTGCTGGCCCACCAAACTTAAGATCGTCCCAAAGGAAAACCTTTCCAGAGCCCGCTGTACCAAAGTCGAAGAATACAGAAGCCATATCGTAATTATAAGCAAGATTAATGTTGGCTGTGCCCGAAGCAGGAATACCAAAATTAAATACAAGTGTCTCCCAGGCATTGGCTACAGTGGTACGCACTTCTGTTTCTACAGACTTAGTATTATCTGTTCTATCTTCAACTTTGAGCCTTACCGGGATATTTGCTGCGGGAGAATATACTCTCAAAGTCATTCGCTTTTCTGCTGCCATAAATGGCACCTTGCTTGTAAAGCCACTTCCTATCGTAGTTCCTGCCCATGTTTGTGCACCGGCAGTTTTTGTAGTTTTCTTTATCTTATTTGTAGCCATAGTAGGATCTACATCATCTAAAGTGAATGCTCCACCAAAGTCAGTTACATTATAGTTTACGCCAGCAAGATCAAACGTTACTGGTAAATCAAGTAAAGAAGTAGGCAATTGATTCGTTAAACGAATATCATCTACTAAGAAAGTAAAGTTAGCACCACCATTTCCTGGAGTACCGTTATCAAATATGAGTACTACTTTTTGATAAGACTTTGTTACATCTATAGTGCGATAGTCAAAGTACATATCTTCCCACTCTCCTGCCTTTGTGGTAGAAACTTCTTTTTCGAAGAATATCCCATTGTTAGTAAGATTTTCAACCTTCAATAACACTTTTGCACCTATTCTTGGCGAATAGACTTTCATGCGAAATACCCTATTGCTAGAAAAGTCTATAGGGGCTCCAAGCGCTATTACAGCACCAGCCCATGGCTCTGGAGCACTTTTCACCATTCTACCTACAAAGTCACTGGTATTTATACCATTTTTTTGTGGATTGGCAATTCTAGTTACTGCACCTCCACCAAAACCACCAAAAGTATAATCTACCGTAGGCGACTCAAAAGTTATAGGAATCAAAACCGGATCTACAATTGTTACTGTTTTAATAAGCTCTCTGGTAGCAGCACCGCCACTATAGGCTATAACTTTTATAGAATAAGTACCTACTGCTGCGTATGTGTGCGATACATCAACACCTTCCAGAAAAGCAAAACCAGGATCGCTAGGATTATCGCCCCAGAAAACCCTAAAGTTTGTTTCGTACAATGCCGTAGCATTCACGGTAACTTTATAATTGTTATTTGCATCTTTTGTTATTGTAAAATCCAGATTTTCTGGCTGGCGAAAGGATACCGTAAGTTGTTTTGTTATCTCCGTAACCTTTCCTGTGATAGAAGTTGCTATAATTTTTACATTATACACTCCTTCTTTATAAGTATGCTTTACATTCTCTCCTGCATTCATACTAGCAGAAGCAGGGGTGCTGCCATCTGCAAAAAACACCTGGTACACTGCGCCATTTTCTCCGTTTGGAGTTATGGTTACGAGCCCGCTATTATCTTGTGTAATCTCATAGAGCACACCTAGCCCTGCCGGAGCTCCGCCATTTTCAACAAATGAGGTATCGTCAAACACCTCCTTTTTACATCCTGCTATAAAGAGGATAAAGAGGGAAACCGGTATTAGATATTTTATAAATTTTATCATGATCGTTTTATTGATTGTGAGTGGTATTAATGATTAGTACATCGGGTTTTGCTTCAGCCCCGCAAGAGTAACTTCATCCTGAGGTATAGGAAATACTTCGTGCTTACCCGTTACAAATTTTGGCAACTTTGCCGCAGCTTGTCCCGTACGTACCAGGTCAAAAAAGCGATCGCCTTCCATAGCAAGTTCTAATCTTCTTTCATTCCAGATGTCAGCTAATAAAGCGGCACCAGTAGTACTTACATCGTGTAAGTTGTCTGAAAAAGCACGACGACGAACCTGGTTTAAATACCCTCTTGCTTTCGCATCATCAGGTGAGGCTTTTCTATTATTTGCTTCTGCTGCCAGTAACAATACCTCTGCATATCTTAATGTGCGGAAATTATTGAGATAATTCAACTCTATTTGTCCGCTGGTCTCTCCTTTTCTTGGAAGATATTTTTGATTGTATAAGCCCGTGTTCTTATAGGGAGCTACCTGGTAGGTAACATTTAATGCAGGATTGTTATTTTTATATGCTTCTATATCCAACGTTGTGGCCGCTTTTCTTTGATCTCCCGTTGCATAAGCACTAGCAAGATCTTGCGTTGGCAGGTCGGTACTCCAACCAGCAGCATAAGGCATTGCCGCTGTGCCGCTTATTCCTCTTACCCCAGATTGTTGCACATTCAGGTTACCTTGTCCTCTCGTAACACCACCCCAGTTGTAGTAAGGAGATGTATTACTGTATTGAATTTCAAAAACTGACTCAGGTCCGTTCTCGCCGCTGGCAAGAAATATACTGGCAAAATTGCTAACCAAGCTATACTGGTTAGAAGTGATAACACTTTCCAGCACGGGAGCTGCCTCTGTAAACTTACTTTGATAGATGTATACTTTACCAAGCATAGCTTGCGCAGCCCCTTTTGTGATTCTGCCTTTCTGCACTTGCACAGCAGGTAATACTGCAATGGCAGCAAGTAGGTCTTTCTCTATTTGCTTATACACATCAGCCTTAGGCGAACGTTGTAAGGTGCGGGCATCTGAAAGGGTCAAACGCCTCTCTGTAAACAATACTGCATCACCAAAAAATCTTACCAGCGTAAAGTAGTAGTAAGCACGATTAAACAGGATTTCACCATACAATGCCTCTTTTCCGGCAAAGGTTATGTTCTCTCCATCGAGGTTTGCATCTTTATATTGTACAAGATAATTCACCCTATTTATGCCTTCGTAAGAAGCCTGCCAAATTTCTGAAAGCTGATTATTTACTGGTGTGTGTGTATAGTCATCTATCTGTTGCAGCGGTAGCACGTCAGAAGCATTTTCGCCTCCTGCAACTGCATTATCCGATGCTATGTCTGCTATGGGCACAGCCTGGTTTAACCACTGAAGGGGGGAGTAGGTGCTTATAGCCATAGTGCGATAATCGCTTTCAGATTTTAAATAATCCTGCTCTGATATTTTAAAATCTTCGCGGGGATCATAGTCTACCCATTTTTTACAAGACACAAAAGAAATGGCCGCAAGGACAAATCCAAAGAATCTAAGTTGTGTATATTTCATATTGCAAGTATTTTATTTATTAAAGTTGAAGTAGTTTATTTAAAGTTCAAGTCGAGGCCCACGGAGTAAGTTCGAGGCTGTGGGTAGTAGCCGCGGTCTATTCCTGTATCAAGTATTCCTCCTGCTATTTCAGGGTCGAAACCAGAGTATTTTGTAAATACAAATGCATTTCTTACTTGCCCATAAATTCTTACAGACCTGAAGACTTTACTTGCCACCGTTTTAGGTAAGGTGTATCCCAGCAATACATTTTTGATTTTTATAAATGAACCGTCTTCTACATAGCGGTCACTCACTCTTATATTACTATTATCATCCTGGAAGGTATAACGAGGAAAACGTGCATCATTGGTGCTACCTTCTCCTGTCCACCTGTTAAGTACATCTCTAAACTTATTACTATAAACCGCATTACGCTCATAGGCTCTGTATATATCGTTTCCTACAGAGGCGTAAGTAAATACCGTAAGGTCAAAGTTTTTATAGTTTGCTGTCATATTCCAGCCAGCTGTAAAGTCCGGGAAGGGGTCGCCTATTTGTTTCTGATCGTCACTATTAATAACTCCGTCGTTATTTAGATCTGCAAATCTTATATCTCCAGGTTTAGCACCCGTTTGTGTAGCTGCAGCATCTATTTCTTTTTGGTTTTGAAAAAGACCGTTGGTTACATAACCATAAAAATAGCCGGGAGAAAATCCCTTCTCAAATACGGTAACACTTTGGCTTTGACCATTAAAATAATATCCGCCGGGAATCTTAGCACTTCCATCTTCATTTGTAGCCGTTACTTTATTTTGTACCGTTGTGAAGGTTATAATATTACTAAGCGTAAAATCGTTTGTTATTTTTGGATTGTAGGTAATGCTTAGATCTATACCACTACTCCTGGTGCTTCCTATATTTGCTATAGGTGCTGGTATAGTTCCCAGGTAAGCAGGCAGGCGGGTTGTAAATAAAAGTCCGTTTACATCTTTTCTATAATAATCTGCAGATATTGATAATTTATTTCTAAATAAATTCATATCAAAACCAAAATTTGCTTGCTTTTGAGTTTCCCACGTTAATGTGTTATTGGCCACAGAACCTACTGTACTGCCGGGATAAAATACATCTGCAAATGTGTACCCATTGCTATTTGCGGTAGGTCCGTAGCTAGGTCCGCCCGTTATTATTTGCACAAATTGCGGACTCACATTCTCATTACCAGCAGTACCATAACTTCCTCTTATTTTTAAATTATTTATAACATCAGACTGAAAGAAGTTTTCTCTGCTTACCACCCAACCTAGAGAGCCAGATAAGAAATTGGCCCACTTGTTATCATTACCAAAAGCGTAAGATCCATCTCTTCTTGCTGTAAATGAAGCCAGGTATCTGTTTTTGTAATCATAATTAATTCTGCTAAAGAACGAAGCATTTCGTCTAAAATACTGGTAGTAGTACCCGGCTGTTGCTGTAGGATTAGCCGATGTGCTTGCACCAGTGGCTGCAGTAAAATCTGCAAACTCCCAAGAGTTAAAAGGGATATCTTCCTTAGAAGCACCCGCAGCATTTCCGCTAGTTCTGGCTACACTCATACCTAAAGTAGTTTCAAAATTGTGACCTCCGTTTACTTTAAAATCGTAATTGCCAAACGACTCCCAGGTCCAATTAAAGTTGCTGGTCTTTTCATGCGAAACGCTATTATGCTTGTTAAGAACGGTAGAACCATCTGCCATCATTGTATTTTCGACATTGTTAGGACCGTAGAATACGAGGGGAGTAAAGTTTTTTGCATTACCATCGTACTTAGTATAACCAAATCGAGTAGTAAGTCTTAGATTATTCAGCACTTCATACTGAAACTCTAGTTTGCCATAGAGCTTATTACCAATATTTTTATTATATGTATTCTCTAGCTTGGTAAGCGGATTAAATATCTCTGATAACAAGAGATTGCTGTACCCATAAGTACCTACAGTATTGGGGTTATTATTGAAAACAGGAACTGTAGGATCAAAATTAATTGCACTTCCCAGGATGCTGTTAAAGGAATTTTCCTGAACGCCTCTTCCTCTTAGTAGCACTGCTGTAGTATTAAGTATAACTTTAAATCTGCTGGTAAGATCAACATCAAAATTGGCTGTGAGGTTTCCTCTGCTAAAATTTGATTTATTTGTACCTCCCACAATACCTGCCTGCTCCAGATAACCTGCAGATAAATAGTACGTAGTATTGTTAGACCCACCACGTGCTCCTATTGTATAGGTTTGAAAAGGTGCTTTTTTGAAAACCTGGTCTTGCCAGTTTGTACCTACTCCTACTTTACTTAGGTCAGAAAATATAGGATTGCCACCTGCAACCGTACTTCCCTCGTTTACTATAGCAGCATATTCGCTCCCATTGAGAACCGGTATATTTCTTATAACCTCTTGTGTACCATAGTTTGCAGATACATTAAGCTGCATTTTTTGATTTTTCCTACCCTTTTTAGTAGTAACTACAATAACGCCATTACCGCCCTTTACACCGTAAATAGCCATAGTAGCAGCATCTTTTAAGACACTTACTGATTCTATGTCTGCAGGGTTTATACTATTAAAGTCAGTAAGGGTCTGTGGGCTACCATCTATTATTACAGTAGGATCTGCTCCGCTAAAGGAAGGTATACCTCTCACTAAGACGGTAGGCTTCCCACCAGGCGAACCTGTTTGTATTACGGTAACACCGGCAGCTTGCCCCTGAAGTGCATCATCTACTCTTACTGGCTTTAGCTTTTCCAGCTGCTCTGCCTTTATAGTAGAAATAGAGCCTGAAATCTTAGTAACTTTCTGAGTGCCATACCCTACTACAATTACATCTTCCAAGGTATTTTCAGCGCTGGTTTTCATGGCAAAGTTTACCGTACCGGCCGTAGTTACTTTTTTAGAAATAGGTTCCATTCCAGCAAAACTTACCAAGAGTGTAGCTCCGGTAGCAGGAAGTGAGATACTATAATTACCCTGTGCATCAGACTGGGTAGTTTTGCCTCCTGGCGTGCTAGTTATTGTAGCTCCTACCAGTGGCTGCCCCCCATCGCTTCCTGTTACACGTCCTGTAACTGTGACAGTTTGGGCAAATACACTTACTGTTGTGCCAATGCATAATGCAAGCACAAATAGTAAAATTTTAAATTTCATACAGCAATTTTTTTATGAACAATAAATATCGAAGATCCTAAAGTTAACATTACCACATCTCCTTAACAAAAAAACCACTACATCAAAACTACATCACAATATATAATTAATTGACTATCAATAACATAATTTTTTAGCTCACTACTACAGATCTAATTATTGTACATTCACAGATGCGAAAGAAGCAGTTTCTTATATTTTTCATTCTCTGGTGTCACATTTCCGCAGCAACTGCTCAAAATACTATAGGGCTGCCGGCTGTGAACAACTATAATAAGCAACAGTATAAAGGAGGATTGCAAAACTGGGCTCTTACGCAAGACAAAAACAAAGTGCTTTATACTGCAAATAACGAAGGGCTTATTACTTTCGATGGTGATAACTGGCAGTCATTTCCACTTCCCAACCAAACTATTGTGCGCTCCGTGTGTATAGGTTATGATCAAAGAATCTATGTAGGCGGGCAGGATGAGATAGGATATTTTACGCCCAACCCTTCTGGTATGTTGTCATACCATTCTTTGTTTGAAAAACTTCCAATAAAATATAGAAGCCTGGCAGATGTTTGGAATATTGTAAGCTATAACAACAACATTTTTTTTAGAAGCACCCAGGTAGTTTTACAATTTGCAGATGGTAAATTTATACCCCATAATCCGTTTTCAGAATGGGAATTTCTTGGCAGTGCAAACGGTAAATTGTATGCGCAAGACAAAAATGACGGATTGTATATTTATATCAATGGTCAGTTTACTAAGCTTTCTCAGCAATCGAATTTACCTAAGGGAATACCCGTAACGGCCGTCCTGCCTTTAAGTATGGGGGAAGAACTGGTTTGTACACTTAGTGCCGGAATATTTATAAAAAATAAAACAGAGATCAGGCATTTACCCACAAGTCACAACTTCTCAGCAGACAAAATCTATGCGGCAACAATTGTAGAAAATGGAAGAATAGCACTAGCTACGACAAATGCCGGTGTTATAATCATAAATGAAACTGGAGAGGTTATTCAACAGGTGAGCACTGCAGAAGGGCTTTCTAATAATAATGTACTGAGCATAAAAGCAGACCACGAAAAAAATTTATGGCTGGGCCTCGATAATGGGCTGGCTTATATATCCTACAACAGCGCCATAAAACAAATTGATCCCCTAAGACAGAAAGGCTCTGGCTATTCCTCTACCTTTTTCAATAATAAATTGTACCTGGGCACTACCAATGGGTTATTTGCTACAGAGGTAGAAAATCTACCCGATTTTAGTTTTAGCAAAAACCCTATGCGGCAGGTTAGTAATACTTCCGGGCAGGTGTGGAAAATTGCCAACATTAACGACAAACTGCTTCTGGGAAAACATGAAGGTTTTTATGAAGTTGTAGATTACAATGCCACATCAATTGCCCAGGGAAACGGCTACTGGAACTTTGGCAGATTAGCAGACAAGCCAATAATAGTCGCCGGCACTTATAGAGGTCTCATCTCTTATTCACTTGCTGGTAATGAACGCTCAGAAGATTCTGTAATAAATGGCTTTAAAGAGAGTAGCAGATACCTCGCAGTAGATGCAGATAACAACATATGGGTATCGCATCCTTACCACGGTGTCTTTAAAGTAAAAAGTGGGTTAAAGTCTGCTTACAAAAAGTATGGAGTAGCACAAGGACTTCCTTTTGATATAGATAACTACATATTTAAGATAAGCAATCAGATTCTTGCTGCTACCAAACAAGGTATTTATAAATACAATCTGCCTTCTGATAGATTTATGCCGGAGGAGGAACTCTTATCTACATTGGGAAAACTAAGTATTCGATATCTACAGGAATCGCCCCGCGGAAATATCTGGTTTGTGCATGACAAGAGTGTAGGTGTAATAGACCAGCAAAATGATAAATTACAGTTGGTTTGGATATCAGCTCTAAAAGGGAAAATACTGAGTGGCTTCGAAAATATAAATTGTATAGATGAAGCCAATGTGATAATAGGTGGGGAAAAAGGTTTTTACCATGTGAATTATGCAAAATATAAAGCCGGATTGCAATCCCTGATAGTGCAAGTACGCTCTGTACACATCATAAACGAACAGGACAGCCTTTTATTTGGAGGATACTTTAGGGGGGTAAATGACCAACCTCAACAAAATTCTGTACCGTCTATATCGCACCACTGGAAAACTATTCGCTTTCGCTACTCAGCCATTTCTTATGCTCAGCAGGGAGAATTATCATATTGCTACCGCCTTACAGGTTATGAAAAAGAATGGCAGGAATGGAGCAATCGTACAGAAAAGGAATACACAAATTTGCCTGGAGGCACTTACACGTTTGAGGTAAAGGTAAAAGATGCTTTAGGTAAGGAATCGGTAGTTTCTAGCTATAAGTTTGTTGTGCGACCGCCCTGGTACATGTCACTAACGGCAAAAATTATTTACTTTTTGCTATTCCTCATAGGCAACTATATGGCTTATAGATACCTAAAAGAAAAATTTAAAATGCAAGAACTTAAGCACAAAAAAGAACAAGAGCGCCTTGTATATATATACGAACTTGAGAAAAAACAAGCGGAGGCAACACTTATAGAAGTAGAAAACGAAAAACTGGCAGCAGACCTTTCTTTTAAAAATGCAGAACTCGCTTCCTCTGCTATGCACCTGGTAACGAAGGGCGAATTACTTACCAAAGTGAAAAAAGAACTTACGCACGTATCTAAAGAAATAAGAAACCCGGAGGCCGTTAAAGAAATAAAAAAACTAATAAAAAAAGTGGGCGATGATGACAAGCTCAATGAAGAGTGGGAAACATTCTCTAAGCATTTTGATGCCGTTCACAGTGAATACCTCACAAACTTAAAAGCTAAACATCCAAACCTTACCAGCAGCGAATTAAAGCTTTGTGCAAACCTACGTATGAATCTTTCCTCTAAAGAAATAGCACAGCTTATGAATATATCTGTACGGGGAGTAGAGATAAGCCGCTACCGACTAAGAAAGAAATTAGGGTTAGAAACGGAGACCAATTTGTTTGATTATTTGATGGGAGTGTGAGAGGGTATTGATTAATTATTAAGGGTTAATTTTTAATCAAATCTATCCGAAGAGTTTGGAGAAGCGCTCTACGGATTTGCAATGTTAAGGAAGACTCTGTCTCCCTAAGTGGCAAAGACTGAAGTCTTTGCTTTATTATACATCCTTAGAGACGCTTCGCTTAACTCTAAGGATAGAGCCCGACCAAATCATTAGCAAAAATTATACTGCATCTGCACTACTGCCCTTTTCATGCTGTTTTGTAATTTTAACTCATGCGTAAAATTTATATACTGATTCTTTTTTCAGCTTCAATCATTTCGGGGACGACTGTGAACTCACAATCATTAATTTCCAAATTTGGAATACAACCCATTGACCCAATACCCTGTACTGCTGTAAAAGACCAGGCGTGGTCTGCAACCTGCTGGAGCTTTGCATCTGTTTCTTTCCTGGAAAGTGAAGTACTCAGAACTAAGAATAAGAATATAGACCTGAGCGAAATGTATCTTGCAAGGTTTTCTTATCTCAATAAAATAAAGAAGCACTTAGAAGTTGCCGGCAAAAATAAATTTACACCCGGCGGGCAGTTTCATGATGTGACCCTGGTCTTAAGCAGTGCCGGCATAGTGCCCGATCCAAATAGAAATAGCACGCCCGCACTCTACAAACCCCATGACCACGGAGAACTAGATACCGCTATGAGTAAGCTTATAAAGAATCTGCTTGCAGAAAAAAAGACAAAGCCTACCGCGGAAGACTGGAAATACATAAACACTTTGCTAGATAAAAACCTCGGAAAAGTTCCTACAAGCATAAATGCAGACGGAAAGGAATATACTCCACAGCAATATCTAAACACGTACCTCGGTATTAATGAAGATAATTTTATAGAACTTACATCCTATACCCACCATCCTTATTACAAAAAATTTGTGCTTGAGAATGAATACAATTGGCTTGGAGCAGGCTACATGAATGTACCACTGGCTAATTTGACCAGCATTACAGATAACGCCTTAGAAAAAGGCTATACTGTACTATGGAGCGGCGACGTTAATGAGCCTGGATTTGATTTTGATCATGGAGCTGCATATATGAATTACGAGCCTGCAGATAAAGTAGAGGAAAGACAACTGTCTTTTGCAGACAGTAGCAGCTACCTGGATCACGTGATGCACATCGTAGGGAAAACAACTGATAAGACCAGCAGGAAATGGTACCTGGTAAAAAACTCATGGGGTACAAACTCTGATAACCCCACTGGCTATCTATATATGAGCGAAGATTATTTTCTTATAAAAACTGCGGCGATAGTGGTGAATAAGGAAGCTATTGACAAAGAGATAAGGAAGAAAATGATGGAGTGAGGCTGATAGCCCTACAAGAAAAAATTGTCTATAAGCTTTTCAACAATTTGCTAAATCTCGCCTTGTCTATAAACTCCGCAGCCTGAAAAATTATTTCATTTTTACTATTCAAAATGGTTGTCGTAGGAAATGCTATCTGCCCTTTAATGTTTGCTAGCGCCTCTGCCAGTTCGTGGCTTCCGGCATTATTACCGGTGGGTATGAAGCTATACGTTTCCCCGCGGAAAAGGATGTCCCGTTTAGTTTCCCCATCCAGAATGATAAACCAAACTTTTTCATTTATTAGCTCTATGACCGATTTGGCATTGAAAACCGTTTGCTCCATGGCGACACAGTATCTGCACCAGCCCGCTTTTATAAATATTAATACGGGTTTAGGCTCTGCCATCTGAAGGCTATCTATTTGCTCAAATTCCCAGGTTTTTGCCTGGGCAATAGAAGGTAGCTGAGAAGCGCTGAAAGCTAGAGCTAAGAATGAGGATAAGAAGGCAGTATTAAAACTCCTTTTGAATTTTGTACTATGAAACTTGTCTTTTCCCATTTTTAAAATAGCGTATAACGTGCCCCTATAAATCCTCGTATTCCCTGCAATGGCGCATAATTATATTCCGTGTCAAAAGTATAGCCGTGTGGATTATTCACCGGATCGTTCACAGTTTTATCAAATGGATCAAAGGAACGAATAAGAGAATACTTTGGCACAAAATTGAAAATATTTTTTACCCCGCCGTAGAGTTCCATTCCTTTCTTAAACTTCTTTGTAAGCTGCACATTGGCTAGCGTAAACCATGGGGAATACTCCGGACGAAAGTCATTTACCTGCACCGGCAATCGCATAGGCCCGTTAAAATTACCTGTAAAATCTATCGTTATATTTTTAGGCAAAGTATAACTCACAAGATAACTGCCACTCCACTTAGGAGCAAAGGTTTGTGTCGTCTTTATCTCGTCTTCTACCTGAAACACATCGGTGTAAGTGATCCCGGCATTTACTTTTAAAGAATTTGCAAATGATAAATCGCTGTTCACAGAAACGCCCCGGGAAACCGCATAGCCTCGCAGATTATCGTAAATGATTTTGTCTGGATCTATATCAAAATCGCCGGTAATCTTATTGCTGAAGTAGGAGTAGAACCCTGTAATATCAAAATTGATAAATGCTGAACCTGAACGTATTGTATGCACATAATTGAGGTTACTATTTATTGAACGTTCGGGTTTCAATTCCTCTTGTATAATAACTTCTCTTGCGCCTGTGAGCGCAGCGTGATCTTCAGTAAATAAATTTACTACTCTAAACCCCGTACCAAAGCTGGCTCTTATCGTTCTGTTTTTGTGAGGACTATACTTGTAAGCTACCCTTGGCGAATATATGTTGCCGTGAATCTTGTCATAGTCGTACCGAAAACCTGCCAGCAAAGTATTTTTAGTATTGATCTTCCACTCGTCCTGTGCAAAAATACCTGGTAAAGGTGTTCGTGCCGGTTGGTTTACAGGTTTATTAATATCTGCACTGGCCGTAGCCGGCGTATTATCATCATAATATGTATACCTGTAGGCAGCACCTAACAAGAGATTGTTATTCTTGCTCAGATTTTTGTCCCAATACATTTGCGCAAAACCCACCTGCTGCCTTGCATTGTAAGATGTGGCACCATAGTAAGAATTCTGATCGTGCCAGTTGTAAGAATACTGCAGCATTATTTTTTCTCTCACCGGTAACTGATAGAGCCCAAACAATTCTACTCTTTTTGTGTAAATACTTTCTCCGTAAATACTATCGCTGCCACGCCATTTTGAAGTCCAGCGCATATCCCCACCATACCTATCTTCACTTACAAAACGCATTCCCAGACTGGAAACCTTGTTATCTTTTCTATCGAAACTTAACTTATTGAATAGAGATATTCTGTTCTGTAAGGTTACGTCTGTAAATAAATCTTCGTTCTTATCAAGGCGATGCTGATAATTAAAATAGTTTGCGCCAAATAAGTTTTGCGCTTTTCCAATTTTAAATTTTACTGAAGCATCTACACTATACTCTTGCCAGCTGGTGGCAAAAGCATCTACTGCTACAAGTGGTGCATTCTTCGGGTTTTTTGTGATCACATTTATTATACCACCCATAGCTTCCGACCCATACAAAGCAGCTGCCGGCCCCTTTACAACTTCTATGCGTTCTACCATACTATTAGGTAATCCGCTAAGGCCGTAAACGGTAGAAAGCGCAGAAACGATAGGCATTCCATCTATTAAAATAAGTGTGTAAGCACC
>JBBKWE010000264.1:0-2500 GCA_037968795.1 Ferruginibacter sp.
TACCTGGAGGCAAAACATTTTAATATAGATTTTACCTGGACCCAATCCTTAAAATATGCCATCAGGACTTTTCTACTGGTACAAAATAATGATCTACTCCCTCTAACCAAATTTGCAAAAGACTTTCTGGCAGGAATATACACCCTAAGTATAGGCACCTGGTTATTTTTATTCTATACTATTTTTAGAGCTGCCAAACCAATAGTGGAAACAGTAGAAAATGAGAGGGAAATAGCTGCAAATCTCCTAGAGCAATATGGTAGTTCTGCCGTAGATTATTTTAAACTGGCAGAGGATAAAGTGTACTTTTTCTCTGAGAATTATGAGGGTTTTTTGGCTTATCGTGTAGCCAATGGATTCGCCATAGTGTTGGAGGAGCCTGTGTGTGCAGAGGAGCATAAGGTATTTGTGCTAAAAGAATTTGAAGAAGCTTGTAAAAAGCTTGGTTTAAAACAGGCCTTTTACAGAGTAGACGAGCAAAGTCTCTATTTCTTTAAGCCTTTAAAAAAGCGAAAATTATTTATAGGCCAGGAGGCGGTATGCGAACTAAGCAAGTTTACGCTGGAAGGTAAAAACAAAAAATCTATGCGAAACGGACTTAATAGCCTTGCAAAAAAAGGATACAAAACAATTATGCACGAGGCACCTCAGTCAGGAGCATTGCTACAACAACTACAGGCTGTGTCTGATGAGTGGCTCTTAAATTTTGACAAGAAGGAAAGCGTCTTCTCCCAGGGAATGTTTGATAGCAATCAGCTAAAACAGCAACCAATCATAGCAATACAAGACGAAGAAGAGAGGGTAGTAGCCTTTATAAACATTATCCCAGATTACACTGCAGATGGTATTACTTATGATATGATACGCAAGACGGCTGATGCGCCAGGTGGAGCTATGGACGCCCTCATAATCGAGCTTATTAATTATGGACTAAGGAATGGTATACAATGGCTTAATCTAGGGCTGGTGCCGTTATCTGGTATAGATGCTCCTGAGAATACAGCGGAGCGGGTTGTGAAATTTGCTTACGACAAAGTAAAGCGTTTTCAACATTATCAAGGACTACGGGATTTTAAAGAAAAGTATGCTTCACAGTGGTTGAATAAATACCTTCTTTACGATAATGATGTAGATCTAGTTGAACTACCATTGGCACTCAATAAAGTAATGCTTCCTGTAAAAAATGTAAAGAAATAGCCGCTGTGAAACCATATGAACCTTTACATACAGTTTATCCCCACAGATTGTTATATATCTCAGTAGCTGTACGTACTGGCAGGCAAAAAGGACTTCCTACAGGAAGTTTCTTTGTATCGTACGACAGAAAAATGAAAACAGTAGCAGGTATTCATTATTCTCGTTGCATTAAAAAACCCTTTTACCGCAAGGCAAAAGGGTTTTTTAATATAAATGCTAGAAAAGCTTAGCTAAAAAGGCCGCCTTTTTTCAAAGGCTTATATGCTTCTCCCACTTTAAAACCATTATTAAAAACCTCTATTTTATAATCTCCTTTCTTAAAGTCAGAGTTTGGGTTCCAGTCAAAAGTTACGGTCTTGCGCTTGTTTTGCGTATAATCTATGTTTAGTTTTTTGGTATAAGGTTTACTAGCGCCCTCTCTTGTGGTAAACACACCAGATCCTAGCGCCTGCACTGCTATGGGATTACCTTCCGGATCTGTAATACAAACATAAATATCTTTCGGACCGCTATTAGCAATCATATTTTCTGCAAGATCAAAAGTGATGCGCAATTTGTCTACACGCTTAGCGGTGGTAGTAGTTACTTCTTTTGATTTCTTTTCATTAATGCCTTCAATATCAAAATTGGTGGCTCTAAGAGTACTTCCCACATCTAGCAGGCCGTCTTTTTCCTTTATAACCATGGTGCTGGAGTCATAATTTCGTAATGCTCTGTTTCTTTCTTGCGTAACAACAGATTTTTCTGCAACCAGCCTAGTGTTTTGCCCCTTAAGTACTTCTACCTGGCTTTTATACACATCAATATCGCTATTAAGGGAAGCAATTAATCTCCTGGCTTCGCTTAACTCAGATTGCGTTGCTTTTTCTTTCTTAAGAATAGCACTTATCCTTTCTCTTTTTTCCGCTATGTCTTTATCCTTAGCTGTTATAGTACTGTCCATTCTGCTATTATCTGTTTTTAGCATATCGTAACGCATCGTAGCATCCTGCAATTCTCTCTGCAGCTCATCTTTCTGGCTGGAGGTAGTAGCAATGATTTCATCTTGCTTTGTTTCTATTTCCTGGGTCTGATTTTTATCAAATATGATATACGCCCAGGTGCCCAGAAGTGCGGCTACCATTACCCCCAGTAAGATGTTTTTCAGGTTCTTATTCTTATTAGACGGCGGAGTACTACTTACTACTGGTGGATCTGCTTGTGGATAATTTTCGAAAGCCATAATTGCAATTTTTTAAAGTATTTGTTTTATGAAATTGTGTTTAAAGTACAGCTGCTGCGATATTAAAAATTTAGTTTGTAA
>JBBKWE010000265.1:0-8412 GCA_037968795.1 Ferruginibacter sp.
CCTCACGATCTTATTATAATTGATATAGAAACAGCTTCGTCAGCTCCATCGTATGAAGATTTGAGCGCAGAATGGCAGCAACTATTTGCTGATAAAACCACTTATAGCAGAAAAGACAACGTATCAGCAGCAGAATTTTATCCGCAGCGGGCAGGCGTAATGGCAGAATTTAGCAAAGTGATTTGTATCTCCATGGGCTATTTCTTAAAGGAAGAACAGCTTAAGCTTAGAGTAAAAAGCTACTATGGCGATGACGAGAAGAAAGTGCTCACAGAGTTTGTAAAGGTGATGGACAATATAAGGAAGCACAGCAGCAACTGGCATTTTGCCGGTCATAACATCAAAGAATTTGATATTCCTTTTCTGTGCCGGCGCCTTATCATAAATGAATTACCTATCCCTGATTATCTCAATTTTCAAAACAAAAAACCCTGGGAGACTAATATTGTAGATACGCTACAGTATTGGCGTTTTGGTGATTATAAAAATTATACTTCTTTGCGGCTGTTATCTGCAGCACTAGGTTTGCCCTCGCCAAAGGATGACATAGATGGCAGCAAAGTAGGAGAAGTATATTGGAAAGATAAAGACCTAGAAAGGATAGCTACTTATTGCCAAAAAGATGTAGTTACTGTTGCCAATATTTTCCTGCGCCTACAGAATATTCCACTCTTGCACCCTGATGATATAGAATTTGTGTAGGGAAGGAAGGCGTGCAACCTATAAGGTTTCTCAAAAAACCTTATAGGTTTTTATCACAAACTTTCTGCCTTTCAGTTTATTATTATCGATTGCCGTCGCTTTCAAGCGACGGATACAATCTAAATTACATCCGGCTTTAGCCACATTTATTTCTGCTTGCTGGCGAAACCTATAAGGTTTCTAAAAATCTTATAGTCATACATCTAACTCTAATAAAAAAGCCCCTGCAAATAATTGAAAGGGCTTTAGAATTTTTTATAGTTGCTTATACTTCTACAGAATCTGTAAGGTCAAGATCTACCAGTATTCTACCGCAGTTCTCACACACCATTACTTTCTTGCGCAGCTTTATTTCGCTCTGCTTCTGTGGAGGAATAGCATGGAAACAACCACCGCAGCTATCACGCTCTACAGGTACTACTGCTAGTCCGTTTCTGTAATTTTTTCTGATACGATCGTAGCTATGTATAAGACGTTCATCTACATCTTCTCTGGCACCGTCTACTTCCTTGCTTAGAACTTTTTCCTCTTTCTCTGTGTCTTTTATAATCTTTTCCAGCTCGCTTTTTTTAGTAGCAAGGTTAGTCTCTTTTCCTTCTACAGCAGCTTTAGCAGCATCAAGGTGCTTTGCCTTTTCTGCCACGTCCTCTGTAGCATCTTTTATATTTTTCTCATGCAGTTTGGCATTGAGCTGCTGATTTTCTATTTCCTTATTTATAGCCTCAAACTCGCGGTTGTTCTTCACATTGTCACTCTGCTTCTCATACTTTTCTATCATAGCTTCGGCTTCTTTAATGCCTTCTTTTTGCTCATTGATAAAAATAGTAATACCGTTTATTTCCTCTTCTATTCTGGTTTTTCTGGCGTGAAGACCTTCAATCTCGTCTTCCAGATCTTTTACTTCCATTGGCAATTCGCCCTTCAGAATATTAATCTCATCTAGTTTGCTATCTATTTTTTGCAAACGTGTGAGAGAAGTGAGTTTTTCCTCTACCGAAAATTCTTTTACAGAAGCCATATTCTTATTATTTTATTTGTTGTGTGCCAAGGCATTTACCGTGTACTAGAAGTAGTTAACGGGGTTTGTATTTACCGTGGTTTTTTGGACGGCAAAGTTAGTAAATTTTTTCCTCAAAAAATCATAGAGCAGATCTATCGTATATTGCTCGCTTTCATAGTGCCCTATATCTGCTACAACTATCTTGCCCTCAGCATCAAAAAACTCATGGTATTTCATGTCAGAAGTAATGAAAATGTCTGCGCCTGCGGCTGTGGCTTTGCCTAGAAGAAAACTGCCAGCTCCACCGCATACGGCCACTTTTTCAATGTTTTTCATGCCTAAAGCGGTGTGTCTGAGGATAGTAAGTCCAAATTTTTCTTTTACGATTTGTAAAAACTCCTTTGCAGGAAGCGCCTTGGGTAATCTGCCAGTTATGCCCGACCCTACCTCCTGGTGCGTGTTCGTAACAGGGTAGCACTCGTATGCCACCTCTTCATAAGGATGATTTGCCTTCATGGCAGTAAGGACACTGCCTTCTTTCCACAATGGATACAATACTTCCAGCTTTTCTTCTGTAACGGTGCTTCTCTTGCCCACCATACCTTCTGCAGGGTTACTTCCTTCTCCAGGCAAAAATGTGCCAATGCCTGCGTTGCTATAGCTGCACTCGCTGTATTTACCTATATGACCCGCTCCTGCGGCAAAAAGTGCGTCCTGTAGAGAGGCTCTATTTTCTGCAGGCACATATACTGCAAGTTTGCGCAGCTGTCCGCTCTTTGGCGCAAGTATTTTTTGCTCCTGCAACCCCAGCTTATCGGCTATTATCTTATTTACCCCCTGCGATATATTATCAAGATTAGTATGTATGGCATAAATAGCTATATCATTTTTTATAGCTTTTATGACCGTTTTCTCTATGTAAGACTTACCGGTAATAGATTTTAATGCACCAAAAATAATAGGGTGATGTGCCACCACGAGATTGCTGTTCTTTGCTATGGCTTCATTAATAACTGCCTCTGTGCTATCTAGGGCAGTGAGCACGCCGGTACATTCCCATGTTTTATCACCCACCAGTAAGCGGGCATTGTCATAGGATTCCTGTAATTGCGGATCTGCAAATTCTTCAAGCGAGGCGATAATATCTTGTATGGTCATATTGCTGTTATTGTGGGTAAATGTCCTTGTGGGGGACGTGGGCAAATTTATCTTATAAAATTAAACTTAGAATCATATCGAAGAATTCAAGTTCACCTGCAAAGACATTTATTAATCCAAAAAAGGTTTCTTTGCTAACAAATACTATCTATGAGCTATCAATTGTACAAAGAAGCTATGCAGAGCATTGCAGACATAAACTACGCAGCAGCGGTGCTGCAGTGGGACCAGGAAACCTACATGCCTGCAAAGGGTGCAGAACGGAGAGGTCAGCAACTTGCAACTCTGGCAGAAATAGCCCACGCCCGGTTTACAGATGAAAGAATTGGCAATATGCTGGAAGACCTTTTGACAAATGATAAACTAACGATAGAAGAAAAACGAAATGTCACCCTCAGTCAGCAGGACTATATCAGAAATAAAAAGATACCTTCTCTTTTTGTAAAACAGCAATCAGAAGCCATTACGATTTGTTTTCATGCCTGGATAAAATCCAGAAAAGAAAATGATTTTTCCACATTCCAAAAACCACTGTCTCATCTTATAGGCCTAAAACAACAGGAAGCAGAATACCTGGGCTATGAAGGCCACCCTTATGATGCCCTTATGAATGATTATGATAAGGGGCTTACGGTAGCAAAGGCAGATAAGCTTTTTGGAGAGCTACAGCCTCAATTACAATCAATTGTAGACAAGGCTACAGCCTTAGAAGTGGATGATTCCTTTCTATACAACCACTACGATAAGGATAAGCAATGGCAGCTGGGACTTCAAGTGCTTGCGCAAATGGGCTACGATTTTGAGGCAGGACGGCAGGATATAAGCGAGCATCCTTTTACCACAAACTTTTCATCGCAAGATGTGCGGGTGACCACGCACACAGATGAAAATAATTTCAGCGCTATGCTCTGGAGTTGTATACACGAGGGCGGTCATGCCCTGTACGAACAGGGACTACCTGCGCAGCAATATGGCTTGCCGCTGGGAGAGTATAATGGTCTGAGTATTCACGAAAGCCAAAGCAGGATCTGGGAGAACTGTATAGGCAGGGGTTTGCCCTATTGGAAACAGAATTTTGCTGTAGTGCAGCAGCATTTCCCTCAGCAGCTACAGGGAATATCGTTAGAGCATTTTTATAAAGCCATTAATAAAGTAAAGCCTTCGCTCATTCGTATTAATGCCGATGAGCTTACCTACCACCAGCACGTAATTATACGCTATGAAATAGAAAAGCAGCTTATAGAGGGAAGCTTGTCTGCGGCGGACGTACCAGCCGTTTGGAATGAAATGTATAAAAAACGATTAGGCGTTATCGTTCCGGATGACAGAAGTGGATGCTTACAAGACGTACACTGGAGCCATGGCAGCTTTGGATACTTTCCTACCTATAGCATAGGGAGCTTATATGCAGCACAATTTTATGCAGCTATAAAAAAAGTAGAACCAAAACTGGAGGAGCAGATAGCCTTGGGAGATTTTACGCGGATACACAGCTGGCTTGCAGAGAATGTATTTCGACATGGCAAATTTTACAGTGCAGAAGACCTATGCAAAGAGGCCACTGGAGAAGCGCTAAATGCTGCTCATTTTATTCAATATGCTAAAGCGAAGTTTGAAAACCTAAGTAAAATGTCAGTTGTCGGCTTGCCATCTTAAAACATAAAAACTGATATGCAGTTTGTCATACATTATTTTTTACACCTGGGTTTCCCGTTTTTTATAGCATTCTACTGCTATAGAAAGGATTGGAAGCGGGTATACTGTATACTATTAGCTACGATGATGGTCGATCTGGATCACCTGGCTGCCACTCCTATTTTCCAGACAGACAGGTGTAGTATAAATTTCCATTTTCTTCATACATATTATGCCATGCTGGTATACGCAGTTTTACTTTTCTTTCCCAAACCCTATAAAATTATAGGTATTGGATTGCTCTTACATATGGCGACAGATTACATTGATTGTCTGATGATGTAGCTCTCTTTTTTTCTTGTGAACAGAAACAGAAAGCTGGAATCTATCTGAAAAAGCGCCTTACTCCCATAGAGGCATTATATCCGCAGATTTAGTTTTGGGTTCTTTTCTTCATCTTTTTTGAATGGAAGAAGTACTAATTATAAACTTTTATCCCACAATTTTGTAATCACTTGTTGAAAATGAAAACTATTAAGTTTTTAATTCTCTTTATAATAATTTTTTAAAACAATTAATTTCTATGGCACTTTCTATTGGCGACAAAGCCCCTGATTTTTCACTATTTGATACGGATAAAAATGCTTGCAAACTCAGCGACCTGCAAGGCAAGAAAAATGTTTTACTGTTATTTTTCCCAATGGCATTTACGGGCACCTGCACCACAGAGCTATGTAGCGTAAGAGACGACATAGGTAAGTATGATAATGAATCAACTGAAGTATTTGGTATTTCTGTAGATTCTGTTTTTTCACTCGGAAAATATAAAGAAGAGCAAGCCTTCAACTATAAGCTACTAAGCGATTTTAATAAGACCGTATCTGAGGATTACGACACTATCTACAGTTCTTTTACAGGTATGGATATGAAAGGGGTAAGTAAACGTTCCGCGTTTATCGTAGACAAAGAAGGAACAATACAATATGCAGAGGTGCTGGAAATTGCTACAGAGATACCAGATTTTAAGGCGATAGATAAGAAATTGGAAGAGTTGGCGTAGAGAACCCTTCATAAAGGTGGATTTCATAGCAGTATGAAAATGCCCTGCTATTAACTTCTAAGCTACAGCAGGGCATTTTTATTTGAAGCAACGCTATTTTATCCCCCTTATTGTCCTTTTATCACATTATTATAAAAAAATACTTGTAGTTCTTATAACAATTGTATACTTTTAATCTCTTGAAGAAAATTTACTTAATAATTCTATTACTCGCCGGCTTCTACTTCTCAGCAGAGGCTCAGGCAAAGCAGGTCCCAGATGGTGGCTTGCCGGTAAAATATTTAAAGTATTATCCTAATCCTGCCAGCAGCAATATTAATTTTGAGTTCCTTGGCAAATATGAAACTACCTACACCATCAGCATTTTCAACTTTATAGGTAGAAAAATCTACGAGAGTAAGAATATTCCCAGCAGACTCAATGTGGAGCTCACAGACTTCTTTAGAGGAGTATATGTGTACCAACTTCGCAACCGTAACGGAGAGATAGTAGAATCCGGCAAATTTCAGGTTGTAAAGTAATTTTCATAAAAAACTATATTTTTTAGTGCCATTTTGGCTGCGAACAGCCATTGGCAATAAGTTTGAGTGTGCTACATTTGCACACTTTTACTATTTATTATAACCAACAAAATTTTTTGTAACAGGATATGAGTACAAACGAAGAACAATTTGAAGAAGGTATCGATATAAACAGCTATGCAGATATACCGGGAAATACGCACATGAGCGAGTCGCTGGAGGAAAAAGAAGCACAGAGAGTAGAGCTAGAAAAGCTACAAGACGAGTTACAGGAGCAAAAAGACAAATACCTACGCCAGGTGGCAGAATTTGAAAACTACAAACGCAGAACAGCCAAAGAAAGAATGGAAATGTTTCAAACTGCCGGTAAAGATATCATCGTGTCACTGCTCGATGTATTGGACGACACCCTAAGAGCTGAGCAGCAAATGCAAACCAGCGATGATCTGCAACAAATAAAAGAAGGGAATGGGCTTGTGTTTAGTAAACTAAAAAATACATTGGCACAAAAAGGTCTTAAAGCAATGGAAACTGTGGGGGAAGATTTTGATGTAGAAAAGCATGAAGCAATTACGGAAATAGAAGTACCCGAGGAGCAAAAAGGCAAAGTAATAGATGAGGTACAAAAGGGATATTTGCTCAATGATAAAATTATTCGCTTCGCAAAAGTGGTCGTAGGGAAGTAAAGCATAAATAAACATTTAATTGCGGAAGATATCATTGCTGAAATACCGACAGAGTATCTGTTTAGCATAACTAAGCGCAGCAAAAGTTGGACTATTGCAGACAACGTATTGGTATAGTTCCTTTGATAAAATAAATTAATGAAAAAAGATTATTACGAAATTCTTGGGGTGTCTAAGTCTGCCTCTGCAGAAGAAATAAAAAAGTCCTACAGAAAAGTTGCAATGAAGTTTCACCCAGATAAGAATCCGGGTGATGCGGCAGCAGAAGAAAAGTTTAAAGAAGCGGCAGAAGCCTACGAGGTGCTCAATGATACCGATAAGCGTGCGCAGTACGATCGCTTTGGTCACAATGCCTTTAGCGGCGGACGTGGCGGTGGTTTCAGCGGTGGCGGTATGAATATGGATGACATCTTCAGCCAATTCGGAGATATTTTTGGAGAAGAAGGATTTGGTAGTTTCTTTGGCGGTGGGGGTGGTAGGCAAGGTTCTACCGGACGCAG
The DNA here is from genome assembly GCA_037968795.1 of Ferruginibacter sp. Taxonomy (GTDB): domain Bacteria; phylum Bacteroidota; class Bacteroidia; order Chitinophagales; family Chitinophagaceae; genus Ferruginibacter. The sequence continues at coordinate 7,263 of JBBKWE010000265.1, forward strand.
TCGTGGCAGCAGAGGAAGCAACTTGCGGGTAAAGATGACGCTAAACTATGAAGAGATAGCTAAAGGGGTACATAAGACCATTAAAGTAAAAAAATACATAGGCTGTAATACCTGCGATGGTAGCGGCGCTAAGGATAAGAATAGTATATCTACCTGTAATACCTGTGGTGGAAGCGGACAAGTAAGACGAGTGCAAAATACTTTCCTGGGTGCTATGCAGACGGTAACTACCTGCCCTACTTGTAGTGGAGAGGGAAGTACTGTTACCAATAAATGCACCGCTTGTAAGGGTGATGGCAGAATATATGGGGAGGAAACAGTAAGTATAGATATACCGGCTGGTGTACAGGAAGGCATGCAGCTAAGCGTAGGCGGGAAAGGAAATGCCGGCGAAAGAGGCGGAAGTGCGGGCGACCTTATAGTGCAAATAAAAGAAGAAGCGCACGCAGACCTGCATCGGGATGGATTAAATGTAGCTTATGATCTATACATTTCATTTCCAGATGCTGTCTTTGGTACACAAATAGAAGTGCCTACCATAGATGGTAGAGCTAAAATAAAAATTCCTGCTGGCACACAAAGCGGCAAAGTCTTCAGATTAAAAGGAAAAGGATTCCCTTCTGTGCAAGGCTACGAAAAGGGGGACCAACTTATACAAGTAAACCTCTGGACGCCACAGGAAGTAAGCGATACAGAAAAAATAATGCTGGAAACACTGGCTAAATCTGATAATTTTGAACCCAAGCCAGAGAAAGATGAAAAATCATTTTTCGATAAAGTGAGAGATATGTTTTCTTAAAAAACTTTTTGCAAATATTTAATACATTGCCTTTCTAAATAAAATTAGAAAGGCAATTTTTTTATACCGATGCCTATCTCTTTTTTCCTTTACTTTTGAGCACTAATTATGCTAGAGAAACTTACCATAAGCAACTATGCTATTATTGACCACCTGGAGATAGGTTTTGCCACAGGCTTACATGTGCTCACTGGAGAGACTGGTGCTGGGAAGAGTATAATAATGGGCGCTTTGGGCCTTATTCTGGGCAACAGGGCAGAGACAGGGAGCATTAGGAATACAGATAAAAAATCAGTGATAGAGGCGTCATTTCTGGTAAAAGATGATGGACGCTTTTCCCACTTCTTTGAG
>JBBKWE010000266.1:0-9819 GCA_037968795.1 Ferruginibacter sp.
ACAAGCCAGGTTCTGTTTTTCTGTACACTACCTGCACTTGGGAAAAGTGTACCGCCTGTGAGACCTCCGCCTTGCTGTTCTATATCAAAATGACCATAATTTGCTCGCAGGCTGCTATGAAAGCGCTTGCTCCAGTATTGATCTAATTTTCCACTAGCGTAGCTAAAGCTGTTATTCCCACGCACTGTTTCATTTACACCTAATAATGGGGAGGTGAGGAGATTATCTTTAATGTCATAAGTCTGCTCAAAGTTGATATAGTAAAAGGTCTTATCTTTTTTAATTTTACCCCCTAGACCTACACCCAACTGCTGCCGCTGAAAACCATCTTTCACAGGATTGCCATATAGATCTACGCCGGCAAATGACGACCGGGCATCTACTATCTTTCCCGGACGGGTCACATAAAAAACCTCGCCGGTAAAATCATTTGTACCGCTACGGGTATTTACATTAATAATACCGGTGGTGGTATTTCCGTATTCTGCGGAGTAGTTATTTGTAAGCACATTTACACTTTCTGTAAAGCCAAAGGGTGTATTAAATTTACTGTTACCCAAGAAGCGTTCGTTATTGTCCATACCATCTATAGTATAGTTAGTGTAAATTCCATTTATGCCATTAATAGCAACATTGGGCGACTCATTATAACTTAGCGTGGCAATAGTAAGATTAGGCAGTCGAAAAAGACTACGGGTGATATCCCGGCCTTCTATAGGTAGCACTTCTATTTCCTTTTTGGTCACAAGCGATTGCACAGAGGCGTCAGTCCTGTTAAGAGTGTGCTTTTGATCTGATACTACTACTTCAGCAAGGCTTGAAATATTCTTTTCCTGCAGCATTATGGTAAGGTCTTTATCGTCGCGGAGCGGTAGACTAAAGGACTCGTTCACTCCGGTAGTGTTATCTGATTCTGCTATAAAGAATGTATAATCACCTGCAGGCACTTTAGACAAATCTGCGAAGCCATTGGCATCTGTTCTACCCGTGGTTACCATCACATCTCCTTTGCTTACTATAAAGGTTACATTTGCTACCGGCTTAAGATTACCGGCATTTAAAATTTTAATTCTTTGAGAAGTTTGAGCCATAGATATCTGCATCGTGCACATCAATATGACTACAAAAGCGAAAAGCTTTTTCATTTTTCTTGTTTATTTGTTTTTGTAAAGAGAATACAAGGCAGCAGTTACCGTATGTGGTCTATCTGAACCAAAGCAATTCTGTAAAAAATATTTCCCCTCGTGCATTACAGCAGTAAGCTCTTTGAAGAATTGATGAGAACGGAATATGATTTAAGGTGCCCTTGCAGGAAGGCCGGCATACACGAAAGCATGTTCGTACTGTGAAGAAGAATATGGTATTAGAGATACTGTACTCCACGCATTAATGAGGGAGTAGATGTAACTAAAGCAATTATTTATAAGATTTCTAAAAGATAGTGATTGCGCAAAGTGCATTTCTTCATTTACCTCTGCAAGGCTTTCGAGAACATACAACTGCGGAAAAGTCTCCGATAAATCTGCAAACAGATTATTAGTTTGCCATCTCAGTGGTTTGGCTACCGCATCGTAATCAAAAGACGAATGCTTTATACCCAGCAAATAACTACCTCCTATGGTTGTAGGACCTGCGACTATTTCTTTTACTGCTAAAACACTTGCAGCATCCAATAGATGCTGACTAGTAAGTAAGGGGCAGTCGCTTCCAACCGCTATTACAGACTCGAAGCCCTGTTCAAATGTAGACTCAAAGGCATTGGCAAGTCTCTCGCCAAAACTATTACCAGACTGAACTTCCTCTGTAAATAACACAAAAGGGAGACCTGTCTTTTTTATTTGTGATAAACTGTGATCATAGAGTTTAGAAGCGACCACCTTGTTCAGCTTTGCGCTCTTAGCAGAAAAAGTTTTATGCCTTATTTCTTCTTCCGCTGTGCGGGAAAAGTATATTATAGCAGTTGTCTTTGTAGCGCCCATGTATCGGTTTGTTCTCTGGAATGTTTGTTAACAAAGATACAAATACGAGAACTAGTCGGATAAGGTTTCAAAAGTCTGAAAATAGGACGAAACTTAATTCAATCACATATTATCTTTCACTGTGCTAAGGCATATAGTTGATGGACATATTACAATAGCAACTACATTCTAGCAAGAAACTAATTAGGTACAGCCTATTTTCTCCCACCCCATATTGCCAGCTCTAATTCTCCAACATTCCCTGCGCTACCTCCTTCTCCAACAGGTATTTATAAATGAAACTCGTTTTCAAGTTATTAAAATGCTTCCGTTTATTGCCGCTCCAGCCATGGCGACCACTACTATAAGTCATATACTCGAAATCTTTGAGGCCATCTTGTAATTTACTGGCGAGAGCGACACTGTTTTCTATATGTACGTTATCATCCATATTGCCATGTACTATTTGCAACATGCCTTTGTAGCCATCTATATACTCCAATACGGAGCTGCTTTTATACCCTGCAGGATTATTTGACGGCCTACCCATATATCTCTCTGTGTAGTGGCTGTCGTATAAGCGCCAGTCTGTAACACTCCCGCCTGCCATGGCATACGAGAATATGTCTGAGGCTTTCGTCACAGCAAGGCAGCTCATATAGCCACCATAGCTAAAGCCCGTGATACCGACTCTCTTTGGGTCGGCCTGTCCATTAGCAATAAGCCATTTTACCATTGTACTGTAATCTTTTAGTTCCCAATTCCCCAGATCATGATACATATAATTTACGCCTTCTTTACCAAAATGACCACTCGCCCGGTGATCCATTACTACCTGTATGAGGCCTTCTTTTGCATAGAATTGTTGTGTTCCATTGAGCGACCAGCTATTCCAAGCTGTACCTGCATTAGGACCCCCGTATATGATTACAAGCACAGGGTAGGTTTTTCCTTTTTCCATATTGAGAGGCCAGGTTACTTTCATAGGCAGGTCATATAAACCATCATCGCTTTTTACCCTTAAGAACTCTGTTTTTGCCAGTCTGTAATTATCAGCTTCCGGGCCTTTGCTATTGCCCAGTTCCTTTATAAGCTTACCCTCTGTACTCACCAGCGTCATTTTATAGGGAGTACTTACATTGCTATAGGATGTTACAAAATACTTAGCAGTGGGCGAAAAGGAATTGATGATATGATTGTAATCCCCAAAAGTAAGTCGCTGTAGCTTCTTGCCATCCATGCCTACTTTATATAAGTCTTTATGTGCCGTATTTTCTCTGCCACGTGCCGTAAAGTAAACGATCTTCTTTTTTTCATCTATATAATTTATATCTGTCACGGTATATTTTCCGCTGGTTATTGCATTAAGAAACTTACCGTTTATATCATAATTATACAGGTGATTCCAGCCCGTCTTATCACTTGTTATGAGTATTGTCTTTCCGTCAGCTGAGAAGCGTAAGCGGTCATTGTCATCTAGGTTTATCCAGGTTTTTTGTACCTCGCTATAGAATACTTTTTTATTACCGGATATGATATCTACATCATAAATCATCAAAGAATCCTGATTGCGATTCATCCATTGCACCAGCAAGCTCTTTCCGTCTGGCTTCCAATAAGGCATACCAAAATACTGGTCTTCCTTTGCATTAAAATCACTCCACATTGTAGCACCGCCAGTAGGCTGTACAATTCCCACTTTTACTTCAGGATTAGGATCGCCTACCTTAGGATATTTTGTACGTTCTTCTATGGTTTGCAATTTACTGTCTATATCAGAAATGTAGAAAGTCGGCACCATACTTTGGTCTGAGGAAAAATAAGCTATATGCTTACTATCCGGACTCCACCAGAATGCTTTATATCGTGAAGCCCTGCCCAGTATTTCCTCATAGTACACCCAGCTGGCATAGCCATTGAGGATATCTTCAGTACCTGTAGTGGTAAGTCTGATTTCTTTTTTTGCGGATATATCATAACTGTATAGATCATTGTTTTTTGTATAAGCGACATACTTTCCATCGGGGCTTAATTCCGGATTTTTTATATCTTTTTCATTGCTTAGGAGCATAGAGGTTTTTCCATCTATCATAGCCATTAGTTCGCTGCCACGCAAATAAGCATAGTTTTTAATATTTTCTCCGGCATTATCTTTTTCTGCTACGCTGCCATCTACAGAACCTGTGCGAGCATCTATTACTACTCGTCCGTCAGTATTATTTATCACGAAATGGTCATCATCTATCCATTGCATAACCCGAGGCAGTTTGTTTTCTATCCCTTTAAAATTGTTGGAGAAATATTGTGTATTATCTAGTTCTTTTACTTGTGCATAGCTAAGGTTGGACAAGAGTATTCCCGTACATAACAGGAAAGGCAGAAAAAACTTCTTCATATAATTATAGATTTTGCAGCTAGCAAGATATGTTTTTTCTATTGTTTAGCTCGTTGAAGAAAAAGTGGTGGGCAAATGAGCCTTCCCATTCATTTACCTTTCCAGCTTCCATAAAGATCCATTTATCGGCAATAGGTATATTTCTACAAAAAACATAGATTTACAAACCTAAAGCATCTTTAAATAACTCCATTATGAATGTAATAGCATTGTACAATCTCAAAGGCGGCGTAGGAAAAACGGCCAGTTGCGTAAACCTTGCTTATCTCGCTGCCGCAGATGGTTATAAAACTTTGCTCTGGGATATAGATCCGCAGGGGTCGTCTTCTTTTTACTTTAAAGCAAAGCCCAAAGATGAAACTGCTATAAAAAAACTTGTGGCCAAAGACGCCGACCTGGCGCCCGCTATCCTGAGTACGGATTGGGAGCTGCTAGATCTGCTGCCGGCAGATAGCTCTTACAAAAGTTTTGATACAATGCTTGAAGAAATGAAGAGCAGCAAAGTGCGACTAAAAGGACTGGTAAAGCAACTGAAAGGTGATTACGATTTTATTTTTATAGACTGCCCTCCGGGCTTCTCTGCCCTCACGGAGAATATTTTTAATGCAGCAGACATTGTGCTTATGCCGGTGATTCCTACTACCCTATCTGTGCGTACTTACAATATGGTAAAAGATTATTTCAAAGAAAAGAATGTAGATAGCAGTAAAATGACTTGCTTCTTTACCATGACCGATTTGCGCAAGAATATGCACAAAGAAATAATGGAGGAGCTATATAAAGACAAGCGTTTTTTCCAGAACTATATTCCTTACTTAAGCGATGTAGAAAAAATGGGCAATCACAAAACTCCTATAATGGAGTATGCAAATAGCAGCTATGCGGCTAATTGCTACCGGGAGTTATGGACGGAGATAAAGGAAGGAATAGTCTAAAAAAATTATTTTGTTGAAGATGGGCTTACAGGCAATAAATCATCGCTGACCTTTGTTATTGTAGAAACCTTTGCAAAAAGAAAAGTTGATACAACCTGCGTATTGTAGTACTCTTCTTATTGGCTTCCGCCTGCTCTTGTTTGGTCGGGACCTACATAGTACTCCTTCACTTACAGATACCGCTATACTAAAATTTAAATAGAGTATATACCTCAAATATTTAGGCCTATTTGTGCTTAAATAGAATTGTCGCCAGAAAGTCCATATATAAAAATTTAATATATAGTCAATTATATTGATTAAATTACCCAGAATACTGATTTCCACGAAGTCATATTTAAACTACCCCCTAAGAGAGTATTGTGCAGATTGCGTTTGAGAACACAAATCAGTAAGGTCAATCAAAAATATTAACCTCTGCCATTATCTTAATACAATTGAGATTGTAAGAAAGATGGAGGCATAAATTCTTCATTTTAAAAAACAAACATGAAAAAAGTAGGAATTATAGGCGCTTCCGGTTTTATAGGAAGCCACATTACAAAGAAATTTTTGGAAAACCATTATCAAGTAAAGGCCTCTGTAACTGACATTGCTAAAAAGGATAAGTATGAGCACTTGTATACACTGGACGAAAAAGGTCATATACAGATAAGTGAATTACATGTAGAAAACGAGAAAGATCTTAAGGATTTTGTAAGCGATTGTGATATAGTTATACATGGTGGCACTCCTTTTCAGTTGGATGTAGAAGACCCGCAAAGAGAATTATTTGACCCTACCATAAAAGGAACAGAGAATTTTCTAAACGTAGTAGGCACTACTCCCTCCATAAAGAAAGTAATTTTTATAGCTTCTGTAGCGGCCTATAACACAAACTTTCCGCTACCGGCGGCTCATAAATCTGCTACGGATATTTTTAATGAATGGGATGCGCCATTTACCAGCACAGAAAGCCATCCATATGCGCAAGCTAAGTTTATAGCAAATGAACGGGTAAACGACTTCATTAAAGAGCACATAGATCTTCCCTTTACCATAACCTCCGTATCGCCGGTTATGGTTCTAGGCAAATCCCTTTCTCACAGGGAAGATTCAACTTCTACAGGCATGCAATATTTAATAAAAAATAAAATTGCACCCAATCCCTTCTTTCAAATGTTTTTTGATGAAGATGTTGTATTCGCAGGAGTAAATGTAAAAGATGTGGCAGAAGCTATTTTTAGGATTGCCGAGCATAGGGATTTACATGGAAAAAATTATTTGTTATCGGCAGAGAGCTACTCCATATCTGACTTGTCGCTTTTATTAAACAATAAAAAGCCGGCAAATCCGCCAAAGATCATTTATGAGCACAAGCTGGCAATAGAAGACCTGGGTATGAAGTTTACTTCAATTGCAAAAACGCTGGAAGAATATAATAGTTAAGCTATAAATGACAAAACCCTACTTAACTCACCACCCAAAAAACACTTATAATATGAAGTTCATTTCAAAAATTAAATATTCGCTCCTCTATTCATTAGCATTCTCCCTTTTTTTCCTTTCTGCCTGCGAAACCCGCGAAAGAGAAGAAAATGATGAAAATAGTAAAATAGCGGTTGTAGCCGATTCTGCAGATTATTTTCAATTGCGCCCAGAGGTGGAGAAAGCATATGGATATTCTCATGCTGTGCGTATAGGCGATGACATAAAAATCTCCGGTGCTGTGAGTATGGACGATAAAGGCAATCCTACGGCAGTGGGTGATATAACCCAACAAATGAAAAATTGCTATGCAGACCTGGAAAAAGCGCTGGCTCACTACGGCTGCACTTTTGATGACGTGGTAGTAGAAAATGTTTTCACTACCAATATGCCAAAGTTCCTGGAAGCGTCTGGTTATAGAAATGAAATTTATAAAAAGCAATTCCCTACGGGTTCTTGGCTCGGCGTAAGAGAGCTGGCACTACCAGAGTTTATGATAGAGATAGAATTGGAAGCGCATAAAGGCAATCATTAGAAACAGACCTCAATTTTCTGATAAAAAAATCTTAGCCAACGTTTAAAACAAATAATATGAAAAAATTAATCGTAATCCTCATTGCCACACTTTTTTGTACTACTGGTTTTTCGCAATGGAAATACCCGGCTACTAAGAAAGTAGCGGTACAAGACACTTATTTTGGTACAACCTACACTGATCATTACCGTTGGCTCGAAGACCTGAACAATCCCGAAGTTGCCTCCTGGTTTAAAAAACAAGCAGACTTCACCAATACCACTATGAGCAATATCTCCGGTAGGGATGAGTTAATAGCCGAATGGCGAAAATTAGACAAATTAAACCCTGCAAACTATGGCAATCAAGTCATAGAAGGGGGCCGGCTCTTTTACCAGAAGAGATTGCCAGGTGAGAAAGTGAGTAAGCTGTATTACCGCGAAAATATGGCTAGTCCGGAGGTACTACTTTTTGATCCGCTGACCTATTTGAAAGGGAAGACCCTGTCCATTGAAAATGCTATTCCCAGCTATGATGGCAAAAAACTAATCATCGGCTATGCTGAAGATGGTGCAGAAATCACCACCATACAGGTAATGGATGTTGACACAAAAAAATTTTTACCAGATCTTATACCTGCATCAGCCGGAGCAATGGGTTGGACTTTTGACAATACTGCCTTCCTGTATATGTGGATAAAATCTGCCGACAATAAAGACCCCGATGGCAGGCTGAACCCCAAAACCAAACTACATAAGCTGGGAACTAATAATAAAACGGATGTTGACTTTTTTAGTAATGCAAAATATCCTGACTTGCAGATAGAAGCAAAATCCTACCCCTATGTTTTCTTGTCAGAAAATATTAAAGACTATGTCTTTGCAGGAGAAGGAACTGTTCAAAGTGAAATGACCTTATTCTATGCTCCGATAGGTGATTTTAGTTCAGGAAATATAGGTTGGAAGACCCTCTGTAAACCCACAGACAAATTAGTAAACGGATTCGACGTTTTCAATAGTAAGGCTTATGCTATCACTTACAAAGATGCTCCTAATTACCAACTGGTATCCACCGATCTGGAAAATCCAAACTGGAGTGAAGCAACAGTTGTCATTCCCGAGAAATCAACGATTTTAAAATCATTTAATCGATCTAAGGATTATTTGCTGCTAAGCTACAGTGATGGTATAAACATGCAGATCTATAAATATGACCCCAAAACCAATACAGCCAATAAAATTGATCTGCCTCTTAGCGGCACGGTGTTTACAGCTTCCCTTGATAGTAAGAGCAATAACTTTATTGTAGGCATTACTGCGTGGAATAAGCCATACACAGAATTCATGTTTAATGCAGAAACGGAAAAATTTACAGCAAGTCCTTTTAATAAGCCCTCCGTATATCCCGCAGCTTACAATGATCTTGTTGTAGAAGAAGTCGAAGTAAAAGGGCACGATGGAGTGATGGTTCCACTAACCATAATGCATCAAAAAGACACTAAAAAAGACGGATCTAATGTTTGCTTCATGGATAGTTATGGTGCTTATGGTAGCAGTATGACGCCATATTTTAGTGCGAGGTATGCAGCACTTGCCGTAAAAGGAGTAGTAATTGCTGTACCGCATGTGCGTGGGGGTGGCGAAAAAGGCGAAGCCTGGTACAAAGCAGGTTTTAAAACTACAAAGCCTAATACGTGGAAAGACTTTATAAGTGCTGCAGAATATATGATTGCAGAAGGATATACGACCAGCGATAAATTAGGCGGAACTGGCACTAGTGCTGGTGGGATTCTCATAACCAGGGCTATTACAGAACGGCCTGATCTGTTTGCAGCAGCTATATGTAACGTGGGCTGTGCTAATACAATGCGGGGCGAATTTTCATCTAATGGTCCGGTAAATACGCCGGAATTTGGTACAGTAAAAGATTCTGTAGAGTGCAGAGCCCTTTTTGAAATGGATGGCATGCATCACGTTAAAGATGGCGTAAAATATCCTGCAGTAATGAATGTTGCCGGCTGGACAGACTCGAGAGTAATAGCATGGCAACCGGGAAAATTTGCTGCAGCAGTACAGAATGCTTCTGCATCGGGTAAGCCTGTATTGATGAAAGTAAACTACGATAATGGTCACTTTACTGAAGACAGGGAAGTTACCTGGGCCAACTTTGCAGATCAATATGCCTTTGTGATGTGGCAATGTGGGCATCCGGATTTTCAACCTAAAGGCAAATAAGAGACTTCAAAATATAATTCTAATTTATTTAAGTCCTTAGCCCACTATTTGTTTAAAGCAATTTGTTCTTTTGAGGAAGTAAAAAAATACATGTCCAACAAAAACAATTCTAGCACCTAAAAATTCAGCCAGTAAAAGATGCAATGATTACATTTTCATGTGTCGGAACGTTAGGTTCGTTTGGCTCAATGGTTTCCACAGAAATAGAAGGACTGGCATCTACATGGAATAAACCAATTGTAGGCTTTTTCTCTCTCGGAGAGTTTGGCAAACTAGATAACGGCCCCTGTGAATTTCATGGCACGACGGTATGCTG
>JBBKWE010000267.1:0-4885 GCA_037968795.1 Ferruginibacter sp.
ACTACGCACTGGCAGGATAGTTTGTAGCTGCCACATTTCATCATGGTTTTTTTTGCTAATGAGTTTTTGATCTTTATTGTACACACCATCGTTCATCTGCATTATAAGCCACTTACTCAGGTCTTCTATATTACTCATTATACCACCGGCTGCATTTACGATAGGATTCCAGTCGTGCGGTATTTGTACCACTTTGCCATCTGCAGGAGCATGGGCTTCTATTATATTGTTATTATTTTTTACTCTATCCCATGATGCAGTAGAAGATTGCATGCTCAGTGGTTTCATTATTTTTTTTTCGATAAACTCTTCCCACTCCAGACCAGAAACTTTTTTAATGACCTCGCCTGCCACCATGTATAAATTATTGTCGTAATCAAACTGACTGCGAAAAGAACTTACCGGCTTTAGAAAGCGGATATTATAAATGGCTTCCTGGCGGGTAAAGTTTCCGCCATCAGGAAAGAACATAAGATCGCCGGCGCCTAAACCCATCCCACTACGATGCGTAAGTAGATCCCGTACTGTAAACTCGCGGGTAACGTAAGGGTCAAACATTTGAAAGCCGGGCATGTAGTCCGTTACTTTATCGTCCCAGTTCATTTTTCCCTCATCTATAAGCATAGCAAGTGCCGTAGCCGTAAATGCTTTACTGTTTGATGCTATGCCAAAAAGCGTTTTAGAATCTACAGGCTGCCCGCCAGTGAGCGAGCGCACGCCATATCCTTTTGCAAAAACAAGCTGCCCATCTTTTACAATCCCCACGGCTATGCCGGGAACTTCAAAAGCCTTCATGGTTTGCGTTACTAAGCTATCTATTTTTTCTGCAGGTAACTGAGCAAAAAGAGTAATTGAGGTAAAAAGAATAATAAAACAAAAGCAGATCTTTTTCATCATGTCAAAAATTTAAAAAATTTGACCTAAAGATAACCAGAAGCTTTTGTAAAAAGTTTTTACATTTTTTCAAAAAATACTCTCCTGTTTTGTGCCTTGCCCAGGGGAGTACCGTTATCGGCTACCGGCTCAGATTCGCCCTTACCGTCAGTCATCAACCGCTCGCTGCTTATGCTATACTTGCTGGTAAGTGCTTCTTTCACTGCAGTAGCTCTTTGCTTACTAAGTGTAAGATTACTTTCTGTACTTCCATCACTATCTGTATGGCCGGTAATCTTTATTTTCATCTTTGCATTGGATTGTAGCACTACTGCCAGTTCCTTAATTATACCTGCACTTTCAGGTAAGATTGTAGAAGAGTTGCTGGCAAATAAAATTCCATTGGTAGTATACTTTCCATTTTTTTCTAACTGGCTTCTGATATCTTCCCCAGCCTCTGCCAGTCTAATATTACTGATAAATATATCTTCTGTTTCGTCCTTAAAACCTTTAGGCACAAATTTTACATAATTCAACATTTTATAATTTGGAGCCAGGCGGGGAATATCTATTTCCTTTTCCTCATTTACCCATACTCGTAACCTTTGCTTATTGGCTGCAACTGAAATATGTACCTTGTTTAAAACTTTTTTCCGCAGATCTACCTTTAGCACACTGCGTACGTAAGCATCCTTATCTGCCGCTACTTTATTAAAAGCAGTTATGCCTACATTAATGTACTGGCAAAAAGGGATATCAAAGAAAATATAATTGTTGTCATAAAGTGTAAGTTTTTTTGACTCTGATAGATATACTCCCACCTTGGCGCCGGAACTGGTTTGCTGGCTTAAACCTGCAGCATAAAGGTCAAACTCCAGAGTAAGATCGTCCGGCAGATCTTTACTTAAATCTGGAATGAAAATAGAACCACTTTTCATTTTAAGCCAATTACCTTCCTGGTTGCTTAGTTTGACTGTCTCCCCGCTTCCATTAGTATTCCAGGAAGCAGGAAAATCACCGATTGCATCGTTTTCAAAAGCCTCGTGCAGTAGTATTTTATCTCCGGGCACGAAATCAAATTTTGAAGAATAAGAGAAGCCATTTTCTTCAACATTGTCTTTTTCTTTTCCACCGATATTTCCTGCGGACGAACTAGTTGTAACATCTTTACTACCCCCATTCTTATCTGTATTTTTCCCCACCCCTTCTACCTCATCGAGACCTTCGTCTATTTTCTTATCGGCTTTTTTATCTACCCTGTTATTTACTTTGGTCTTCACTTTTTTCTCCAGCTTCTTAAATATCTGCGCCTCAGTGGTAGGAACAAAAAATAATAGTAAAAACAAGATTGCGAATAATTTTAATAGCTTTTTCATGATAGTTTGTTGGTTTGGTTTCAGGACTAAGAATATTATGCTAAAAAAGAGAGCAAGTCAATACCACTTTGATGTGATATGAAATTATTGTCAGCTTCCTTCAGAAGCATGAGAAAAAAGACAAGAATGATTGGTGTGCAGTAGGTTATTATTGGCAATTTTAAGTTACGCTGTATCTGTGCACTTAGTTGTATTTTGAGTGCGAATCAAAAAAGAAATAATGTACATAGTTAATATGCAAAATTTGGTAAGAAAATTGAGCCGCTTTTTGATCCCTACTTTGCTGATTTTTGCCACGACAGTTTTCGCTTCCTGCTCGTCTACAAAGAATACCGCTTCCAATACAGGCAAGAGTGATGCTTCAGATAATATTTCATTAGCAGAAGTATCCCTCATAGAGGAAACCCTTAGTGCAGATGATATGATGGGGCGTAAACCTTTCACTGCCGGCATAGATAAAGCAGCAGATTTTATTAGCTCTGAATTTAAAGCTTCCGGCATTTTACCATTGCCTGGGTCAAAGTCCTACCTACAAACTTTTTACATGCATAGCACTGAGGAAAGTATTGTCACGGGCAAAATTGATGGCAAGGATATCATAGCTAGTGATATAATTGTGATAACTACAGAAAGTGAAGTGAATATAAACGAGAATTCTGGTTACGAAATAATGAAGATAGAACCCGGGAAGAACTTATCGAGGGAAGGATATGAAGTGTACAGGCAAGAAAAAGCTGCAATTGTGTTGGTAGATGGATATTCTGACAAAGATTTTGAACGTTTAAAGCGATTTAACAGGCCTTCTTTTATGCGGCCAACGGTAATTTTTATAAAAGGCAAAACCATACCAAAAACGTTTACCATTTCATCGACCCAGGCTATTGTAAAACAAAAACTGAGTAATGTAGCAGGATACCTTCCCGGAAAAAGCAAGCCCAATGAGTACGTTATTTTTAGCGGGCACTATGACCATCTGGGTGTAGGAAAACCGAATGCTGAAGGAGATAGTATTTATAATGGTGCCAATGACGATGCCTCTGGCACCACTGCTGTTATTGCTTTGGCAAAGCATTTTTCAAAAATGAAACAGCAAGAGCGCAGTATTATTTTTGTAGCCTTCACAGCAGAAGAAAGTGGGGGCTTTGGTTCTCAGTATTTTAGTAAGCAACTATCGCCTGATGAAATAGTGGCCATGTTCAATATAGAAATGATAGGAACGGATAGCAAGTGGGGGAAAAATAGCGCCTATATAACAGGATACGATAAATCAAATTTTGGTGAGATACTGCAGCAGAATTTACAGGAAACAAAATTCCGTTTTTACCCGGATCCTTACCCGACCCAGAATCTTTTTTACCGAAGTGACAATGCTACCCTGGCTGCCTTGGGGGTGCCTGCGCATACTATAAGTACGAGCCAGATGGACGATGAAAAGCACTATCATAAACTTAGTGATGAATACAGTACACTTGACATGGTAAATATGACGGAGATCATTAAAGCAATAGCGGCAAGCAGCGAGTGGATTATAAGTGGGAAAGAAACGCCTAGTAGGGTAGCTTTGATTAAATAAACTAATGAGAAAAGTTTTGCATTAATTGTAATTGCAATAGAATCATGTAGAAAATAGGTAAAATAGGGTAATTGATTCTACAACGGTTTTATGAAATACGTAAAGTATTGCCATGGCATGATTTTTACAATATGTGTCACAAACAAAAACTACTCACATGGCAACCAAGAAAAAAGCAGCACCAAAAAAAGAGGCTGCACAAAAATCCACTCCTAAAAAGAGCGTAGCGAAAAAAGCAGCACCCAAAAAAATTGAAGCAAAAGATGATGCAGCTGAAGGACTAAAGGCACTAATGCTTGATAGTCTTAAAGATATTTACTGGGCAGAAAAAGCTTTATTAAAAGCGATACCAAAAATGAGCAAAAATGCCACTTCAGATAATCTAAAGAAAGGATTGGATAATCATCTCAAAGAAACCAAGGGACAAATAGATCGCCTTGAAAAAGTATTTACCAAACTAGGAGAAAAAGCAAAGGCAGTAAAGTGCGAGGCTATGGCGGGTTTGATAAAAGAGTCTGAAGAAATTATGAAGGAAACCAAAGTAGGTAAGGTAAGAGATGCAGGAATTATAGCAGCAGCGCAGAAAGTAGAGCATTATGAAATTGCCTCTTATGGTACGCTCTGTGCTTTTGCCAAAGCACTTGGTCATAAGGAAGTTGCCCAGATATTACATAAAACCCTGGAAGAAGAGAAAGCAGCGGATCAAACCCTTACAGATGCGGCATACAATAATATAAACGTAAGTGCGATAGCAAAGTAATCGTAGTAAACTTTAAAAATAACTAAGCCAGCAGTCTAGAGATTGCTGGCTTTTTTATCTTGCCGGCAAAACATTTTAATAAATTTTTGTAACCTGTAATTCAGAATATTTCTTATTAGTGTTCCTCCGTGAATGCCCCCACTCCCTGTCTTACAACCTCCCAGTTATCTGTTGTGCAATCTACTACCGTACTCCCAATCATGCCGCCTATGCCGCCATCTATTACAAAGTCTACTCTATCGCCAAAGAGTTCCTGTATTACTTCTGGATCTGTATAGTTTTCTACTTCGCCATCGCCTGGTA
>JBBKWE010000268.1:0-12197 GCA_037968795.1 Ferruginibacter sp.
TCAGCGATACTCACTATGTTCTTAGGTAAATACCTTAAGCATCTTTCTACCACGCTCTTCCTTTTTGATGCAATGGGACTAGGGCTATTTACAATTGTAGGCATTAAGCTTGGACTGGCACAGGGTTTTAGCGTCGGTATTTGTATAGCACTCGGTACCATTACGGCTTGTTTTGGGGGTGTGGTAAGGGACGTGCTACTCAATAATATTCCGCTCTTGTTTAGAAAAGAGATTTATGCCATGGCCTGTATCCTAGGAGGAGGAATGTTCTTTATACTTCGCACTTTGCCTTTAAATATAGAAGTAGTAAATATCGTTAGCATAGTAACCATCTTTGCCATAAGGTTATTGGCAGTGAAGTTTAAGATAAGCCTGCCGGGAATGCATGTTTAAATCCTTTGTGAATTGTAACCACTCTTCGCTTTTCTATCCCCTACAGAGACCCTTCCTTTCTTCTGCATCTCTCTCCTATCTAATGAAATATGGTTTTACGTCAAACCCTGCTTGCACAAGATGCTGTTATTTGTACACCATGTTGTCAAAGTTCTGCTTGTGTTTTGATGTGTTCCAAAACTCGTTTATGAATTTTGTGAACAATATTGTCGCTCCACGCTGTCCAGTAAAAAGCAGGTTTAATTTTATTTACGTACCAGGTTGTTCCTTCGAGCAATGTGTGTCCATTTGGTAATGCCGTCAATTTAAATTGTCCTTGCTTAGAAACCCAATAACCGTGAAGATGGTTCGGATGAATGTCATAAAAACTAATTTCTTTCATAGGTTCTGGTTGTTCGGCAACTGAAAACTTTAATAGTTTTGGTTCGTCCCAAACTGTAATAGGTTCTACAAAACTTCCTGTTGAAAAATTGCAATGTCTTACAGCTCCTGCACCTTGTCCTTGAATGGTAGCATTAATAGGGTAGGCAATTCCTGTTTTAAAAATAAATTCAGTTGGATCTTTCAGTTGCGGAAATGAAACAACATTTTTCCAAACTTTTTCAGGTCTTACATTTATTTCAATAGTTGTTGCAACTGCACGCATTTCGTTATTTTCTTTTATTGTGCTTTCGAAAGCCATTAACGATGGTGATGATAATACAAATAAAATTATGGCAGTTGGAGCCTGTCCTTTTAAGCTGCTTTTTGAAAAATGAAAACCAATCAGAAAACCGATAAATGTAAATACAAATCCGATTGGAGCTGCCATAATTAAACAAATAATGCCTTCCCAAGCAAATGCTAAAAGTCCAAGGCAAAATATTAAAAGTGTTAAGTAAGCATTGTTACGAAGTTGCTTTCTAGATACTGAATTTTTGTACGAAAGAATTAAAGTAGAGGTCGCACCTAAAACTAATGGAAGCCAAATGAAAAGCCCAAAGCCGTATTTTCTAAAAACACTTGTCGCTAAGTAGGCAAAAATCCAACCAAGTAAACAAGGTAATGCTATTGAAAGAAGTTTCTTTTTAGAAATATGTGTCAAGTTAGTAATTTCTGCCATCTACTGAATGTCAAGTTAAGGGTAACTTACAACGGAATATTATCTCCCGCTTTCTACAAATACTTATCAAACCACTCCACAAATTTTTTCTTCTCCACTTCACTATCTGCCCAGCCGTGAGCGCCGCCTTCTTTTATAATAAGGTCAGATGGGATTTTATTTTCTTTCAGTTTTTTGAGCAAAGATTCTGATTGCTGCAGCGGCACTACAAAGTCGGAAGTGCCATGCGCCAGCAATACCGGAGGGTCGTCGCTGCTCACACTATTTATCGGAGAGAGCATAGTGGCGTATCTTTTCACCTCTGCTTCGTTAGAGATATGCTCATACAATCCGGTACTATCACTCAGGGTCTTGAAATCAAATGCACCTATTACACCTGCGAGTTTTAGCCCTTGCCTGTTTATATCTGTATTGGCTGCACCCCAGTTAAGAAAATCTGTAGGCGGATAAAATACCGCCGCGGCCTGCACACGGGAAGAAGCTTTATCAGCTGCATCTTCCATTTTTGTAATCTTAGTTTCATCAGTGAGTGCCGCAAGAAGAGATAAGTTTCCACCGCTGC
The DNA here is from genome assembly GCA_037968795.1 of Ferruginibacter sp. Classification (GTDB taxonomy): domain Bacteria; phylum Bacteroidota; class Bacteroidia; order Chitinophagales; family Chitinophagaceae; genus Ferruginibacter. The sequence goes on from JBBKWE010000268.1 coordinate 2,058, forward strand.
TACTTCCAGTGATGCCTATCTTCAGTGAATCTACGCCGAGTTTTGCAGAATGATGTCTTACATAGCGAATGGCACGTTTCACATCCTGCACCTGCTCGTCTATACTAAATCTGGGCTGCGAGCCATGCATCACCATAAATACTGTGTACCCGTTTTCTGCATATATCTTTGAGGCAGCAGCATAGCGGCTGAGCATCTCTATACGGGAATTCCAGTTGCCGCTTACCAGGCTTATGATTGCCCGGTGTTTATCTTTCCCGATAGGATTTATTCTAGCCATAGTCATGGCCAGCCCATCTTTATGTCCGTATATAATTTCTTCTTCTGCTATAGTCTTACTATTTTGAGCGGTGCTTTGTAAAGAAATAAACAGGGCTATTACGGCAAGAATATTTTTCATAATCATTTATAATTTGAGCAATTGTGTAAATTGTTGTGCGTTAAAGATAATTAAACTAGTTTTCAGTTTCATTATCAGAATAAAATAGAGTTAATATATTCTGATTCTTAAATTTTTCAGATAAGAGACTGGGTTAATCATTTCATTCATAAATCATTGATCACATCTTCGCCTGATAAAAAGTATATAAATTCGTAGTTATGAAAAAGATTTTTCTCCTCCTACTTGCTTCGGGCTTTTCTCTTGCAGCTGTCTGCCAGACAGTGCAAATAACTACAGACAAGAATAATTTTTTATTTATTGGTGTTACAAATGCACTCACCATAGCAGTTGATAATAAAAGCCCAGAAGATATTATTGTAGAATCTGCTGATGCGCAAATCGACGGCGGACAAGGAAATAAATACATCTGTAGAGTGTATAAGGCCGGAGAAGTAATAATAAAAGTGCTGGATAAAAAAACAAGATCTGTGCTTGGAAGCAAGAGCTATACTGCCAGGGTAATTCCCAATCCTTTGCTGGTCCTAGGTGGTGCAACAAATGGAATGATCTCAAGAGAGGCCTTAAAAGAGATTAAAAAAATAGAAGTAAAGCTTGCAGACATTGATACGGATATTGCCTATTCCATTGACAGCTGTAGTCTTACTTTAGTGAAACTAAAAAATGGAAATACCAGGGACTTTTTTGTTACCAGTGCGCCATTCTCAGAAGAATTAGAAGACGAGTTTAAGCGCCTGCGAGAAGGCGATCTTATACTCTTGCGGAATGTTTATGTAAAAGGCCCGGAAGGATTGCGGTTAGTGCCACCAGCGGTGTTTACCGTTTCAACAAATAATTAGTTTGTTATTTCTTCCCCTTTAAACCCGCATAAATAGACAAAAGTATTCTATAATCATCTTCTATCCAGTTGCCAGAACTTGCTGCCCTATAGGTGCTGCTTTCTAAGTAATTCTCAAACATATTATAAGCTTCCAATGCCTGATTGCGACTGTAGAAAGTTTGTATCCACTCTTCGGGTAATTGGTCTTTAGGCACACTGCCTATGCCGCCATTGTAAATATTTATTAGAGCCCTGCTATAAACAAAGGATACCACTTCAGACTTTCTTTCGTTAGCAGCTTTTAAAATATAGGTATAGTGCTTCACTATATTTAGCAGTCGCTCCTTTACCTGCGCCTCAGATTCTTTAGCAGTAGCGGCTATTCGCCAGGTGTTATTGTCTTTATGCAGAGGGTCTTCTTTTGCCTGCGGGAGCGGTTTTTCTTCCAGGGAATAAATATTTGTGAGGCCGGTTTTAGGATTTCGCAGTTTCAATTCATTTCTTACATATCTTACTTCCTGCACCAGTATTTTTGTAGGATCCACATCGGGTCTTAGTGTAAGTTTATTATTTTCTTTAGTCCAGGTACCGGGTACATAACTGCCATCTCCCGCCATTACTGTATAGGTATTATCATTAAAAATAGAAAGGGTAAGTCCTTTTACAGCATCATTATTTACTTCTGCTTCTGCGAGCAGCGGGTCTTCATCATCTGCAAGGTCTGCGGTTTGTTGTTCTTCTGTTCTTAGTAATCGCCAGCTTCCTTCCAGGCCGTTGTATACTTCTACTTTTTTCAGCTTTTCGTCTGCTACCGGAGTTTCTACTTCGGTACAGGAACTCATTACTAAAATGCTACAGGTAAAAAAAGCAAAGTAGAAATTTCTCATAAGAATTTTCATGATTGTGTAGGGATATACAGTGTAAATATTAATCTGCGGCAAAAGTATCATAATTCCATATATAAGATCAGGAATTTCGCTTGATTGTATTTGCTAGTGCAGCCAATTACTGTTTGTAATGGCATTTGGCATAATTATTTTACATTGAGTGAGAACAAAAGCAGCTACGACCTGTTCTCAAGTACAAACAACTATAACAGAGTAGCATATACTTATAGCATGCAAGACTTAATTACAGAATTTAATAAAACAAGAAAGCGATCGGTTCTGCTGAGCCAGCCATTGTACAAAGAGGATTTTATTCCACAGCCTGTTGATTTTGTTAGTCCACCAAAATGGCACTTGGCACACAATACCTGGTTTTTCGAGGAAATGATCTTAAAGAAATTTGTAAAAGACTACAAAGAGTTTGATGCAAATTTTTGCTTTCTTTTCAATAGCTATTATCAAAGCATAGGGAAGCGCTCTCAAAGAAATCATCGCGGGCTCATTACCCGACCCGGTGTAGAGGAAGTAATGGCTTATAGAAAATATGTAGATGAAGCAATGAACGAATTGCTTTCCGGTGAAGATAATCCCGAGGTAAATGAACTCGTTATACTGGGAATTAATCATGAGCAGCAGCACCAGGAATTATTTATGACCGACCTTAAATATATTCTTAGTTGCAATCCTATTCACCCGGTTTATGATACGCATTTTAATCTTGTAAATGATGAGAATACAGAAGAAGGCTGGGTAACTGTGCCTGAAGGTATATATGAGATAGGAGCAGAGGGAGAAGGGTTTAAATTCGATAATGAATATGGTAGGCACAAAGTGTACCTGCAGGATTTTGCCATAAGCAAGTCACTGGTGACCAATGCAGAATACATCGAATTTATAAATGCCGGCGGCTATGATGATTTTCGCTTTTGGCTGGATGAAGGCTGGAGCTGGCGGCAGGAAAACGCTATTTCGCAACCTTTATACTGGCAGAAAAAAGATGGAAAATGGTTTTATTATACTTTGGCAGGTTTGCAACCTGTTAACCCAAAGGCAATTTTATCTCACATTTCTTTTTATGAAGCACAAGCCTACGCAACCTGGCGTGGAATGCGGTTGCCTACAGAGCATGAGTGGGAGGCAGCAAGCAGGCAGTTAGAATGGGGGAAGCGCTGGGAGTGGACTTACAGCGCCTATTTACCTTACCCGGGTTTTAGCATTGCAGAAGGTGCCGTAGGAGAATACAATGGAAAGTTTATGATAAATCAAATGGTACTTCGTGGTGCATCCGTAGCTACTGCAGAAGGTCATAGCAGGAATACATATCGCAACTTCTTTCACCCACATTATCAATGGCAGTACAGCGGCATAAGGCTGGCAAAATAAAATTATGATAGAAACACAATTTGCCAGGGACATACTTGCTGGTTTAAGTGCAGCGCCTAAGACACTTCCCTCAAAATATTTTTACGATGCGGTAGGGGATAAAATTTTTGTGCAGATAATGCACATGCCTACCTACTATCTTACAAGGGCAGAATTAGAAATATTTACAGAGCAAAAGTCTTCCATAGTAAAAAGCGTGATGGGCAATGATAGCTCCCGTATTCAAATTGTAGAACTGGGAGCGGGAGATGGACTTAAGACCAAAGAACTCCTTCACGGTTTTGAAGATAATAAAGCGGGGTATGAATATGTAGCCATTGATATTTCTGCAAATGCCTTAAAAATGCTGGAGAAGCGGCTATCAGAAGCTTTGCCAGAAATGGAAATGAGTGCCCTTGCCGGGGATTATTTTACTATGCTGGGGTCTCTTAAAAATGACAGCAAGAGAAAATTGGTGCTATTCCTTGGTAGCAATATTGGTAATATGAGAGATGAGGTAGCGGCAAATTTTATGCAGAATTTGTGTAAGCATTTATCGGTGGGTGATAAGATCTTACTGGGGGTAGATAAAATAAAAGCTGCAGACATCGTTTTGCCTGCATACGATGACCCGCAAGGAATAACCAGGGATTTTAATCTGAATTTACTTACGAGAATTAATAATGAGCTTGGCGCAAATATCAATCTTCATGACTTTGAGCACCTCGCTACCTACGAAGAAGAGGAAGGGATAGCCCGTAGTTTCCTAGTGAGTAAAATAGAGCAGGAAGTAAGGATAGAAGCACTAGACAAAATTTTCAAATTTGAAGCAGGAGAGAAAATTCAAACTGAAACCAGCAGGAAATACAACGAAGAAATTCTGGAAAAAATCCTGGCAGACACAGACCTAAAAGTCGTTGAGAAATTTACTGATTGCAAAAGTTTATTTGTAGACTTCTTGTTAGAAAAAAGGGCAATTTTAAAATGAGTTGATATGAGAATTTGAAAATGTAAATCACCTCATAATTGCAAATGTTATTTGCTTTTAGCCTGGATTAAGGATTTGATTATCTTATTATTAATAATTAATCCTTAATCATTATCACCTTGTCCCCCGCCACTACGTAGTATTTACATTCTTCATCACATTTACTAGTATCCAATCCTGTGAAAGCACTGAAAGCAGGAAGCGTGATTGCTTTTTCAGAAATTCTAAAACAGGGAAACTTTATCGTTTTCCTGGTAACTCCTTGTAGCATTAATCCCGGATGAATATGTCCGCAAATCTGAAGAAATTCATTCTTGCCTTTCGTTGCTTTATGCACGATCTGAAATGGCGGAATAGTGATATTAGGTTTGTACAAATCAATACCCATATATCTGTATTGCAGCATGGGTAGTTTATCATGGTTGCCTTGTACGAGAATAATTTGCAGGCGTTCAAAAGTATTTCTCCAATCTGTAAATTTTTGCAGATCTGTATTGAAATCCTGGTGAAACATATCCCCCGCCACAATGAGTTTCTCTGGCTGATGGCGACCAATCATTTCACTCAGTCTTTCAAGATCTCCGTCTAAGACCTGCGAGGATATTGGAATGCCATGTTGCCTGAATAATGCAGTTTTACCCAGGTGCACATCCGCGATTATCAATGCCTTTTCCCTTGGCCAGTAGATGCCTTTATGTGGAGATAAAATGATTTTTTCGCCTCTGAGGCTGAGTTCTTTTTCTTGCATAAAACGGGCTGCAAGATAAGAAAACTAAATATGGAGAAAGATTGAAAGCGAAATCATATTACTTTATCGCCTTCATCTTTCGTATTTGTGATTCCAGATCTTCGCTCGTAATCGTATTTCTTTTGCTATCTACTTTTATGGGAAAGCTAAGCGGCGTAAAGGCGCCATGAATTTCCTTTATAACAATTCTGCCAGCTGCAATTCTTTCCAGTGCAGCCTGTAGTCTTGGTTCTTCCAGCTGCTGATAAAAAACCTCATCGTAAGCCTGTCTCAGCAAAAGGCTCTTACTATCGTATTGTTCAAAAATATTAAAGAAGATACCGGCAGAGGATTGCAGATTTTTATTACTCTGATATTTGCCCCGGTTGTTTTGCATGATTAGTCCGCTTATGGTAGCAATATCTCTGAATTTGCGACGAGCCATTTCCGTAGCATTGATGCTACTTTGTATATCCCGTAAAAGGTTTTCTGTTGACAATACTTTTCTCACGATGTCTTCATTTATTTCCACATCTACATCACTTAATAATTCAAAACCATAATCATTCATAGCAATGGAAAAACTCACCGGCCCAAACTTGCTCATACGGTACGCCACCAGCGAGCCCAGCACTTCGTGCACCAGCCTGCCTTCAAAGGGATAAAAGAATAAATGCACGCCTTCCTTATTCGTGATTTTTTCTACCAGTAATTCTTCAGAAGTAGGAATATGACTGAGAAATCTTTGGCGGTCAAAAAGCGGTTTCAAGGCTATCAGTTCTTCATCTTCACTATTATCGTTAGCTGCTTCTGTAAGTTTATCTCGTAGTACTCTTGTGAGGTTACTACTCAGCGGTACACGGCCGCCCATCCAACTAGGTGCAATGGCTTTTTTACTTTTACTCTTGCGTACCTGAACCGTCATTTCTTTAATGCCTACAAATTCTACTACACTTCCGCCCAGCGTAAAAGCATCGCCGGGATTGAGTTTGCTGGCAAAGTACTCTTCTACCATTCCTATATAACCTCCTTTTAGAAATTTTACTTTGAGCATGGGGGCACTCACAATAGCACCCATATTCATACGATGATTCATGGCCGTTTTTCTGTTCTTCACTTTCCACAAACCGTCTTCCCATTCCAGTTTTTTAAATTCTTCGTAAGCTCCCAATGCCTCGCCACCTACAGTTATAAACTGTATGATCCATTTCCACTCTTCGTCATTTATTTCTCTAAAGGCGTAAGTGCTTTTTATTTCTTCGTAAGCTTTTTTTACATCCAGCCCGTCGCCTACGGCCAGCGTTACGAGGTATTGTATAAGCACATCAAAGGTCATGACCATGGGTTCCCGGCTTTCTATCTCGCCGAGGCGTTCTGCCTGTTTTAGAGCGGCTGCCTCTACAAGTTCAAGCGCATGCGTAGGCATAAAAAATATATGACTTACCTCATGCGGTGAGTGCCCACTCCGGCCGGCACGTTGTAAGAAACGGGCAACACCCTTTGGCGAACCTACCTGCACTACAGTGTCAACTGGTTTGAAGTCTACACCAAGATCGAGGGAAGAAGTACAAACTACTGCTTCCAGAATATTACTGTGCAACGCATCTTCTATCCAGTTGCGTAAAGCATGGTCTATGCTGCCATGGTGCAGGGCTATAGCGCCGGCAAGATCTGGGTAGATGTCTAATATTGCCCGAAACCACATCTCACTTTGGTTACGGGTATTGGTAAAAATAAGTGTGGTATTGCTGCTATCAATTACGGGAATAATATGCTCAGCCATTTTTAATCCCATGTGTCCTGCCCAGGGAAGTATCTCTATTTCTTCTGGTATTATAGAAATAATCTTGGTCTTCTTTTTCTCTTTAGTATACACCAGTGTTTTAGATACATCTATTGGTACAAGTACTTCCAGCGCTTGCTCTATATTGCCAATTGTGGCGGTAAGCCCCCATACTTTTAGCATAGGACGCATTGCTCTAAGTCTGCTCAGTGCCAGCTCTATCATTACGCCACGCTTGGTGCTTAGTAGTTCGTGCCACTCATCCATTGCCAGGCATTGCAAGGAAGAGAAATATTTATCATTTTGTTTTTGGGCAAGTAATAAATGCAAAGTCTCTGGTGTGGTGATGAGTACCTGCGGCATTTTCTTAGTCTGTGCCTGCCGTTCTTTCACCGGAGTATCGCCATTACGCACTGCTACTTCCCAGGGAATTTCTAATTCTGCAAGTGCCTGTTTCATAGCTCTTGCGAGGTCTTTTGCCAGGGAGCGAAGTGGTGTTATCCATAATAACTGCAAGCCTTGTGCTTTTGGGCTTCCAGCATTAATATGCGCAATAATTACGGCAAGAAAAACAGAAAATGTTTTTCCAAAACCGGTAGGGGCATTTACCATACCCGAGTAACCATTATTATATTTCTCCCATGTTTCTTTTTGAAAATCAAAGGGTGTATTTCCTTTTGCTTTCATCCATGCCATCACCGCCTTATATCCGTTAGTTCTGTTAATCTGCATGGGTGGTAATGGCTAATAAATTTTGTAGGTCTGTTATGGTATTTATATCTTTTACGGTCTTATCGTGTCGCCATCTTTTTATGCGGGGAAAGCGAAGTGCTATCCCGGCTTTATGTCTGCTACTGGCGGCTATTCCCTCAAATGCAATTTCAAATACCAGCTCGGGTTTTACAGTACGCACCGGTCCAAATTTCTCTATACTGTTTCGCTTTACAAAATAGTCTACTTTTCTTATTTCTTTATCTGTAAGTCCGCTGTAGGCTTTTGCAATAGTTACGAGCTTATCTCCATCTTGTACTGCAAACGTATAATCCGTATAATAATTTGAACGGCGACCTGCTCCTTTTTGTGCATAGATCATTACGGCATCTATGGTAAAGGGTTCTACCTTCCACTTCCACCAGTCGCCTCTTTTTCTGCCGGTGTGGAAGGGCGAAGATAATTTCTTCAACATCAATCCTTCTGCATTCATTTCCCTCGATTGTTTTCGTATTTCTGTAAGGGCATCCCAACTTTGTAAGTCAACCGTAGGAGATAAATATATAGGGTTAGGTTTCTGTAACCCATTAATAAGTTCTATCAGTTTTTGCCTGCGCACTTGCAGCGGTTGTTCTCTTATGTCTTCCCCGTTTATTTCCAAAAGGTCCTAAGTGTAAAAACCAATAGGTACTTCCTCCATTACTTTTTTACTCACCGTTTTTCTATTGAGTCGTTTTTGTAATTTGCTGAATGATAGAATCTGTCCTTCCTGCACAGCAAGTATTTCTCCATCCAGGACGCAGCCATTAGGTAAAATTTCTCCGAGTGCCATTAACTCAGGATATTGTTCTGTGATGAGTTCTTCGCCCCGGCTCCAGATAAATAGTTCATCTTGCCGCTTTATAATCTGTCCTCTTATGCCATCCCATTTCCACTCTGCCTGCCATTCTCCTGGTTCCCCTATAGTCTCTATTTCCTGCTCCAGCGGGTAAGCAAGACAAAAGGGATAAGGTCGTGATGGATTGTCTTCCAATGCAATCCCATCTATGAGCGTTTCGTATTTTGTGGTAAAAGGATCCCAGTTGCCCATAATACTGTGGGTAAGAATATTGGCTTCTACTCCTCTATGTTTTGCAATAGCATTTACCAATGTTTTTTGTGATACCCCTACTCTAAATCCGCCACCTATGAGTTTATTGAAAATGAGTCGTTGTTTCACCGGCAGCCCTTTCCAGGTCTGCAAAACATATTCTTTCTTCTCTTCTTCTGTTTTGTCTTTTAGGGCAACAAGCTCATGAATAAATTGAGAAATCGTTTTATCTATCTTAAATTTTTCTTGTGGTAGCAGCAACGCAATAGTTTCTCCCAGATCACCCACAGCAGCGTAACTTTCTACAAAAAGCCATTCTGGAATATCTGCGATTTCTCTTGCCCATTCTTTCAAAAGTTTTGTAGGAATGATCCGCTTTGGTCGCTTGCCGGTAAATAAAGCAAGGAGCCAGATTTTATCTTCTTCTGGTGCGGCATCAAGATAATTAACGATGGCGCTAATTTTATCTTTAGTCTTATTGCTTATTTCCAGTTGATGAATAAATTGGGCAAATATTTCCATGTTCTATTTACTAATTATCAATTTTTTTTATTAAAAAGAGCCGTCCCTACAGGACTCCCCAAAAATAAAACCTTTTGACCGTGGGTTGAAACCCACGGCTAAAATAAAGGTCGTGGCGCTGCCACTACATTCATGCTGACGGTGATCTAACATTTAGACCTTACAATTAAGAAATGTAAGATTTTTCCCCTCAATAAAACCTTCCTGTAACCCGCCTTCGACACTTCGACTAGCTCAGCATAAACTCAGCTCAGGCTGACGAAATCTTAACCTCAGGCTGACGACATTCCAGGCTGACGATGTTCCAGACTGACGATGTTCCAGACTGACGACCTTCTACCCTAAACCGCATCCGAGCCATAAATTTTGACTTCGCTAAATCACAAATCAAAAATCCCTATTCACAAATCTTCAACCTTATCATCTTCTTCCTTACCAAACTCTGTTTTTATTTCCTCACTGTCTATTCCTATTTCTCTTAAGTACTTACTAAAAACTGCACTACTACCGTGGGTTACGTACACTTTTTCTGCCCCCGTAGCTTTTACAGCACTGAGCAATCCGTCCCAGTCTGCATGGTCGCTCACCGGAAAGCCCGCATCGGCAGCATCCCACCTTCTGCTTCCTCTCACCTGCATCCAGCCGCTACAAATGGCAACGGCAGCATTGGGAATTTTTTTGAGCCAATTTGTTCCTAACAAAGCCGGCGGTGCTATATCTATATTTCCTGCCACAAGTTTTTTATCAGTCTCAAAGTTTAGTAAAGTTGTTTCAGGTAAGTCTATGCCCGTGGTTTTTATAGCGTCATTAAGATTTTGCACGGCACTATGCACATACATGGGTGCTACGC
>JBBKWE010000269.1:0-12409 GCA_037968795.1 Ferruginibacter sp.
TATGATGCGCACGGCAAGAGGCAGAGAAGCTACGGAAAAAGCGTATAAGCATTTGAAAAGGAGTTATGTGCAGCGGGGTGGGCAGGGAAGCCTATTTAATAATGATTAATTATTAAGGAGTAATTATTAATGAAGGGCAGGAGTAATTATTGGTGAGATGCTTTTGATGATTTTATGATAGCTGTCACCAGTTTAATTATTTCAATACCGTCCTCGTAAATATTATTGAAATGCTCATTTGTTAAGAAATCAGTTTGCTTTAGCAGATCAAGATAATATAAAGTTTCATTTATTTCTTTTTGCACCATGGCAAATTTGTGTTTAAAATCAGCTTTCGATTCTGCATATTCCGCCTCTCTGATCATGGCACCAACACTGGTCCCACTTCTTAAAAGTTGTTTGCTAATAACGTATTCCTTCTTGTCTTCACAGAGAAATTTGTAAAGTTTTACAATCCTAATAGCGAAGGCAAAACTTTTTTCCTTTACAATATTTGTTTTTATTTAGGTACGGAATTAAATAGTTTTCAAAAAGACTATACATTACGGGCATTTGCCATTAATCCTTAATAATTAATCATTGTGTATTCTCCTCCTCAGCATCTCCACTACATCCACACTATTCCCTAGCGGAATTGTCTCATCATTTATCCTTCCTTCTTCTTTTCCATTCTCTAATTTCAAAACACCACGAGGGCACACAGCGGAGCAGATGCCGCAACCTACGCAAGAGGAGCGCACAATGTTTTCGCCTTTTTGGGCATAGGCTCTTACGTCTATTCCCATCTCGCAGGCATTGCTGCAATTGCCACAGCTTATGCATTGGCCGCCATTAGTTGTAATGCGAAAGCGGGAAAATATTCTTTGCTGCAAGCCCAGGATAGCAGCCATGGGGCAACCAAACCTGCACCATACTCTACTACCCATGATGGGATAAAAACCTACGCCTATCACCCCGCTAAAAACTGCTGCAATCCCGAACCCGTACCATTTCTTCAGACTTTCATGATCTACAAAAAAGACTTTGTCTTTACCGGAAAAATAATTGAATAAGATAATAAGGATCATGCTCACTCCAAGTGCTACCATTGCATACACGGCATCTTTATCTAGTTTTTTTCTTTTAAAAACATAAATTCCTGCGATAAGTACTGCAATAAAAACGGCAATACCATACACAAATTGATTACGGGTGAGGATACTATACTCGGGATCATTTCCCAGGAATGAATACAAGACCGCCACCGTGGTTACAAATACAAATACTAAAACCAGATGAATACTTAAGCGCTCAAACTTCCAGGCTTTTTCGCTTTTATCACTTAGGTGGCGAAATGGATCGCCCGCCGTTTCTGCCAAGGCACCGCAGCCACAAACCCAGCTGCAATACCAACGCTTACCATAGAAATAAGTGAGAATAGGGGAAATGATAAATATAAGAGCGATGCCAAATAATAAAAAGAACATCCCAAAACTGCCACTATCTATCATGTTTTTTAAGCTCCATTCATGAAAGAAATCATAATTAAGCGGCCACATATTTTTGAGGTCTTTCCCAAAGTAAGGCTTGTCTGGATTAAGCTTTGCCAGTATCTCCGGAATAAGAAAAGCAAAACCCAGTTGAAAAAACATAACTGAGCAGGTACGTACTACCTGGTAGCGGTTGTGTCTATATTTTAGAATAAATTTATATCCAAACCCTAGCACTGCTATGGTGTAAAAACTTCCATAAACGAACCACTGCGAAGCTGGCTTGCCATTGAGCAATTTACTCAAGGGATCAAAGAGCGCGACAAGTCCGGTATTTGCTCCCTCACTATTATATCCCAGATATTGCGGATACCAGTAAAGCACCACATAAAAAAGCGTAAGAACTATACCCAGTCCCCAGGCGAGAACGCCTCTGCTGCTTATACTTTTGTGCCAGGTGTGGTTCCACTGTATACCAGGTTCTTTGGGTAAATACAAGGCATTGCTGAACAATATTATTCCTGCAAAGACTGCCGCGATAGAGCTGTATAGCCAGGCTGCCCGATAAGGAAAATTTACATTGGCCAGCGCTAATGTCATTATGAATAAACCTACTAACCCTATGGCAAGTCCTGCTTTCTGTCCATTGCTTATGGACAGCTTTTCGTGAGCAGCAAGAGACATACTATGATCACTTTTATTCATTTTTCTAGATTTTAAAATCGAATTATTTTATACAGAGGCCAGACTGCTAAGTATTTCTTTCTCAAACTTCTTGTAAAATTCCGGATCAAAATTGGCAGTCGGCAGCTTCGCAAAAACTTCTTGTATAGTCCACGTTTCCCGAAGTGCTTTATCAAAGAAATCATGCTTTAGCCGTATTCCAAAAACATTTACACCAGTGAAAACACCGCTGTCTTTATTGTAGGCAAAGCGTATGGCTTTATTTCCATCAGCATGCTCCCAGTATATTTGTTTTTCATCTTTTTTCACTTCTGCCCACACCCAGCCATAAGTCATGTATTCTATGTCAAGAAATTTTGCAGAATTAAACCAAGGGCCAGGAGCGTAAGCAGCCCTTTCCCCGCAAATAGTGAGTGCGACCGTTTCTCCCATCATACGGCCAGTGTACCATACGGCTTCTACGGTCTTACGCTCGCCTATCGCTTTTCTCTGCTCGGCGCAGTCACCTATAGCGTATACATCTGTGGCACTGGTTTCCAGAAATTCATTTACCAGCACGCCTTTTTTCGTTTCTATTTCGCTTTCTTTAAGCCATTTTATATTGGGCGAGACACCGGCAGTAAGGCCTACGATTTCGCATTCTATATTTTTTCCATTTTTAGTTTTTACGCCAGTAGCTACATTCTTATCGTTAGTAATTATCTCGTCGAGTTCATCTTCGTAGATGGCATTTATCCCATGGTCTTTTATATGCCTGCCTATCATTTCGCTTTCTTCTCTGGGTAGTACGCCATTCCAGAAAGTTTTTTCTCTAATGAGCATGGTCACGCCTATGTTTCTTGTATGCAGCATTTCTGCCAGTTCTATTCCAATAAGGCCGCCGCCTACAATTACGGCATGCTTTGCAGTAGGCGATAAGGATTCTAGTTGTTCGAGGTCTTGCTTGCTGTACAAACCCAGCACACCTTGAGCATCTTGCCCCGGCCAGCCAAAATAATTGGATACACTACCAGTGGCAATGATTAATTTGTCGTACTGTAGAAATTTGTTCTTTTCTAAAGCAAGCGTTTTAGTAGCAGGATCTATTTTGTGTACATAATCTTGCAGGAGTTCTATCTTGTTCTTCACCCAGAAATTATTCTCATAGGGTTGTGTATGCTCAAACTTCATGTGCCCCATGTAAACATACATGAGCGCAGTGCGACTAAAGAAATACTTACTCTCCTTGCTTATGATAGTAATCCTGTGATCAGACATTTTTCTGATGTGGCGTGCGGCAGTTACACCGGCTATGCCATTTCCTATGATGATAATGTGTGCCATACAATCTCAGAAAATTTTACTGTAAATGAAAATTACCTGCGGTTTCCCGAAGTTATTTCCCGTTAAGCTTCCAGTCGTAATCTTTATATCCGACAGTAGCAGCGCTACTCACTTTTTTGTTTGCATATTTATTGAGGAAGCTTACGACATTTCCAAAGTCTTCTCCGTACCAGTCAAATATTTTGGAGACCTGTATTTTGCTACCAGTAAGATCATTGGCAGAAGAGTTCACAAATGCTATGGTTCTTGTGGCTAGCATAGACTCCAAGTTGACTGCTGTAAAGGCTTTGTTTGCAAGCGGCGGACAAGATACTGCAGCACAATTAAGTGCAAAATGTATTCTTGGCTCCTTGTAGGTTGGTCTTATGATATCATTTTCTATATTATTAAGACTATAAGTCTGGGAGCCTAGTTTTATCCATTTTTCGTCCCATGGTTTGCCTTTGCTTATGTCAGTTATACTTTTTACCGGATAGTTTTTTAGAATTAATTTAATGGTAAAGGCATTGTAGGCATTTATCCAATAAGCCAGGGAAGCATCTTTATTCCAGTCTTTCGCAGGAATAGCTTTTGCCAGTGTAGCACAATATTTATCTAGCGCAGCCTCATCTTTTTTAAAACCTGCGTAGTCTACTGCTCCTTTTTCTGAAACATATTTTTGCAGGAGCGCATCAAAGGTAGAATGATCTGGAATGGCTTCTACAACATTTTCTGTAACTGCGCTATTTATTTGCATTGATTGCTCAGAAGAGGATACACGTGCGTTCGTTTGATTGCTATTTTCTGCACAGCCACTATTCAAGAAAAATGTGCCAGCGATTATAAGTGAGATTAATTGCATGTTTTAAGAGGTTTGTGTAAATGAATACTGATACAATATAATGTATCGTAGTTGTAAATACGAAAAAGCCTCTCTTGTAGTTGCCGATTGTAGTGGGGAATATGTTAAATAGAAGGAAAAACAAAAAATCAAAAGTTAGAGTGTTATAATAACACCTAAAATAAAAAGACCTCCAGAAATCAATAAGTCAAAAATGCTCACTCAAAATCCACCTACTCCCACAACTTCACAGCGCCTACAAACCCTTCCTTATTGCTTTTAATTGATACATCAGAGCCAAGGTCAAAGTTGAGCAACTCTGCATTGCCGCCACTTATATAAAGATGGTCAAAGTTAAAAACGGTACGCAAGGTATCGAGTACTCGCTCCATTCTCTTATTCCATTTGCTTTCTCCTATTTTTTGTAAAGCTGCTTCGCCTATGTAGGCATCATAGTTTTTCTTTTTGGTTACCGGGTGCTGGCTTAGCTCGAGGTGTGGTAGCAATTTACCATCTAGCAACAGTGCCGTTCCGAAACCAGTACCCAGCGTGATGACCATCTCTAGCCCTGTCCCCGATACTAGTCCTGCGCCTTGAAAATCTGCATCGTTTACCACAATAGAGGGCACGCCCAATTCCTTTTGGAAAATAGAAGCAAGGTGAGTACCATGCCAGCTATCTGTACCCAGATTGGGCGCTGTCATGATTACATTATTTTTTATAAACCCAGGAAAACCTGCAGCAGCTTTTGTATAGCCATGTGTTTGTGCTGCCAATTCCTTTATGATGGTTACAACGGCTTCCGGTGTAGCATTTTCTGGAGTATTCGTTCTGCGTCGGTCTTCCAGCGCAGTTCCATTCGCATCTAATAGAATAGTTTTAATTTTACTTCCGCCAATGTCTATAGCGAGAATCTTATCATGGGGCTCTAAGCTGTTGTTCATATTCTGTATTTCTGCCAAGATAAGCAAACTCAAATAATTTTTTAAGGCTTCCGCTAAAAAAGAAAATTGTTATTGAGGTACTTATGTATGTTATATTACAATTCAACTAAAGTATATTCCTCAAAAAATTCTCCTATTTTCTATTTACAACCTATTAGCAATACTTAACATTAATATGTTTCTTTATAATTGATAGTGATTTCGAGAAAAAATAAATTACTATTATTAATGATAGTATTACTATTATTTAGTAAAATTTATATACATTTGCCCTACGCAAAAAAAATTATAACTCATGGCGAGTCATACTGACAAGAATCATATAAATAATGCCTTTAAGAATCTTTTTAGAATTCTTAGACTGGATAAGAAAGATATAGGCTCTATATATTTCTATGCTATACTGGGAGGATTCATTTCACTTTCTCTACCCTTGGGTATACAGGCCGTGGTGGGCTTTGTACAGGCAGGAAGGTTTAGCACCAGTATGGCGGTTCTTATAGCGCTGGTAGTAGTGGGTGTTTTTCTATACGGCTTATTGCAGGTAAGGCTTATGCAAACAATTGAGAAAATAGAGCAAAAGGTTTTTACCCGCTATGCGCTGTCTCTGGCAGCATTGCTACCTAATATAAATGTGGAGAAAATGGATGGCTACCACTTACCGGAGCTTATTAATAGGTACTTTGATATCTCCATCCTTACAAAAAGCCTGAAAAAATTATTGTTAGAAATACCATCTGCACTTATTCAAATTCTTTTTGGTTTACTATTATTGTCTTTTTACCACCCTATTTTCATTGGCTTTGGTTTAGTAATTATCATTTTACTTATTATAATGCTCAGAATAAGCAGCGCAAGGGGGCTAGAGACCAGTATAGAAGAAAGTGATTATAAATATATTATAGGGGGCTGGCTGGAAGAAGTGGCTCGTGAGATAAAAACATTTAAGTATGGCAGAAAAGCAAGTTTGCATCTAAAAAGAACCGATGAGCTAGTGGGAAGTTATTTGGAAGCCCGTACAAAGCATTTTAAAATATTACTAACTCAGTACTGGAGTTTCATTTCTTTCAAAACCCTCATCACAGCAGCTATGCTGGCTGTAGGGGCTGTTTTGCTTATAGATAATCTCATAAATGTAGGGCAGTTTGTGGCTTCAGAGATTGTAATTATAGCTATCATTAATTCTGTGGAGAAGCTTATCATTTCCCTTGATAGTATTTATGATGCTCTCACTGCTGTACAAAAACTGGAAAAGGTTACTACCAGCCCACAAGAAGAAGGTGGCATGTCTGATATTTCGCATTCAAATGAACCTTTTTTAGTAGAATTTAGAGAGGTAAATTTTAGTTATGAGCAAGGGAAAAAAGTACTGGATAAATTTTCTCTAAACATACCTGCTGGCAGCATCACTGCCATCGCGGGGTCTAGTGGTAGTGGCAAGTCTTCTGTGCTGCGCTTACTTACGGGTGCCTATAAAGAATTTACCGGGCACTTACTTATCAATCATGTGCCTATTGGCAATTACAAATTAGAAAGCCTGAGGGAACACACAGGAGTGCTTATGAAGCAGCAAGATATTTTTGCCGGGAACATCCTTGAAAACATAACGCTGGGAAAGGAAAACATAACTATAGAAAATATTGTAGAACTAGCGGACAAACTGGGTCTTATGGAGTACATACAATCTTACAAAGACGGTCTCCACACTGTGCTTACGCCAGAAGGAAAGAAAATTCCTGCTAAGCTAAAGCATGGTATATTATTGCTAAGAGCAATGGTAGGGGTAAATAAGATGCTATTGCTAGAGGAACCATTTAAACACTTCAATGAAAAAGAATCAGCCGTATTATTAGGCATATTGCAAGAACTACAAAAAAACACCACGATCATAGTCTTTACGAAAGTTGAAAAAGTGGCTAGTATGTGCGATAAGGCATTTATACTGCCACGCATAGATGCATAATCAAAATAGAAAAAAGGAAAAAGTGAAAAAATATTTTTTAAATCTGGATATTGAAAATGAAGCTGCAGAAACACAAATGCAATCTTTTAGCAGGATATACAGAATAGACAGGCAAAATAAAACCCGCAAGTGGATTGTAGGAATGATCTTTCTGGGAATCATTTTTCTCTTCTTGCCATGGACACAAAATATAAGAGGTAGAGGAAGTGTAACGACCCTACGCCAGGAAGAAAGGCCCATGCAAGTAAACAGTGCTATTGGTGGAAAGGTGGTAGAATGGTATGTAGCAGAAGGGGATTTTGTGCAAGCGGGCGATACCATATTACAGCTGGGCGAGGTAAAGGTGGACTACATGGATCCCCAGCTTCTTACACGCACACAACAGCAAATTGCAAGTAAACAATTAAGTGCAGAAGGATATAATAACAAAGCGGCAACTGCTACCACGCAGATAGGTGCATTAAGCTCTGGCCGCTCGCTTAAGCTACAATCGCTTGAAAATAAAATAGCACAACAAAGACTAAAACTGGCTAGCGACAGTATGGATCTTATAGCAGTAAATAACCAGGTGAAAGTATATAAGCGCCAATTAGATGCCGGACAGGTAATGCTTGATAGTGGAGCGGTTTCTCTAATTGATCTTGAAAAACGCAGAGTAAATTACCAGGACGCATTTTCAAAAAAAATAAGCGCAGAAAATAAAGTAGCGCAAGCAAGACAAGAGCTTATAGGATTGAGCATAGAACAAAGCAGCGCTATTATGGAATATACTGATAAGATAAGCAAGGCAGAAGGGGACAGGCTTGCTTCTCTGAGTACTGCCGCCAGTACTAATGCAGATGTAAGTAAGCTGGAAAATCAATATAGCAATTATGATATCCGTAATAAGCTTTATTATGTAACAGCACCTCAAAGTGGGCAAATTACAAAGGCAAAAAAAGCAGGTATAGGCGAGATTCTAAAAGAAGGAGAAATGCTGGTAGAGATAGTGCCGGATGATATACAGTATGCAGTAGAAATGTATATCGACCCCATGGATCTGCCTCTGGTGCAGAAAGGGCAAACCGTTCGATTTATTTTTGATGGTATTCCCGCAATCGTTTTTAGCGGGTGGCCGGGAAGCAGCTATGGCACTTTTGGCGGTAAGGTAACTGCCGTAGAGACTAATGTAAGTGAAAACGGAAAGTTTAGAATTCTTGTGGCAGAAGACCCTACAAAGAAACCCTGGCCACGCCTTCTGAGAATGGGTGGTGGTGCAGATGGGATAGCTTTATTAAAAGATGTGCCTATCTATTATGAAATATGGAGAAGGATAAATGGTTTCCCGCCAGACTTTTACACTGTAGAGAAAAAAGACAAACAGAAATAAGGATAAACACCATCCTCTAAAACTGCTATCATGCGAATTATCATTTTTATATTTTTTATTACTGCTTTATTTTTTTCCGCTTCTGCACAATCTCCTTCTGGTGATCGTATTCTATCAGTGGATGAATTTATGAATGAGGTACGCACGTACCACCCTTATGCACTGCGTGCCGGCTTACAAGTGCGCAAGGCAGAGGCAAATTTACAAGCAAGCAGAGGTGCTTTTGATCCTGCATTATCTGCCAATGCAGATCGTAAAACATTTGATGGAAAAAACTACTATTATTACACAAACCCTGAGCTCAAACTTCCGCTACCCGTAGGAGATATATATGCAGGGATAGAAAATAATGGGGGCAACTTTTTGGCCAATGAAGTTACCTCCGGGCAAAGCAGTTATCTCGGCCTTTCTATTCCTGTGCTCAAAGGATTGCTGCTCGATAGAAGAAGAGCCAGTTTACAACAAGCAAAAATTCAAATTACGCAAAGCAGTCAGGAGCAAGCCGCCATGCTCAATGACCTATTCTTTGAAGCCTACGTGGCTTACTGGCAGTGGGCAGGGGCATACAACCTCTATCAGGTATATAGTGATTTCTTAAGTGTGAGTGAAGCCCGCACCAGGCTGGTACGCATAGGTTTTGTAAATGGTGATCGCTCTGGCATGGATACGACAGAGGCCTCTACACAAGTGTTGCAATTTCGTATAATGCAGTCAGAGGCACTCCGCGAACTTAACAATACAAAATTGCAATTATCAAACTACCTGTGGGCACCAGATGGTGACCCTTTTCTCATAGGCGAGCAAGTACTGCCCGATGCTAGAGCATTTAATAATATCACAGACCCTGCAGGTATAGAAGACCTGGTTGCGCTAAGCTTTCTTAGCAATCCCAATTTGCTCTTATACAACTACAAAATACAGCAGCTAGAAGTAGAAAGAAGACTGAAACGCCAGAGTTTATTACCCACTGTAAACCTGAAAGCCAATATGCTAAACAGAGACTACTTTGTGCTTAAGGGATTTAATAGTGCCTTGTTACAAAATAATTATAAATGGGGTATTGATGTAAAAGTGCCGCTTCTATGGCGGGAGGCAAGAGGAGATTACAAACTTGCCAAACTGAAAATACAGGAAACCAATTATGAACTACTGCAGAAGCAAAGAGCCACAGAAGTAAAGATTAGAAATTACTTCAACGACTATTTAATATTAGACAAACAGCTAACACTAGCCCAGGTAGCTTATGAGCAATATGCAAACCTGGTAAGAAATGAAGTACTTCGTTTTCAAAATGGAGAAAGCAGTTTATTTGTTCTCAATAGCAGAGAAAACAAAGCCCTTGAAATGCTGGAGAAAAATATATCCATTCGCATAAAATTGTGGAAAGCAAGATATGCGATAGAGTGGGCGGCGGGTATTTTACAATAGGAAGCCATCTGTTGCTGAGGCCGGGGCTCCAATGACCCACTTGTGAAATGCAGGTATTATTACCCCTGCTAATGCTGAGAGAAAGCTATCCTGGGGCAACTTCACCAATAATTAAGTATTGTACAAAATGTTGCTCCTTATTCTGGGCAGATCTGACACAAAACAGATAGAAAATTCTTCTATCCTATAATATTTTCCTACCTTAAACCTTTCTAAAACCTAAATTATGACTGATAAAAACTGGCCTGTTTTATCTTACGAAGAAGCCAAGGACACCTACTTTACTTTACATATGTATACTCAGGTACTGGGGAAAATAAAACTGGCAAAAATGCCGTGGATCAATCATTCCTGGCACGTAACACTTATGCTTACTCCCACAGGATTTACAACAGGGCTTATGCCGCATGAGCATGGTCAGTTCGAAATACAACTGCACTTAAAAGAAAGAAAAGCTGTGGTTTCGTGCAATTCAAGTAGTGAGGTTGTTTTTGCTATAGACAACATATCTGTTGCAGAATATTACAGAAGAATGATGGAGGCACTAAGCGAAATAAAAGTAGAAGTGGAGATAGATACCCTTCCCGTGGAGATGGAAAAAGTGCCTGCTTTTGAACAACAAACCACTCCTGTAGGGTATGACCACAAGAAAATGCAGGAATTACATAAAGCCCTGCTGAGCATTCAAAATGTTTTCACAGATTTCAGAGCAGCGTTTACAGGAAAATGCAGCCCGGTTCATTTTTTCTGGGGCGGCAGTGATCTTGCAGTCACTCGTTTCTCTGGCCGTACTGCCCCCAAGCACCCGGGCGGCGTGCCCCGTATGCCAGACTGGGTAGCGCAAGAAGCCTACTCGCACGAGGTTAGCAGCTGTGGGTTTTGGCCGGGTAACCCGATGTTTCCTGAGGCTGCATTTTATAATTATATGTACCCGGAACCCAAAGGTTTTAAAACTGCAACGGGAGCACCGGATGGCACCTATTACCTCACAGCAATGGGAGAATATATTCTACCTTATAGCGCTGTACAGTCTAGCAAAGAACCAGTGAAGCTACTGCGCTCCTTTCTTGACTGGACTTATGAGCAAGGTGCAACTTTAGCAAAATGGGAGAAGGAAAGTTTTGAACCTTTTAAGAAATAGACCTATAAAAATATTTGTTGTCTGCGATAACACCAGATGGTCTATCACAAAAGAATTATCTTAATACTTCTATTGAAACTCCTGTATTCTTTTTCCAGATAAATGCTTCAGATAATACACTATTTCATTTCATTGTTACGTACAAGTTTAGCAATATCAAGATTTGCTCCAATGCTAAAAGTACCCCCACGGGACGAATAAGGAATTTTTGAAGAAGACATCAACTTGGCAGTGCCGATCATCATTTCTAATGATAAGGCCGGGAAACCGCTAAACCTATAATTGACGCTCAGAGTAGGTTCCCAGAATAACAAGTTCTTACCATCGAGACCGATGATATTGTATGATTCTTGTTCCATTGTATTATAATTAGTTTCGATGTTTTTATAATAAACATTACTAAACCGAATGGCAGAACCGAGGCCAAGTCCTTTTACCGGATAAAATAATAATGCGGGTTGTATGTAAAACTTACTTACATCTGTATTGTGAAAACGTTTATACGATGTAGTGAAACTTACATCTGTTAACTCAAACCTTCCCCGCCCCCCTCCGGCAAACACCTGTAAGAAAAGATCTTTGTTAGGACTGAGTGCTTTATAAAATCCTATTCCTCCTTCGGTGAATTTTCTGTTGTAGTCAATGTGAAAATCACTGATTGGGCCAATCCTACTATAATCTCCTGTTTCTTTTCTGCTCATGTGAGAAGCCTGCAAAATAAAATGATCGCTGATGCTGTAAGCCGCTTGAAGATCTATGCCATATCCTTTTTCTCCTATTGTATTTGCATAATAGCTGCTGTAAAAAGCACCTAATTTACTTTCGTCTTTTTCTGTAAAAAAAGGAATATTGGCGGCCGGGGGTGCGTAAATATACCGGGAGCTGCTACAAGCACCTAAAAAAAGACTTGACCATGCACAAAAACATAAACGTATAGTTTTCATTTAAGTAGAATTAGGTAAACATGAAAATTAATTCAGTAAATATCTTTAAATAAAATAACTCTCGCCTTGACTTATGTCATATTGCTTTTAGAAAACAAGGCTACGCATTTTACACTTCTACTTTCCCAAACTTATCCTGCAGTTTCTCATAGATAAGTACATTGAGCAAAACCAATAACATACCGTAGAAAATATCTTCCACCGGTATACTAATAATTCGGGTATCAAGGTTTTCAGCATTATTATATATTACAACCGGAAGGTAAGTAAGCAATCCATTTACAATAAGAAAAGGAATAAGAATGATTAAGTAGGCTATTAAGA
>JBBKWE010000270.1:0-5993 GCA_037968795.1 Ferruginibacter sp.
GTTTTATTGTAGTCGATTTACTACAAATGTATAGTCTGTTATATTATAAACAAAATTTTTTTCTAAATATTTTAACACGAGCCACATACTATTCCTTCTTGTTCATCATCAGTTACTAACATTAATTGCTACTGTAATAGCACAAAATATTATCATTTAGGTAATCTAAGTACACCGTCACAAAGGGTTTCAGCTGTAATATGCTCTATAGCAGTCTGTAGAAATATTTCTATACATACTGTGGATAAAATACAGATCGACTTAAAAAAAATAATAATCTGATTAGGAATAGATTAGCGTGAAAATTGAGCTTGGAATGGTTTAATATGGATTTTGTAAGGAAAGTGATAGTGAAAAAGAAGTCTCTTGCAGGATAGAAGAAAATCTTAAATGAATTTTTTTTATTCAATATTCTTTATACTTGCAAACTGATGAACAAGCAAATTCTACAATAATTATGGCGCAAAAGAAAACTGCAGGTAAAAAACCTTTCCATTTAGAGTATCCTTTTTTGGAAAAATACATTAATAATTCTTCTCCCACAGGCTTTGAGCAAAGTGGGCAAAAGATGTGGATGGAATACCTTAAACCCTACGTAGATTCATTTTTTACAGATCCTTATGGCACTGCAGTAGGTGTTATAAATGAGGGGAATCCCTTCAAGGTCGTAATAGAAGCCCATGCAGATGAAATAAGCTGGTTTGTAAATCATATATGCCCGGATGGTATAATATATGTTAGGCGCAATGGAGGGGTAGATCACCAGATTGCACCTAGCATGAGGGTAAATATATATGGTAAGAAAGGAATAGTAAAAGCCGTTTTTGGCTGGCCTGCCATTCATACCCGCTCAGGAAACGGTGATAATAAAGAAACCCAACCCAAAATAGAAAATATTTTTCTTGATTGTGGTGCCAGGTCTAAAAAGGAAGTAGAAGCACTTGGTATACATATAGGAGCTGTATGTACTTATACAGATACATATGACGAACTTGCCCATGATCACATTATAGGCAGAGCTTTTGATAACAGGATAGGGGGATTTATGATTGCAGAAGTAGCACGCAAACTTGCTGAAAATAAAAAGAAATTACCTTATGCCTTATACATCGTAAACGCAGTGCAGGAGGAAATAGGGCTTCGTGGAGCAGAAATGATTGCAAGAAGAATAAAACCGAATGTTGCAATAGTTACTGATGTAACCCACGACACCACAACACCTATGATAAATAAGAGTAAAGAAGGAGAGTGCAGCTGTGGTGAAGGACCGACCCTATGCTATGGGCCCGCTGTACATACAAAACTTCTAGACTTTGTAGAGGAAGTAGGTAAAAAAGCAAAAATACCCATTCAAATGAGAGCTGCTAGTCGCAGCACCGGCACAGATACTGATTCTTTTGCTTACGCTAATGATGGCTGTCCTAGTGTGCTCATTTCTATTCCATTGCGCTATATGCATACCACAGTAGAAATGCTACATAAAAAAGACATTGAAAATACAGTGAATCTCATTTACGAGTCTTTACTAAAGCTTACTCCTAAAACAAATCTCAGCTATTTTGATAATGATATAAGTAAGCAGTAATTTTGCTTATGGATGATAATGCAAGAGGCGCTAAGTATATAAGACTGTTTGGTTCTATATTTTTCTCGTTTATAGGATTTTTATTGCTATTGGCATTGCTTATAGTTGCTGTGAGGGTGTTTTTTGGTATACTGGACTATATCCCATTTACCAAGTATCTGTATATGATGCTTATCATTATGTTCCCGGCTGCATTTTTTATTACTTTGGCTTTGTACTACTGGAAACGGACAAAAACTTTTCCGGTTAAATGGGCTAAAAATCTTTCTATTATATTTTTTATTGCAATTTTAGTGGCCTGGTCTATTGCCCTGGTTGTAGACTGTGCTACCTATTTCCAGTTTGGGTATAGTGCAATCGGTAAATATTGGAGTTATAGCCTCGCTTACCTGGCATCTTCTGTCGGTCTTATATTTTTTATAGGTGGTATGCAGGCATTGGCATTGCCAGAGGAGGAGGATTGGTATAAGAAGCGAGAAATTTCTTAAAAATCTTACCTCCTTAATTATAAAAGAAAACTCCCATCGAAAGAATTCGGCGGGAGTTTCTTTTTTTTAACCCTTAAAACAACCAACATGAACTAGTTGTATTACCACTAAATACGAAATAGTGTGAAAGAAAGTTCATTGAGGTTGTAAAATAAAAATTTAAAATTATTTATTTACTACCGATAGGAACAAGCGCAAGGTCAAGCACCTGCAGCATCGTTTTTACATAATGAAACTGTACGCCTTTTATATATTTGGGATTTATTTCATCTACGTCTCTTTCATTTTGCCAGCACATTATTATTTCCTTTATTCCGGCACGCTTTGCTGCCAGTACTTTTTCTTTTATACCTCCTACTGGTAGTACCTGCCCTCTTAATGTAATCTCCCCCGTCATAGCGAGGTAGGGTTTTACTTTTCTTCCGGTAAAGGCACTACTGAGTGCTGTCATCATTGTTATACCAGCACTTGGGCCATCTTTGGGCACGCCGCCTTCTGGTATATGTATGTGTACATTTTTCTTCTCATAGAAGTAAGGATCAAGACCTACTTTTTTAGCATTTGATTTTAGCCAGCTGTAGGCGGTTGTTGCACTTTCTTTCATCACATTGCCCAGATTACCCGTAAGCAAGTGGTCCCCTTTTCCTTCGCTCAGTTGTGCTTCTATAAAAAGAATGTCGCCTCCCACATAGGTCCAACCCAGACCCACAGCTACGCCCGGGATACTGGCAATCTTGTAGAGGTCATTATTATATTTTGGCTTACCCAGAATTTTTTCTACATCGGTGCCGGTAACGGTCGCTTTTAACTTTCCATTCACCACAAACTCTTTTGCCTGATACCGCATTACACTTGCCAGCTGTCTGTTGAGTTCCCTTACGCCACTCTCTCTTGTATAATCTGTAATAATCTTTTCTATAACCTGGTCGCCTATTTTAAAATTGTGATCTTTCAGGCCGTGCATTTCTTTTTCCTTAGGAACAAGGTGGCGCTTGGCTATTTCTATTTTTTCTTCAATGGCATAACCGCTAAGGTCTATTATCTCCAACCTGTCTCTAAGGGCAGGTTGTATGTTAGACAAATTATTTGCCGTAGCTATGAATAATACTTTGCTCAGGTCATATTCCAGCTCCAGGTAATTATCATAAAAAGTATTGTTCTGCTCCGGATCCAGCACTTCCAGCAAAGCACTGCTAGGATCGCCTCTGTGATCGCTACCTACTTTATCTATCTCATCCAGGATAATTACCGGATTGCCGCTGTTTGCCTTTCTTATACTTTGTATAATACGGCCGGGCATAGCTCCTATATATGTTTTTCTATGTCCTCTTACTTCACTCTCATCATGTATGCCGCCAAGGCTTAGACGTACATATTTTCTGTCAATAGCGGCCGCAATGCTTTTTCCAAGGCTTGTCTTTCCTATGCCGGGAGGACCTACAAAGCAAAGAATAGGACTCTTCATATCTCCTTTTAACTTAAGTACAGCAAGGTATTCCAGTATACGCTCTTTTATCTTTTGCATTCCATAATGATCCTGGTCTAGTATCTTCTTTGATTTTTTTAGGTCATAGTGGTCTTTCGTGTATTCTTCCCACGGCAAATCAAGCAATAGGTCGAGATGATTATAAATGGTAGAATAATCTGGTGTGCTGGAGTGCATTCGTTCCAGTTTTTCTATGCCTTTATGAAAAGCATCTTTAGCGTAAGCAGGCCATTTTTTGCCTTCCGCCTTTTTAAGCATATCTTTTACTTCCGCTACATTATCGCCACCCAGTTCATCTTTTATGGCTTTCATTTGCTGCTGCAGGAAATAGTCTTTCTGCTGCTTGTCAAGCTCCGTTTTTGTTTTGGTGGTCACTTTATTTTTAAGCTCAGCATATTGTAGCTCAGTATGCATAAGCCCGAGCAGGCGTTCTGCCCTTTCTTTTATCTTATGCGTCTCCAGTAAGCGTTGCTTTTCTTTAAGTTCGCTATTGAGGTTGCTACTTACAAAGTGAATAAGGAAAACGGGATTTTCTATATTTTTAAGTATAATACCAGCTTCACTAGGCATATTAGGCGATAAGACAATTATCTGAGCCGCCAGGTCTTTTATACTACCAATGAGAGCATCAAAATCAGAATCATCTTTTTCTTTGTCTTCTTCCAGTACTTTTATTTCCGCTTTAAAGTAAGGTTCGTCCGAAATTATTTTTTCTACTTCGAAACGCTTTTTCCCTTGAATGATAATCGTGGTGCCGCCATCGGGCATTTTTATAAGCTTTACAATTTTTGCAACTGTACCTATTTTTTCCAGGTCATCAATTTGTGGCTCATCAATGTTGCTGTCTTTTTGCGCTATAACACCTATCAATTTGTCAGCCTTGTACGCCTCATTAACCGCCTTCGTACTTTTTTCTCTTCCTACGGTAATAGGAATAACTACGCCGGGAAAAAGGACTGTGTTTCTGAGAGGTAAAAGCGGTAAGTCCTTAGGTATTACAAGCTCCTCGGCATTTTCGTCTTCGTCGTCGCCTAATGGTATGATGGGCAAAAATTCGGTTTCTCCTTCTGGATTCTGTAAAAAAAAGTTGTCGTTCATAATAAAAAAAGGTCTCAGCCATAATGGCAAGATTGTGGTAAGAGTTTATTGGTTTTATTTATATACCCCCCTTAGTCAATATTGATGCCTATTATATAAGTTGTAAAAGGTCACCTGCTGATTTAGTGAGATAGCCCCAAAAGTACTACAGCTTTACCATCTAATATTTTTACATTTGCCACAATATGAAAATAGTATGTAATGATACAGAGATAGAGATTTTGCAGAAGATAGGTGGGGCGGCAAAAGTATTGGGTTATGAAGCTTTTGTTGTGGGCGGTTTTGTAAGAGATAAGATTTTGGATCGGGCTACAAAAGATATCGATATTGTGTGTGATGGAGATGGAATAAAGCTTGCCAGGGCTGCGGCTAAAAAGTTTAGTCGGGAACCCATGGTAACAGTTTTTGCCAATTTTGGTACGGCGCAGTTTGTTTGTAATACGGCCAGCGAAAAGGACAGAATAGAAATAGAATTTGTGGGGGCTCGTAAAGAAAGTTATTCGCCTGCTAGTAGAAAACCGACTGTAGTGCCAGGGACTATTTCCGACGATCAGGAGCGGAGAGATTTTACCATAAATGCCCTTGCCGTAAATATTCTGCCCGGCGCAGAACCAGAAGTCTTAGACCCTTTTGACGGCGTACAAGATCTGGAAAATAAAATTATTAGAACGCCTCGTGACCCTGATATTACTTTTTCTGACGATCCGCTCAGAATGATGCGGGGTATTCGTTTTGCATCTCAACTGGGCTTCAAAATAGAAGAAAAAACCTACGAAGCGATTGCGAGAAATGCAAACCGGATAGAGATAATAAGCCAGGAAAGAATCACAGACGAGTTTAATAAAATAATGCTGAGTCCAAGGCCCTCTGTGGGATTAGATTTGCTGTATAAAACGGGCTTACTTCATATTATTTTTCCTCAACTAGTAGACCTTGCCGGTGCAGAATATAAAGAAGGTAAAGGGCATAAGGACAACTTTTATCATACGTTACAAGTGGTTGATAATATTTGTGAAAATACAGATGACCTATGGCTGCGCTGGGCAGCCTTGCTGCATGATATAGCGAAGCCCGCTACCAAGCGTTTTGAAGAAGGACATGGCTGGACTTTTCATGGGCATGAAGTGGTAGGCGGAAGAATGGTGCCAAAAATATTTAATAAGCTAAAACTCCCTAAAAATGAAAAAATGCTTTTTGTAAAAAAGCTTGTAGAGCTGCATCTTAGACCAATTTCTCTAAGCCGGGAAGAAATCACTGATGCGGCTATCAGAAGATTACTGTACGATGCCGGAGAAGACATAGATGCACTTATGATGCTTTGCAATGCAGACATTAC
>JBBKWE010000271.1:0-4064 GCA_037968795.1 Ferruginibacter sp.
TCTATTAGGTATGTATGTAGTTTGTAGTAGAAAAACTACAGCTGGAGTTTAGTTAGTACAGGGTATTTTCCTCAACACGTCTACATATAAGTAATACTTTAAATTGATTTTTTTGTTAATTCATTAAAATAATCAGTAACTTTTCACAAATCATTAACACAGCGATTAGAAAGATCAATATACGGTTGATTTGATGCCTGAATTTTTAAAAGCTGTGCGCTGATTATTTTTTACACGGAGCAGAAAGAATATAAAAGACCTTGACAAAGTGTACAATTTTACAGTACCATCTGGGCTCGTTTTTCTCAGGCATATATTTTATTATGCAGTAAACCAACACAGTATGATTGCTACGACCATTTATTCCAAGAAACTCTTCCAGTCCTTAGCAGTATTACTACTGTAGGTGATTTCCACTCTTGTATCTACGGCTCAAGAGCATGATCCTGATATGCCGGATTTTGCAAAAATGATCTTTTTTGCTTTCTATCAAATGAATATAAACTCTTGTTATTAACATTAAACCAAACCTAATGCCTACTTTAAAAGCAATATTACACAGCTTCTTGCTAAAGCATAAGCTATTTTCACTTACCTGTTTAATTACATTGTTTACATTTTTGCTTGCCGGTTCAGTATCGGCTCAAACATCAGTGGTGGGAAAAGCTGTAGCTTTTGCAGTAACCGAACCGGTTAGTAGTTTTGGCATAGCTAAACCGGAGCCTGGCAAAACAACCAGCAGAAAAATGATTGTCGGCGACGAGCCCATTAATAAATCCAATGAAAAAATCATTAAGGAAATTATTCCGGGCATGGGTGGAAAAACTGAGGGAGTAATTCAAAGCAACACAGAAAATCTAACGAATCTGGTATCGGCACCAATTACCAGTTTTGATGGTAATAGCAGCGCTGATAACGCTGCCGCATTTGGAGGCAGAGTATACCCGCCAGACGATAACGGAGACGTGGGCCCCAACCACTATGTCCAAACAACAAACCTGTTAGTTGGTGTTTACAATAAATCCGGAACATTGTTGTCGAGGTTTAAAATGAGTACATTATTCGCTTCTTTAGGTGCGCCCGCAGGCACTACCGATGATGGTGATCCCATTGTACTTTATGACCAATTAGCCGACCGATGGTTAATCAGCCAGTTTGTAACCACTCGACAAAGTGGACGAACATCGCAGGCAATAGCCATATCTCAAACTGGAGATCCTCTGGGTGCTTATTATGTATATAATTTTATAATGCCCAATACTAAATTTAATGACTATCCGCATTTTGGCGTGTGGCCCGATGGATACTACATGACTGATAATCAATTTGACCCTGGTTTTGCAGGTGGAGGGGCATTTGCTTTCGACAGAGCTAAAATGTTAGTGGGTGACCCTACAGCCAGTTATATTTATTTTGATGTCTCAAATATTTGCAACACTTGTGGCGGCCAGTTACCTACTGACCTTGATGGGTTTGCATTACCTCCTGTAGGAACTCCCAACCTCATTATGGAGTTCAGGGCTGATGAATATGGTGACCCTACTGACGGGCTTAGGATCTTTGCCTTCCATGCTGATTTTACCACGCCAGCCAATTCAACTTTTACACAGGTTGGAGGTGCTGATCTTCCACTGGCTCCTTTTGATGCACGTAATCCTCTAGGACGTCGTGATATAGAACAGCCGGCACCATCAACAGCTAGTTCTTATCTGGATGGATTAAGTGACCGTCTGATGCATCGTTTGGCTTACCGGGTTTTACCTGGAGGCGAGCAATCCATAGTAGGTAATTTTACAGTTAATGTAAGTGGCGTAGAACCAACTACAGCAGCAACCTTCCAGGCCGGCATAAAATGGTTTGAACTCAGGAGAAGTGCTGCTGGTGTGATGAGTGTAAATAATGAAGGGATTTATGCGCCCGGCGCAGGAGATGGTGCTACGGGTCGCAATGTTTGGATGGCAGGCATTGCCCAGGATGGGGAAGGAAATATAGGATTAGGCTACAGTGCTTCAAGCACCACGCAGCATCCATCAGTTTTATATACCGGACGACTAACAAGTGACCCTGCCGGCATGATGCCACAGGGGGAAAACACATTGGTTGCCGGCACCGGGGTACAATTAGGAACCACCAATCGCTGGGGCGATTACAGCTCAATGTCAGTTGATCCGGTAGATGAATGTACATTCTGGTATACACAGGAATATTATACCGCGGCAAGCCAGGCTAGCAGTAATATTGGATGGCTAACTCGTATTGGCAGTTTTAAAGTAAATTCTGCCTGTGCAGTAAGCAACCGTGGAACAATTACCGGAACAGTTACTAACTGCGCTACTAATTTGCCAATTGAAAATGCCATTGTTACTACAACAGATGGTTTCTTTACAAGAACAAATGCTTCAGGGCAATACTCGATTTTGGCCGGAGCTGGCAGTTATACAGTCAATATAATAGCACAGGGCGGTGGCTATAATACTTGCACCACAAACAATGTAATTGTAACCAATGGAGGCAATACAGTTGTTAACTGTTGCCTTCAGGGAGCGCCAATTATGGTAACTTCAGGATCAACACTAACAGCGGAAAGCTGTTTACCTGCAAATAATGCTATTGACCCAAATGAAACAGTCAGCTTCAATTTATCATTATCAAATACGGGTGCAGCCAATACCTCAAACCTGGTGGCCACATTGCTGGCAACTGGTGGTGTAACCAGTCCGGGCGGGCCGCAAAATTATGGCGTACTTGTTGCCAGTGGTGGGGCGGTTACCCGTCCTTTCAGTTTTACTGTGGGTAATTTAGCCTGCGGAGATATGGTTACTGCTACATTGCAATTGCAGGATGGTGCTACCAATCTTGGTACAGTTGCTTATACTTTAATTACCGGGGCTACTGTAGTCTTAACAAGTCAGAATTTTGATGCGGTTACTGCTCCTGCATTACCAGCAGGATGGGTGGCAACTAATGTAATTGGTGCTGGAGCTCTTTGGGTTACTTCCAGTGCTGGTACCCCTGCACCAGCTTCAGCTTCGGCTCCTAATTCAATTTTTATTGATGATCCGGCTACTACAAGCGACAAAGAGATAGTAACGCCGTCCTTCACGCCTGCAGCAGGAGCAAAACTATCTTTCGAAAATAATTTTATCCTCGAAACTGCATATGACGGAGGTGTTTTAGAGATATCTATAAATGGCGGAGCTTTTACCGATATTATTACTGCAGGTGGTAGCTTTGTAACCGGCGGTTATAACGGAACTATTAGTGGAGGATTCGGCAGCCCAATAGCAAACCGGCAGGCCTGGACGGGAAATTCTTCTGGATTCATGAATGTTATGGTGAATTTACCAGCGGCTGCTGCGGGCTTACCCTGCCAGTTAAAATTCCGTATGGCAACAGATATCAGTATGGCTGGAACTGGTTGGAGAGTTGATAATTTTACCATTGGTCAACTGGCTTGCTGCACCTGCCCAACTATAACTGTCACTAACCCGCCGGTTACCACCGGCACTGTTGGCACCCCCTTCAGCCAAGCTTTTACAGCCGGAGGAGGAGCAGCCCCTTACAACTTTACTACCACTAGTGCATTGCCAGGTAACCTTACGCTTTCCTCTTCGGGAACGTTAAGCGGCACACCTTCTACTTCAGGCAGTTTCCCTATCGTGGTAAAAGCTACCGATGCCAATAGTTGTATGGGAACAGGTGCTACTTATAATTTAGTGATAGCTGCTACAACCGCCGATCTGTCCATCACCAAAACAGACGGACCTACAACCACCAGCTATACCCCTGGCGGTACCACTACTTATACCATTGTAGCAACTAATGCAGGGCCAGACCCTGTGGTAGGCGCTACAATAACCGATAATTTCCCTGCTGCTATAACAGTCGCTAATTGGACAGCTAGCTATACAGGCGGTGCCACAGGCCCTGCCTCAGGCACAGGTAATATCAATGCCTCGGTAGACCTGCCAAATGGCGGCGCAGCTACTTTCACAGCCGTATGTACGATCTCCGGGTCAGCATCTGGTTATTTGATAAACACAGCCACAGTAGCTGCACCATCA
>JBBKWE010000272.1:0-15101 GCA_037968795.1 Ferruginibacter sp.
ACTCAATATCGATCGCTTATATGAATCATTTTAAATTTTATGGCAAGAAAGATGTCCTTTCTCTCACAAAAGTAAGGAAGTACGAAACCAAGGTAGGCGAGCGCATACAGGCCCTGGACATAGAGCAAGACTGGCCGGAAAATCTTATTAATAGTGATTGTAAATATGTATTACTGGGCATACCAGAAGATATAGGAGTGCGGGCAAACTTGGGTAAAGGCGGTGCAGATACCAATTGGCACCCTTTTCTCAATGCTTTCCTCAATACGCAGAGTAATGATTTTTTTACAGGCGAAAAAATTCTACTGCTAGGCTCCTTCGATTTTGGCGATATTAAATACTTAATAGAAAATAATGCTGATAACGAAGAGGAAAAGATAAATGCTTACAGGCATGCTGTAAGTCGCATAGATGAAGAAGTAGAGCAAATGATAAAGACGATAACTGCCGCTGGTAAAATGCCTATAGTAATAGGTGGTGGTCATAATAACGCTTATCCTATCATTAAGGGAGCTGCTAAGGGAATACACAAGTACAAAGATACTTTACTGCCACAAATAAATTGTATAAACCTGGATGCGCACAGCGATTACAGGCCGATAGAGGGCAGGCATAGCGGCAATGGTTTTCGCTATGCAGAGGTAGATGGGTACCTTGCAAAGTATGCCGTAATAGGGCTACACGAAAGCTATATTCCTCAAACTGTATTAATGGAAATGCATGACAATCCACTGGTGCAATACAGTACTTACGAAGACATATTTATTCATGAACGACAAAATTTTATACAGGCAATTTCTTATGCTACTGGTTTTACCGAGGATAATTTTACCGGCATAGAACTCGATTTGGACTGTATAGAAAATGTATTATGCAGCGCACAAACGCCTTCCGGAATTACGGCATTGCAAGCCAGGCAATATCTCAATTTTGTAGCTACAGATTGCAAGCCTGCCTACCTGCACCTAGCAGAAGGTGTGTGCCAGCAAGAGGCTATAAAAGACGATAGTACAGGGAAATTATTAAGTTATCTGGTGATAGATTTTGTAAAGGCATCTTCATTTAGTGCAAAATGAGGGTAGATAAAATCAACGAACGTAAATATAAAAATTATGAACCTCGATCTTACAGGTAAAACAGCAGTAGTGTGTGGCAGTACGCAAGGGCTAGGTTGGGCAAGTGCCGTGGAACTGGCAAAGCTGGGAGCCACTATAGTATTGGTTGCTAGAAACGAAAAAAGCCTAAAAGCATCTGCTCAAAAGCTTCCAGCAGATCATCAGCAAGAGCATACCTACCTTGTAGCAGATTTTTCTAAGGCAGCAGAAGTGCAATCGGTTATTTATAAATTTGTAACTGATGGTGGAGTGGCAGATATTCTGATCAATAACACAGGCGGCCCTCCCGGCGGTGCTATATTAGATGCTTCCGCAGAAGCTTTTATGCAAGCGCTGGAAAGTCATTTGCTATGTAATCATTTTCTCGTGCAAGGGCTTGTGCCGGGTATGAAGGCAAAGAAATGGGGGAGAGTGATTAATGTAATTTCCACGTCAGTAAAGATTCCCATCGCCGGCCTGGGGGTAAGTAATACCACGAGGGCAGCAGTGGCTAACTGGTCTAAGACACTGGCAGGTGAACTAGCCCCTTTTGGCATTACCGTAAATAATGTATTACCAGGTTTTACAAATACCAGCAGAGCTACTTATGTAATTGATAAAAAAGCAGTGTCGCAGAATAAGTCTGCAGCTGAAGTTATGAATGATCTGGTAGCAGAGATTCCTGTGGGCAGAATAGGCGAGCCGGAGGAATTTGGTGCGGCAGTGGCTTTTCTGTCTTCGCCGGCGGCAGGATATATTACCGGCATTAATCTACCAGTAGATGGAGGTAGATTAGGTTGTTTATAAAGTAATTAGCATGGGAAACGGGTTACTAGTCATCACTTTGATTATTAATTTTATAAAATGCATATTTGCAATATCATTCACACACTTATTAAATAAACACATCATGAAATTCACAAAATCAATTATGATAGCTGCTTTGGCCCTATCTGTAGCTGCCACCGGTTGCAAACCCAAAGATGCAGACGTCAAAGCACATGTAGAAACGAAAATGGCAGAGAATACGGATGCTTCTAATGTACAGGTAACAGTTGCTGACGGAGTAGCCACCCTTACAGGTGAGGTAAAAGATGAGGCAACTCGCTCTGCACTTGAAGCAGCAGCTAAGGATGTAAAAGGAGTCAAATCTGTAGTAAATAATACTGTTGTTTTTAGTGCACCAGTTATTGCGGCAGATGACCCTTTAATGATGGGCGTTACTGATGCCACAAAAGACTTTCCTACAGTAACTGCTACTGTAAATGACGGCGTAATTACATTAAATGGTACTATAGAAGCATCTAAACTTCCAATGCTTATGCAAACCCTTAATGGTCTGAGTCCTAAGAAGATCGAGAACAACCTTACAACACAATAAAAAATTATAAAATTATGAGCACATTAGCTTCAAAATATCAAGCACTTACAGATGCTGCAACTGCAGCAGGTGTAACGAACCTACAGGCCAGAGAACAAGATGGCGTTATGTACATAGATGGAACTGCACCTAGTGGAGCAGTAAAAGACCAAATATGGGCCAAATACGGTGAAATAGATCCAACCTTTACGGGTGGGGATCTTATCCTTAACATTAAAACTGCTGCATCTGAAGTAGGTAGCAAAGTAAAAGTAACGACAGAAAGTAGCAACCTTAACATTAGAAAAGGTCCGGGTACTGATTCTGAAATCGTAGGGAAAGCAGCACACGGCGAAGTTATTACACTGGTAAGCCAGAGTAATGAGCAGTGGTGGCTCGTACGTACAGATGATGGTGAAGAAGGATACGCTTATGCGCAATACCTTACTCCAGAAGTTTAAGTACTAATCTCCTTTTAATAAAGGAAGCCATCCGTATGTGCGGATGGCTTTCTTCATTTATATTGTTTTTCATTTTCTCCTTCTTAGTACCACTTGCATTCCGCTTTGCATTACAGATACATTACCTACTCCCATTCCTTTTAAAGGTATTCTAAGATAAGGCTCTATACTTATAGTATGACTGCTACCAGCAGGCATTCCTAAGCCTACGGCAAATTGTACATCAGAAAGGGGCTGAAATTTTTTATCATTGTACTCTGCCTTTACTTCTTCTGCCACTCCGCTCATAACTGCGTCATAAGTATTTTTCTCCCGGAGGAATAGTCGATTATTAATTCCTGCTTTTAAATAGAATTTTTTGTTGCCAGTTACCATATCATACTTTATTTCCACTGGTATGCTCAAACTAGTTGTGCTACTTTGTACACTTCTAACCTCCATATTAGAAGGCATATCCCCAGTCTTAGGATAAAAAAATTCTCCTCTGGTGTAGTAGGATATTTCTTCGTAACCTACCCCCGTTTCTACAAAGACATTCTTAGCAATCTTCTTCCCCGTAAAAATATTTATTATGGGCTTGGGAGGAGACCATTCCTGATCTTTTACCCAATTACAAGTAACTCCTAAGCCGCCTCCAAAGTATATCTTATTGCTTCTATCAATGCCCAAAAAGGCAGATTTTGTAATCTTAGGTATTGATAAAACAGTTAAGTCCCTAATGGGATACATGCTCGCTTTCAATAGCCTATTATCAAAAATCTTTGAATGCTCCGTATTATTTCTCCTAAGCTCGCTGATGATTGGGCTTGTATTATATAAGCCGTAGAAAGCAGTATTATGCGGAACTGATTCCCGCGGGGGAATCAGATAAGGTTCTTTATTTGCAAGTTTATAATTATTATATGAGGTCGTCGCGCCTTTTACACTTTTAGAATTTGCAGAAAACTTGTACTTATCCGTATTGCCAGGGGCGACGGTTGAAATATTGCCCACATCTTCTTCTATTAAGGTTTGTTTAGCTGTTGGTATTTCAGATGAGGAGATGCTGTTTTTTTCTGCAGTAAGAGCTTGCTCGGTCACAGAGTGATTAAACTTGCTACTTGTACCATTCCATCTACATACAATTGCAATAGACAGGCACAATAAAAGTCCTATCGCCACCAGGTATCGCCTGTAGCTTTTTGTCCTTGAAGCTGCACCGGCTCTTACTTTACCCCAGTCCGTACCATCGGTACGAATGGGATAGCCTTCTGCTGCCTCTCTAAACATGTTATCAATATCTTCTTCTAGATTATGCATTGCTGTTGCGCTTCATTTTTTTTAATTTGTTCTTGCAGTATTTTTCTTGCTCGGGAGAGTGTAGACTTAGAAGTACCCACTGGTATGCCCAGAATTTCTGCTATTTCTTCATGTTTATAGCCATCTATCACAAATAGATTAAACACTGACCTGTACTGCGGCGTAAGCTTTTTTATGCAGCAGATTAAGTCCTTGTATCTCATCATTTCCTCTGCTGAAGCCTCATTATTATCTATATCCCATACATATTCTGGTATTCCGCCTATCTCTGGGGTCATCTTGTTTTTTCTTAACTGGTCTATGGCTGTATTTATCATTATCCTTTTTAGATAACCCATAAAAACCTTTTCTGCATTGGCCACATCTCTTACTTCGAAGCGCTCTGCAGTTTTAAAAAACTTTATAAAACCATCATTAACAACATCTACCGCCATATCATATCTATATATGTACCTAAAAACTGCCTTAAGAGCAAATCCATAGTATAGCTCATACAACTTCTTTTGCGCAGCTTCTTTCTTATGCACACATGCTTCTATCGTATGTAATAAATCTTCCAAAAAAATAATTTGTCTATGTTGGTTCTTGTTGTGGGTTACAAATGAAATACGCCTACTTGAAAATAAAGGTTGCAGCATTTAGAAATATTCAATAATTGTTACTTGGATAGTTTTGTAAACTTTCTGACTATTAATATTAATTCTGTAAAAACCTTTCCGGTTTAGAGCTGTTATACCTACAGTAGATATATACGATCTCCTGCAAGTCTATTCTCGTATCTTTACAATGTAATCATTTCTGTAAATATGGATATTTTACCCGGCAAGTTATTGGCAACCATCAATTCGCCTGATGATCTTAAAAAATTAAAGAAGGGCGACCTCACTAAACTGAGTAAGGAATTGCGCCAGTATATTGTAGATGTAGTAAGTGTGTATGGAGGTCATTTTGGCGCCAGTCTGGGCGTTGTAGAGCTTTCTGTGGCCTTGCATTATGTTTATAATACTCCGTATGATCAGTTGGTGTGGGACGTAGGGCATCAGGCTTATGGTCATAAAATCCTCACGGGCAGGAGAGATGTATTTTCCAGTAATAGAAAGTACAACGGGCTTAGCGGTTTCCCTAAGCGCTCAGAGAGTGAGTACGATACTTTTGGTGTAGGGCACTCCAGCACAAGCATTTCTGCAGCGCTAGGTATGGCTATGGCTAGTCATTATAAAGGAGAAGAAGATAGACAGCACATAGCGGTAATTGGAGATGGCGCCATGACGGCAGGATTGCCTTTTGAAGCTATGAATCATGCAGGTGCAGCTAACAGTAATCTGCTCATTATACTTAATGACAACTGCATGAGTATAGATCCTAATGTGGGCGCACTTAAAGAATATCTAACTGATATAACAACTTCTCATACTTACAATAAAGTAAAAGATGATGTTTGGAATCTTTTGGGGAAAATGCCTATTGGCAAGACTTTTAGCAGGGGAATGGCACAGAAACTTACGGAGGGATTAAAAGGAATGGTGAGCAGCAGTGCCAATTTATTTGAGGCACTTAATCTCCGTTATTTTGGGCCAATAGATGGTCATAATGTAACCAAACTAGTAGAAACCCTTAGTGATCTGAAAGATATTCCAGGAGCCAAAATTCTTCATATAAAAACCGTAAAAGGAAAAGGATATTCTCTTGCCGAAAAGAATCAGACTTTGTGGCACGCTCCAGGACTTTTTGATAAGATTACCGGTCAGATTCAAAAGAAAGTGTACGACTTGCCCCAGCCACTAAAATACCAGGATGTTTTTGGCAAAACAATAGTGGAGTTGGCTGAAAAAAATGACAAGATATTTGGAATAACGCCAGCAATGCCGAGCGGTTCCTCTCTTAAAATAATGATGGATGCTATGCCGGATAGAGCTTTCGACGTAGGTATAGCAGAGCAACATGCAGTAACCCTAAGCGCTGGCATGGCCACGCAAGGCATGAAGGTGTATTGCAATATTTATTCTTCCTTTATGCAGCGGGGTTATGATATGCTCGTGCATGATGTGGCTATACAAAACCTGCCGGTAATTTTTTGCCTAGATAGAGCAGGACTTGTGGGCGAAGATGGTCCTACACACCATGGTTGCTACGATATAGCCTTCCTTCGTTGTATCCCTAATATGATTGTAACTGCTCCTATGAATGAGCGGGAACTTCGTAACCTCATGTACACTGCACAGCTGGAAAGTACGGTGAACCCAATTAGTATTCGCTATCCTCGCGGGCAAGGCGTATTCCCCGATGTACCTGCTACAGAAGGCGGCTGGCGCACAGATTTTGAGGAAATAGAAATAGGTAAAGGCAGAGTTATAAAAGAAGGTAAAGATCTGGCACTCCTTAGCTTTGGGCACCCTGGTAATGTAGTAGCAGAAGCAATACGCGATCTGCGAAATACTACCTATAGCATTGCGCACTATGATATGCGATTTGCCAAACCCATAGATGAAGCCATGTTGCACGATGTGTTTAAGAAATTTGATAAGATTATTACCATAGAAGATGGAACAATTTTAGGAGGTTTCGGATCAGCAGTGGTAGAGTTTATGGCCGCTCATGATTACAAATCACAAGTACATATTATGGGTATCCCGGATAGAATTGTGGAGCATGGTAGCCCAAAAGAATTACACAGGGAGATAGGAACAGACACGGAAGGGGTAATGGAGCAGATCGTAAAAATGTTGGGTGGAGATTCTGCTACGAAGAAAAAAGGGAAAAGCATTCTTGCGGGGATGCAGGAGAATTCGAATTCCTAGCAGAGATCGCTTTTAGAAATTTTTTATACAAGCCGACAATTATTTTTATTATAAAATTGTCGGCTTTTCTACAAGAGGAAAAATCATTATTAAATGAGCACAAGTTTAAATAAATATATAGCAGAATCTGGTTTTTGCAGCCGCAGAGAAGCAGATAGATATATAGAGGATTGCAGAGTTACTATTAATGGTCGGGATGCAGATAAAGGCAATAGAGTAGAGGCTGGAGATGTGGTAAAAATAGATGGTGAACCTATTAAAAAGAAAGTGACTCCTGTTTATATCATGCTCAATAAGCCCAAAGGGATTACTTGCACCACCGATCTGAGTGACCGAACCAACATCATAAAATATGTAAATCACAAGCAAAGAGTATTTCCCATAGGCAGACTCGATAAACTATCTGAGGGGCTTATCTTTCTTACGAATGACGGCGATATAGTAAACAAAATTTTACGAGCAGGCAATGAGCATGAAAAGGAATATATAGTAGATGTAGACCAGGCAATAACCTCTGATTTTATACAAAAAATGAGAGAAGGCGTGCGTATACTAGGCACAACCACCAAGCCCTGTTTTGTAAAGCAAGAGGGTAAGCAACGGTTCAAAATTGTACTCATTCAAGGGCTAAACCGGCAGATACGCCGCATGTGCGAAACCCTTGGCTATAGAGTTACTGCTCTCAAGCGGGTACGGATAATGTCTTTTACGACCAAGGGTATCGTTCCCGGCACCTGGCGCAATTTTTCTCCTGCAGAATTACAAATTTTGGAAGAAGCAATTTCCAAAAGCAAAAAAACGAGCGATGCTACGGGCATGGATGAATGATTTTTCCGCATTTCCCTTTCCCCAAAACTTTATTTTAACTTCCTTTGCAGCTCTTTCATTTTTACATGTATTCGTTGAATAAAATTGAATCTCATCAGCCAATCAACTCCCATATCTAACCGTACACTTATTATTGTGTTGCTGGGTACGCTTTCTGCCATGGGGCCATTTGCTATAGATACTTACCTGCCTGGCTTTCCTTCCATAGCAAAAAGTCTTGGGGTAAGCACAGAAATGGTTTCTTATTCTCTCTCCAGTTACTTTATTGGCATTTCTCTCGGTCAGCTATTGTGGGGTCCTTTGCTTGATAGATTTGGAAGAAAGAAGCCCTTAATGCTGGGCTTAGTCATTTTTATTCTTTCCTCCATTGGATGTGCACTTAGCAATAATATTTGGGTATTTGTAGGTTTCCGCTTTTTACAAGCTTTGGGTGGTTGTCTTGGTGTGGTAGCGCCGCGGGCTATGATTCGCGACCTTTTTCCGGTGCATGAAATCGCAAAAATCTTCTCTTTGCTTATTCTTATGATAGGTGTATCACCTGTTGTAGCGCCGACACTTGGGGGCTTCTTAGTGCCGCACTTAGGCTGGCATTCTGTATTTTATTTCCTGGCGATTTTTGGCTCACTGATCTTACTGGCAGTTTTTTTCTTCTTGCCAGAGAGTAGAGAAGCAGACCCTACTTATTCTCTAAAGCCCAGACCCATTTTATTGAAATTTCGGAATGTGCTGCGCAATCGCCAGTTTGTGGTGTATGCATTTGTGGCCGCTTTTAGTTCTGCTGGTTTATTTGCTTATCTCTCAGGTTCTCCATTTGTATTTATGGAATATTTTGGTACATCTGCAAAAATGTATGGTATCATATTTTCTATCATTGCCGCCGGGCTTATAACCTGCAGTCAGATAAACAACCTTATGCTACGCAGGTATGACAGTGTCACCATTATAAGAGCTAGTATTTTATTACAAATGCTTATTGGGCTTGCTTTATTTGTACTTACGTTCCTTCAAGTTTTAAATATGGTAGACACTATTGTACTTATAGCTATGTTTCTCAGCTGCCAGGGTTTTACATTTCCTAATGCCAGTGCCCTTAGCATGGCACCATTTAAACAAAATGCCGGAAGTGCCTCTGCCCTTATGGGTGCTTTGCAAATGGGAATAGCCGCCGTGGTTAGCGCTATTGTGGGGCTTATGCACCCTATAGATCCTGTGCCTATGGCGGCAGGTATGCTAGGCTGCGGACTACTCGCCTGGCTTATTTTAATTACAGGATCTCGCAAGCAGAATTTTAGCGTAGATGCCCTTGCCGAATAAATTTTTCTGATCGAAAGAAGTTTTTATGTTTACAAAAGAAGAAGCCTCCAAAATAAGAAGTGAGTTCTGGACCACGCTTGGGCAATACCTTAAACCCATTCCCTCTGAGGAAGGAGAAAAGATAAACTGGATAAACTACAAAACCGGCATAAAGGAAATACAGTATAAGATGAATGCGGAAAAGAACTACGCTTTTGCAGGTGTAGATATTGTGGGAACGGAGGATAGAAGGAATCAACTATTTAAAGTTTTCGAAACCCTTCGGGACGAACTTTCGCCAGAGTTATTATGGGTACAGAACGTAGAAAATGATGCAGGAAATGTGGTCGATAGAATTTATGCAGATCTAGAAGACTCTTCAATTTATAAAAAAGAAGACTGGTCAGAACTTATAAGTTTTTTCAAGCAAAATATTATAGCCTTTGACAAATTTTGGGTAGAGAATAAGTTTATCTTTGAAACGTTATAGACCACGAAATTAAACCAAGTTCCTTTTCGTTATCAATCCAAAATAAAACATTCTTATATGATGAAGTACTTTCGTTTTTTAGCCTTTATTTTCTTTTTTGGAATGGCATCCTGCCAAAATAATGACGAACAAGATGTGGATACCGCGGCGGCTGGAGATGAAAACCATATCATTATTTCTAATAACATAAAGTATGCTTTTGATACCGTGATGATGAATGGTTATGTTGCTTACGATAGTTCATTTACAGATAAAAGACCCGTAGTATTAATCCTGCCAGAATGGTGGGGCGTGGGTAATTATGTAAAAGGTAGAGCAAATCAACTGGCAGAAATGGGATACCTCGCCATGGTGGTAGATTTATATGGTAATGGCAAATATGTGGAAACGCCGCAGGAAGCCACGGCTTTATCAGCGCCATTTTATGAGAATCCCTACATGAGTAAGAATAGGTTTGATGCTGCTTTAGCCCAAATAAAAGCAAATCCTTATGCAGATACAAACAGAATAGCAGCAATAGGGTATTGCTTTGGTGGAGCGCAGGTACTTAACTATGCCCGCTTGGGCGAAAACCTAAATGGAGTAGTGAGTTTTCATGGAAATTTGGTAGGCGTAATTCCCGAAGAAAATACAATCCTGGCAAAAATTCTTGTATGCCACGGGGCAGATGATAAGTTTGTGCCGGCTGAGGAAGTAGCCCTGTTTAAAAAGCAGATGGACAGCGTAGGGGCGTCCTATCAGTTTAAGTCTTATGCAAACGCGACCCATGCATTTACCAATCCTGACGCGACAGCCACAGGGGAGAAGTTTAAAATTCCTATCGCCTACAATGCCATAGCAGATACTGCTTCCTGGGCAGATATGAAAGCTTTCTTTAAAACTATTTTCTAAAATTTCTTTGAAGTAATGATCGCTCTTGAAGGCATAGTACTTTCACTTACTTCG
The DNA here is from genome assembly GCA_037968795.1 of Ferruginibacter sp. Taxonomy (GTDB): domain Bacteria; phylum Bacteroidota; class Bacteroidia; order Chitinophagales; family Chitinophagaceae; genus Ferruginibacter. The sequence continues at coordinate 10,569 of JBBKWE010000272.1, forward strand.
AAATCTCTTTCAATACTAGCATAACCTCTGTCTTTCATTTTAGCAACTACTGCTGTGAGCTTTTCTATAAAGCGGGTACTTTGGGCAGCACTAAGCTCAGTGAGCGGAAAGGCAATCTTATATTCTCCCTCCCTACCAAAAGGCCCAATTGACACTGCCGAAATAGTTTTTATCTTAGATTTTTTTTTGAACTCTGTTATGAACTTAACTAGCGGTGCTTCTGATGGCACCCCTGTTCCCATGCTTCCAAAGCTTATAACCACAGGATAAGACTTTACTGTATTTGTTTGTGCCGATAGCTGTAAGTTGCAGATTAAAAAGAGTATACCTGCGAAAACTATTTTCATGTTTCTAAAATTAAGATATTCTGTGTTTTAAGTAGAAGTTATGATGCTAAAAGTAGACAATCCCTTTATATAATTGCTTATCAAAAAAGTTAAAAACTAACTGCGTGCCTACCTTTACTTTCGATAATTTTTCCCTTACATTTGCCGCTTATGACACAAGATCAAATTAAAGATTTGAGAGACCGCATTCTGGTTTTGAGGAGGTTTCTTTGACGTCGATAACAGAGAAGCAATAATAGAGCAGAATAAGCAGCTTAGTTTATCTCCAGGTTTCTGGGACGATAATGAGCGGGCTACTGCTATACTTAAAGAAAATAAACTCCACGAGTATTGGGTAGATATGTATTCTTCTACTAATACTGCTATTGAAGATTTTACCGTTTTATTTGAGTTTTGGAAGGAAGAAGAAGCCTCGGAAGAAGAAGCCAGGACAGCCTATGACCTTGCTGTGCAAAAGGTAGAAGAAGCAGAATTTAAAAGCACGCTCAATGAACCCGAAGACGAACTCGTAGCCGTAGTGCAAATAAATAGTGGTGCCGGCGGAACTGAAAGCCAGGACTGGGCAGAAATGCTTGCCCGTATGTATCGCATGTATGGGGAGAAACAAGGCTGGACGGTAACCGAACTTGACTGGCAATGGGGCGATGGTGCTGGCATAAAAACAGCAACCTACCAGTTTAATGGTAGTTTTGCTTACGGTTTCCTCAAAGGAGAATCAGGAGTACACCGTCTTGTACGCATTTCCCCATTTGATAGCAACGCCCGCAGGCACACGAGTTTTGCCAGTGTAAATGTATACCCCCTTGTAGATGATACCATAGAAATAGAAATAAATCCTGCCGACGTAAAGATGGAAACCAGCCGTAGTGGTGGTGCCGGCGGGCAGAATGTAAATAAGGTGGAAACCAAAGTACAGCTTACACACGTTCCATCAGGCATTGTAGTGGTATGCCAGCAAGACCGCAGCCAGCTAGGCAATCGCGAGCTCGCTATGCAAATGCTTAAAAGTCGCCTCTACGAAATAGAGCTGCAAAAGCGCAACGCTATCAAAGACGAAAAGAACAGCAAAAAGAAAAAGATAGAGTGGGGCAGCCAGATTCGTAGCTATGTGTTCCACCCCTATAAAATGATTAAAGACCACAGAACAGATTATGAAGTAGGCAATGTGGGCCCGGTGATGGATGGAGATTTGGAAGGTTTTGTAAAGGCATATTTGATGTCGGAAAAGGAGAATTAATTTGAAGATTAGGTAATTAGATGATGTGAAAATGGAGGGCAAGATATATATGAAGTAAGAGCAAGTGCTTAATTTAAGATTTTTATCTTTTAGACGATTATAGAGATTAATTAAATTGTTTTCTCATAAACAGTACTATATATCCGACTAAAAATTTAAACTATGGAATTTAATAGAGGGGAGAATCTAATTGTAAAATTGTCTTTTGAATTTGCCCTTAAAATAATTGAATATTGTGATAAACTTGAAGTCTTAAAAAAGTACGTAATTTCAAGGCAACTTTTAAAAGCGGGAACAAGTATTGGTGCTAATGTTCGGGAAGCTCAAGATGCAGATAGTAAGGCAGATTTTATTCACAAAAAGAAGATAGCCGCTAAAGAAGCAGGGGAGTCGGATTATTGGTTGCTATTGTGTAAACACTCAAAAGGGTATCCTCCTTGCGACGATTTAATACAAGATTGTGAAGTAATTAGAAAGATTCTCTCAAAAATTATTGCAACTTCAAAACGTAAAGCAGCAGAAATTAAATCATAAAAACCAGTAAAATCTCGAAAATATTTTGGAGATTCTACCTTTTCGAATAAGCACATCAACTAATTCTCAAATTAATCAAGCTGCTTGCAACCATCATTTTCAAATTAACACATTAACTCATTTTCAAATTAATAATATGCATTTCGGAGATTTTCATTACCCACTACCAGTAAACGAACCAGTACTTAACTATGCGCCTAACAGCCCGGAAAAACTTCGCCAGAAGGAAGTCCTACAAGAGCTTAAGTCTAAAAAAATAGACGTGCCTATGTACATAGGTGGCGAAGAAGTAAAAACTGGTAATACAAAAGATATAAGACCACCGCATGAGCATGGACATGTGCTGGGAAAATTTCATGTAGGCGATGCCAGCCATGTGAAGAAGGCAATAAATGCTGCGCTAAAAGCAAAAGACAAATGGGCAGCAATGTCCTGGGAAAACAGAGCAAATATTTTCCTGAAAGCGGCTGATTTATTGGCAACCAAATATCGTCCTTACATAAATGGAACTACAATGCTAGGGCAGAGTAAAAATGCTTTTCAGGCAGAGATAGATGCGTCTTGTGAGTTGATAGACTTCTTGCGATTCAATGTGCATTTCCTATCGGATATTTATCGCCAGCAGCCTATAAGCAGCCCGGGCGTTTTTAATAGGGTAGAGTATCGTCCGCTCGAGGGGTTTGTATTTGCCTTATCGCCATTCAATTTTACTGCCATAGGAGGTAATCTGCCTACCAGTGCGGCTATGTGTGGAAATGTGGTAGTGTGGAAATGTGCTAATACCCAGGTGTACAGTGCGCAAATGTTCATGAAAATATTGTTGGAGGCAGGACTGCCAGAAGGTGTAATCAATCTTATTTATGTCGATGGACCTACCGCAGGAGACGTCATCTTTAACCATCCAGATTTTGCAGGTCTGCACTTTACGGGCAGTACAGGTGTGTTCAATGATATGTGGCACACGATAGGGAAGAACATGAATAATTATAAGACTTATCCGCGGATAGTAGGAGAGACTGGCGGAAAAGATTTTGTAGTAGCACATCCTTCTGCAGACCCTATTGTAGTGGCTACAGCACTTGCTCGTGGTGCCTTTGAGTACCAGGGGCAAAAGTGTAGTGCAGCTAGTCGTGCCTATGTTCCAACCAATATGGCAGCGGCAGTAAAGAAAGAGTTACTCGCCCAGATAAAGAGAATGAAGATGGGTACTGTAGAAGATTTTAGAAACTTTGTTAATGCAGTTATCGACGAAAAGAGTTTTGACAAACTGGAAAAATACATTAGCGAAGCAAAGAAGAAAGGAAGCGATGCTAAAATATGGTGTGGCGGTAAATGTGATAAGTCAGAAGGTTACTTCATAGAGCCTACTGTTATAGAAGCTACAGATCCTAAATATGTGACGATGTGCGAAGAGTTGTTTGGCCCAATACTTACGGTTTATATTTATGATGAAAATAAGTACGAGGCTACACTTAAGCTTGTAGACAGTACCTCTGCTTATGCCCTTACTGGTGCTATTATTTCCCGCGACAGATATGCAATAGAGCTTGCGGTAGATAAGCTAAGGAATAGCGCAGGAAATTTTTACATCAATGATAAGCCTACAGGCGCCGTTGTGGGTCAGCAACCATTTGGCGGAGCTAGAGCCAGCGGAACCAATGACAAAGCTGGTAGTATGCTCAATCTATATCGCTGGCTTAGCGCCCGTACGATAAAAGAAACCTTTAATCCAGCAACAAGCTTCGAATATGAATTTTTATCAGAGGAGTAAGACCTGCTTTCTTGGATTAATTTTATTAACGATGGGCAATATTGCAAGGGCGCAGGATAGCACCCTTGCTATTGTGTATTGTTCGGAGGAAGTATATTTTAATGTACTAGACTCTGTTTTTAAACGCTTCTGTGATGAAAGATTTTTGAGTTTGTCTGATTCGAAGTTACATTTCCTAAGGGTTTTTTTTGATGAAGCCGAGTTGACACGTTACTTAAAGAAAAAAGAGTACGGTAAAAAACTGTACCGTGGCGATTATTTTGTTGATGTAAGAAATAGAATTACTTACGCTGACAGAGATCATGGAAAATTAAAAAGACATATTGAGCCCACTCTAAGGTCCTATTATAAATTTAAACCGACTGAGGAAACAAAAATTATCCTTGGATATTTATGCAAAGCAGCTATTTTCAAAAATGAAGAAAGCGAAATTTATATTTGGTATACAGAACAATTACAGCCGGGCACAGCAAAGTTTTGGTATGCCAATGCACCAGGGGTAGTACTTGAAGTAACACAAACCTACAATGCTAAATCTTACCATTATATTGCGACCAAAATCTTTAGAGTGGAAACGAAATTATCAGAACCCACCAATATAAAAAGATTAGAGACCTCAAATTAAAATTGCTTTACTTAGCTTA
>JBBKWE010000273.1:0-5016 GCA_037968795.1 Ferruginibacter sp.
ATTGTTTGGGTGTTCCGGTTTGATAATATCGTAGTGGAATTTAAGCAATACGGTATATCAGATCTTGTACGTAACATGGTAGGTGCTTCTAAAATTGCGCTATCTACTTTACTCATCGCTGGGATTTGGTATCCTGCCCTGGCAGCAATACCTGCTCTGCTAATGGCACTGTTAATGATCTGTGCTCAGGCCGCACACTTTAAAGTTAAGAACCCCTGGCAAAAACATCTTCCTTCTTTATTTCTACTGATCTTGTCTCTTTTTGTGGCAGCTTATTATACCAAAATTTTTACCTTTTGAAATACCTGAATATTGTTATGAGCCTGGCTACTGGTCTGGCTTTTATATTTTACGGATTCTATTATTTCTTTTCCCCCGTATTTAAGATGGAATTTCAGCGTTTTGGGCTGGAAAAATTTGGACTCTTGGCTGCCACTTTGCAAATCCTGGGAGGCTTTGGGCTTATCGCAGGATTATTCTTTCCTTTTTTTCTGGTTATCTCGTCGCTCGGCTTAGCGATTCTAATGCTACTAGGAGTACTTACCCGCATAAAAGTAAAAGACAGCTTTTTGCAAACGGTGCCTGCATTATTTTTTATGTTGATGAATACCTATATATTTTTGTATGCGTCCCATTTAATTGATTAAGATATTACTGATGCCACCCTTTGAAGAACAAAACCAGTTCTTCTTCAAAAGTCTGTCGGCAGTAAAATGTAGTATCAGGCTTAAGCCTTTACCACCATCTTGCCGGTATTATCTCCTTCAAACAAACCGAGCAAAGCTGTAGGCAAATTTTGAAACCCCTCAACGGTAGTCTCCGCAAATTTTAATTTGTCTTCTTTAAGCCATTGCGCCAGTGCAATTATACCTTCATGAAACTTTTCCTCAAAATTGCTTACGATAAAACCTTGCATCAAAACGCTCCTGGTAAGTAGCATCGGTTGCACCCGGGGACCCATAGGCACTTCAGTAGCATTGTACATGGATATCTGTCCGCAAAGAGGTATCCTTGCGTGGAAGTTTATATTAGCTATAACCGCATCAGAGATTTCGCCTCCTACATTGTCAAAATAAACATCTACCCCATCAGGGCAGGCTTGCTTAATGGCTTCCTTCATATTTTTAGTGGTCTTGTAGTTGATGCCTTCATCAAAACCAAAATCACTTTTCAGTAAGTCTATTTTTTTATCCGTGCCCGCAATACCAACTACGCGGCAACCCTGTATTTTTGCAATTTGTCCTACTACAATTCCCACGGCTCCCGCAGCTCCTGATACCACTACTGTTTCGCCGGCTTTTGGCTTGCCTATATGCATAAGGCCGAAGTAAGCCGTAAGTCCTGTCATGCCTAATATGCTCAGGTAATAACTTTCGGGTGCCAGTTTGATATCTATCTTTCTAACTTCTTTTTCGGTAGCAATAAAACGCTCTTTCCAGGGTAGCATCCCAGTAACTACGTCCCCTTCTTTATACAAATCGCTTTTACTTTTAGTTACTTTGGCCACAACTCCTCCCATAATGGGTTCATCTATATTAAAAGGGGGCACATAAGATTTAGCGTCATTCATTCTTCCCCTCATGTAAGGATCTACAGAATAATACAATCCCTGAAGCAAGACTTCAGCATCTTTTATCTCTGATAATTCCGTTTCTTCAAATCTAAAGTTCTCCGTTACTGGTTTTCCTTTTGGCCTTGATGCCAGTACTATTTGGTTTGTTTTCATTGCATTACTTATTTTTATGGATATCAATGCCTTTATCAGCTATTTTCTCCGTCATTCTTTCTTCCAATATACGGGAATTAGAGTTTGCAATTTGGTAATTAGAAAGCGCAATCAAAGAGAAATAGAACAGTAGGCCCTTTCTTTGATGATTGCTTACAATATTTTCTTGCCTATCCTCCCGTCTTCTGTAATTTCATACACCCTTCCTGTTTTTAGTTTACCCAGGACAGTTGTTTTTCCTCCCGCCCATTTTATGCTTATGCTTTGTGGCTTATGCCTTCCCAAACCAAAGTATACTATCCTACTCGACTGCGAACCATGGCCACTGCCGCCATCTACTTCTTTGATCTGTGTATACTCACCCTCGGTGACAGTAACGCTACAGCCGATGCAACTTTTATTTATAGAAGTACCAACCAGTTTAAAACCTACCCAACGATTTTTATTTCTGCTATCATTTCTGTAAAGTTTTAGTTTTTGATCAAGGTTGCCAAACTCACTCCAGTGCATTTTTATCACAGAGGAAATGATATCCAGGTCTCCGTCGTGGTCAAAATCTATAAGCGCAGCACCGCGGTGCGACAGTACATCATCTACGCCGGACAAGGCAGAAATATCTTCGAACTTTCCATTCCCTTTATTTAGAAAAAGTTTATTAGGATCGTTTACAACTAATTTGGGTGTAAGCATCCTTAGGTTTCCCTTGGTCACATAAAGGTCCTGCAGGCCATCATTATTCAGGTCAAAAAATATTCCGCTCCAGGCAGCACCTCTCAGGGTATCTTTCACAAATGTATCGTCAACTCCGGCGGATTGTCCTATCTCTGTAAATTTGCCTTTGTCATTCCTGAAAAGAAAGTTCTGCCCTATGTTGGTCACATAGTAATCCAGATCTCCGTCATTGTCAATATCTCCTCCTCCTACACCCATTCCATATATTTCCCTGTAGAAACCAATTGAATTACTGATTTCGGTAAATGAGTTGTCGGGATAATTATTTCTATATAAACGATTTCCTTTATGATTCCAGCTACCAAAATCATTGAGCAAAATAATATCAAGATCTCCATCATTGTCTACATCTGAAAATGAGGAGGCTAATCCACAACCATTATCGTTAAGTCCAAGAGCAGCACCTATCTCTGTAAATCCATTACCCTTGTTATTGATATAAAATTTATTCTCATTACAAGTAGGATTAAAGCCAAAAGGCCTTCCAGTGCTGTCTACGGGATTATTCATGGCCTCCACGTAGTCGGTCACAAATAAATCTACAAAGCCGTCATTGTTATAATCTCCCCAGGCGCAGGAAGTATAATTTCCTGCGGTAGAAAAGGTTTCTGTAAAAACAGGTTTAAAATATTTCCCGTCTACATTCATGAGCATAACAGGGTATTGATTATCCCCATGTCGCATACCGCTGCCAAGGTTGCAGAGAAAAAGATCTTCAAAGCCATCATTATTAAAATCGCCGGCTGCTCCGCCTTGCACGTAAAGTTTGTCTAACACTGCAAGTCCGTAAGCAGCACTTGCATCTACAAATTTTCCTTTTTTATTTATCCAAAGCTTGGATGGAAAAACGCCTCCGGCCTGGAAAAAATCATCCCAGCCATCGTTGTTTACATCCATCACTACGATTCCAGAACCTACTTCCTGGTTGTCATTTCCGGGGTAGATATAATTTAAACCTACCCTCGCACTCACCTCAGTGAATTGTTGGGCGGACACCAAACTCACAGTTAAGATGCAGCTAAGCAATAAAGTAAAAAGTTTTATCATTTTTGCAATTGAATGTTCTCTATAATGTGATTGCCCATTTTTCTACCGTAAGCCAGGCTCACCTGCAGGGTATTTAAAAAATGAATGCCCCCATAATATCGGGAGATGGAAATTTCCTCTGCCATAGAAGAAAAGTTCTGAAACTTTCGAGGAGTTCCATTAATATCTGTCCGATTAAGATTTACACTATCAGTGAATGGCATCTCGTCACCAAAAATATGTATGAATATTTGGGAGGCAGCGCCAGACTGATAAGAGTGCCCCGAAGGAAACTCTGGAAAAGGAGGCGTTGATAAAACCGTATTAAATGATGGCGTTATATAACGTTGAATGTAAGATACCGGCCTGATCAGGTTGTATTCGTACTTCAATTTCCAGCTTTCAATATTAGCCTCATTCATACTTATGCCCAACAGTACATATAATTCTAACATTCTTTCCAAAGGTAAATTTTGGGTGATTGCAAGCTGCATAGCTAAAGTATACAAGTGCCCGGCAGGAGTGCCAGAATAACCCGGCGAATCATCCCAGTATTTTGCAATTACTATTTGCTCTGGAGATATATGCTTATATAATTCAACCAATTGTTTTGCCTCAAGGTAAAAAGAGGAACCGGAGTCAGAAGAAAATTCTGTAAATGGAATATCCTTACTTATAGCAGCAGAAGTGGGAAGCATCAATCTGTTTTTTCCCCAGTAAGGTTGCAGTGCAGAAAGATAGCCAGGCACCGTTTTTTGCCAGCAGCCTACACAGTTTGCTGGTGAATAAGACTCGGGAAAATTACGGTTATAACCTTGGTGGCCATTGTCTATCTCTGACCATTTTTCAATTTCCAAAGCCAGCGCCTCTCCATAAAGAGCAGATCTTGCAAGCTGTTTTCTACCAGAATTTTTGCGATATTCTTTTCTCAACTCATTGTACAAAGCATTAGTCTGTTGCTCATTTGCCGGCGGCATATTATCGTAGTAGTACAACGAAAGTTCCTTCAAACAACTATTAACCACTTCTGGCCAGTAATATTTCGTGTTCTTATCCTTCCAGGTTTTGCGTTGGAATAATTGTAACTGACCTGATAAAGTGCGGGATGCGGGAAAGATTTCTACCTGCGACTCATACATTCCAATAGTGAAATAACATAAGGCCCTTGCCGCTACCGGTGCGCTAAAGCCTACACAATTCCTCGTAAGTTCCAGCGAGTGATTCAGCCATTTATTATCTATCTTTTTGCAAAGGTTTTTTTCACAGGAAATATTGCCCTGTTGTGCAGCACATATAATTGGCAAAATGAAAGCAGAGAATAGCAGTGCTGAAGCTTTCAATTTTATGATGAGATGAGTCCTGTTATGCATTTAGTTCGATATATTCCTTAAGAGGATAATAATGCAACATTAAAAGAAGTAAAACATCCACTATTGTTTTTGTGAAATTACAATGTAATAAATTTATAGGCACATTCATTTAAAAATAAATTTTTTGAATGTGAAAATTATTATTTTTGTTGATTACCATAT
>JBBKWE010000274.1:0-9839 GCA_037968795.1 Ferruginibacter sp.
ATACCATCTTCCAGCAAAGTACCTATGCCTATTGCCGATTTTATTCTTCCATCTTCGCCATCGCCGGCTTCTGTAACACCAAGGTGCAAAGGATAACACTCGCCAAACTCCTGCATCATGTGCTGCACGAGTAAGCGATAAGCCTGCACCATTACCAGCGGATTACTGCTTTTCATACTTAAAATAATCTGGTGATAGGCCAGCTCGCGGGCTATTCGTAGAAACTCCATAGCACTTTCTACCATTCCTATTGCCGTATCGCCATAGCGGCTCATAATGCGATCACTCAGGCTGCCGTGGTTTGTCCCTATACGCATGGCAGTGCCGTGTTGCAGGCATAGCTTTACGAGAGGCGTAAATCGCTCTCTTATTCTGTCTATTTCCTCAGCATATTCTGCATCAGTATATTCTATTTGCTCAAACTTTTTCTTATCTACATAGTTGCCAGGGTTTACCCTTACTTTTTCTACTATTCCAGCGGCTATCTCTGCGGCATTAGGGGTAAAATGTATGTCGGCTACGAGTGGCGTTTCGTAGCCTTGCTTTCGTAGCTCGTCTTTTATATCCTGTAATTTGTAAGCCTCATTTTTTGATGGGGCTGTTATGCGCACGAGCTCTGCACCAGCCTCTATACAGCGTATACTTTGCGCCACCGTTCCTTCTACATCCATAGTATCTGTAGTAGTCATGGTCTGTATACGTATGGGATTGCTGCCGCCTATTACGAGATTACCTACCCGCACCTCTCTTGTGAGCAATCGCTTGTAAGTAGTGAGAGAAGCTGCGTAGTATTGTAGAGACATAGTAGTGCTGCGTTGTGCGTTTTTGTAGAATGCAAAAATAGGCTTCTCTTACCAGTCTTTCTCTGGTTGGTTAGTAGCCTGCGGTGTGCCTTTGTGCAATTTGTCCTGCAGCTTCTTTTCCTGCTGCATAAGCGCTTCTAGTTTATCCGCTGCGTCTTTTTGCGAGAGCTTGCTGGGCTGCGGCTTTGGCTGCTGCTTTTGGTCTTTGTCCTTGTCTTTATCCTTGTCTTTTTTGTCTTTATCCTTATCCTGTTTTTGTTCTTCTTCCTTTTGTTTTTTTAAAGCTTTTTGCAGGTTTTGTCTTGCATCATCATCATTGGGCGTAAGCCTTAGCGCAGACTTATAAGCCTCTATGCATTCTTCTATCTTCTTATTATTCTGGAGCACTACGCCCTTATTATAGAGCGCATTTGATTTCTGCTCTGGCTTGCTAAAACCAGTTGCTGCCTTATCGTAAACTGCTACGGCATCATCTGCTTTGCCTGCCCTGTATAGGGTATTGCCAAGATTGTATTGCGTAAGCGAATTATCTGGCTGCTGCTCCAGCGCTTTGTTGTACCAGCCAAAGGCCGCTTCGTAATCCTGCTTCTTGTAAGCATCATTACCATCTTTTATAAGTGCTTTATCGTTTTGTGCCAATACCACATTTCCAAATAAAAACAATAGGGATATGGTTAATAAATATTTCATGCCTTAGATCTTTTCCTTTCTGAGATAAACATTTCAAGTAATAAAAATAAAAACGCAGCACCTACCAGGTACCTGAAATAACTCTTGTAATTTATTAGCGATTCGTCTGTGATACTCCGCTGATCCATGGTAGCAATTCCATTAGCGATAGCACTTGCGGTGCTTTCTGCGTTTGTATAATAAGCATACCCGCCATTTCCTGCTTCTGCTATGCTAATGAGATTTTCTTCATTAAGCTTGCTTATAACGATATTGCCTTGCTCATCTTGTTTTACATTATTGGTGGCTGCATCCGGGATGGGTGCTCCTTCTTTGCTGCCTATTCCTACGGTAAAAATAACCACGCCTTCCTGGGCTATATCTTTTGCAATATCAATAGCATCTTCATCATGATCTTCTCCATCGCTTAGTAATACAATGGCTTTGTATTTTTTTTCTTTTCCTGCAAAGGAAGAATAACTCATTTTGAGCGCATCGCCAATAACCGTTCCCTGCGTGGGTACGCTCTCTGTGCTAGCGGCTGACAAATACATTTTTGTGGCAGCATGATCGCTGCTCAGGGGCATTTGCAAATATGCTTTTCCGGCAAAAATTATAATGCCTACTTTATCGTTATCTAGTTTATCTACGAGGCGACTGAGCAATTGCTTTGCTCTCTCCAGCCGGTTAGGTTTTAGGTCCTGGGCGAGCATGCTACGGCTCACATCCATTGCTATCATTACTTCTACGCCGCTCCTGGTTACCTTTTCGCCACCTGCCGGCGAGCGCAGATTAGCCACAGCTAGCAGCAGCAGTCCCACGGCTACCGTGAACAGAAAGAACTTTCTTATCACTGCCGGCTTATTAAAATTAGATAAGAGTTCTTTTACCAGATGGGGATCGCCCAGGCGCTTATACTTCCCTTCTTTTCTTTTAAACAGCACATAGAAAAGCACTGCCATTAAGGGTAACAGCAGTAAGGCCCACAGTAAAAAGTCGTATTGAAAACTGATCATAATATTATTATGCAAAATAATGGCATAAATGTTTGTCAGCTGTTAATTAATCAATAATAGATTTAAGGGATTTGTGATTTGGGGATTTGTGATTTTTGATTTCGCAGCGTAGCTTATAAATGTCTATGGACATAATTTTACGGTATCTCTACTTTTATTGATCTACTTTTTCCCTTCAAAAAACCCATAATGCTTTAGTATATCGCGGGTGATCCCCATTCTTACTTCCTGCATGTCTATATCTTTATTATCGCTTTTTACCAGCGTTACAAAAAAGTAAACGTGCTTGTTTTCTTCTATATAGCCTACAACCCAGCCAATAGCATTATCCTGCTCGTCCCAGCCCCAGCCGGTTTTGTAGCTTAACTTATACAAAGTATTATCTTCTTGCAGCATCACATCTCTCACTTGCTGCTGTACAGATTTGCGAAAGGGTAGCTGGTCAAAATAAAGTTTCTTCATAAGCCCAAGCTGCTCATCAGGAGAAATTTTGAGTGTGTTATTAAGCCAGAAAGAATCAACGGCTCCTGCTATATTTCTATTTCCGTAGCCGATAGAATCTATCCATCGCTGCATCGTGTCTTTTCCTATTCTGCGAGCTACCTCCTGGTAATACGGTACAGAACTTATTTTGAAAGCCTCCGTCATATCCATATTCTTATTCAACTCTTTTCTATCCCTGCGTACACCATCCCATTTAATAATCATATCCGGTGCTGTAATGACACCCGTCTCCAGGCCTATAAGACTATTTATGATTTTGAATGTAGAAGCGGGTAAGGTACGGGTAGTATCTAAGTCCATGTTATACACAGATATCTGACCATCAGCATTGTTGAGCATGGTAAAACATCCGTCCACATTTTTTGCTTCAAAGTATTTTTTCAGCTCATTGTCTACATCGGCTCTATTTACCGTACAAGCACTTATTAATACTGTCAACAATAAACACAGATGAGCGTAATTTTTAAATTTATTCATCAAATTTTTTTAATCGTTTAAAATTTTTTAGAAAGTCTATTTTTCTACTTCCTTGCTGTTTACCATTGTAGCAGTAGCTTCTAACGCATCGTAAAATTCTTCTCCAAATCTTCTTATAAGTGGCTCCTTCAAAAAACTATACACCGGCACTTTCAACTTTTTGCCCAGCGTGCAAGCAGCTTTGCAACTATCTTCTCTCGGTTCATAATTTGCAAAAATAGTGTCGCTTCCCTTACTTTTCTTTACTATGATAGGGAATAGATGACAACTGATTGGCTTTTTCCAATCTACTTTTTTATCATTATACGCCTGTTCTATGCCGCATTTTACAATCCCCGCTTTGTCTACGATACCGTACACACACACTGCATTATTTATAGTGGGGGTTACCCAGCCATATTCCCGGTCGTACACATAATTTCCCTGCCGGCTTATTTCTGCCTTGCTTTCTTCTGTAAGGTAAGGCAGCACCTGTGGTAAAACAGCATTTATTTTTTGCAACTCTTTGCGTTGCAAAGGCGCACCCGCATCTCCGTCTACACAGCACGCACCCTTGCATGCGGTAAGGTCGCATACAAATTGATCTTCTATGATGGCATCACTAAGGAGGACATTGTCTATGGCTATCATGTGCGTAAAAGTAAAAGGAAAATAGGAAAGGAAAAAAGAAAGGTTCGAGTAGCGGTAAAATAGCTGGTCTGACTATAAAATTCTTCGTGCGAAATAAGACCTTAGTTTTTCCACTCAAAAGTATTTATAAAATGCTGCAGATCTTTTTCAAAAAACTGTATGGCAGGCTGCAAGGAATCTACATTGGGCGTTACAGAAAAATAGAGGGCTCCGCGAAGGAAATTTTTCGTGCTATCTGTTAGAAAGAATTGCCTGGCAGTAGCAGCATTACCACCTACTTTAAAATACACTCCAGAAACGCCTTTAGGGGTGATAAAAACACTGTCTTTTCTGGAAGTAGCTACTACTTCATTTTTCGCTGTTAGTTGGAAGGCATCTGCTACAAGATTGTCAAAATAATTTAGTCCCAGGGAGTCTTTGTAACTACCATCTGGCTGCGGCACTTTGAACAAAGCTTTGCCCCCTATTCGTTTATAGCTTAAAAATACACGGGCATTATAAGCAGGAAAATCTACGTTAATCCAGTAAGCATCTTCATCGCCCTGGTCAAAATAAGTACTGTCTCTCACAATATTGCCATAAGTAGGATAAGAAAAGCTATAAGGAAAATTTTCTTTTGAAAATGTAGTGTAACTATGCTCCGGAAAGTCTATGTAGTAGTAGCCGGTTTTCTTAGACGTGTAATTGCTGTTACACGAACCCAGGATAAAAATACCTGCAATTATTCCTATTATTTTTTCTCTCCTCATTTAAGATTCAATTTCCTGCCTTGGTGTGATGGTAATCTTTACAGTTTCTATTCTGTTTTTTTCTATAACTAATGGGATGAAAGTAAAGTCTCCATTAATGAGAGAACTATCTACAACTGGAAAATCGCCGGCTATCTCCAACACAAGACCGGCTATACTATCGGCATCTCCTTTTACAGTATCAAAAGTATCTGGAGATAGCCCCATAGCTTTACAGGCATCCCCTATCATCATTTTCCCCTCAAAGATAAAGTTGTAGTTATCTATTTTCTTATTTACACTTTCTTCATCATCAAATTCATCTTTTATATCTCCTATTACTTCTTCCATAATGTCTTCCAGTGTTACAATTCCGGAAGTGCCGCCAAACTCATCTACCACAATAGCAAAATGCTTTCTCTTTGCTAGAAACTCCTGCATAAGATCTTCAATAAATTTTTGCTCATGCACAAAGTAAGGCTCTCTAATGAGTTTGTGCCAGTCAAAATCATCTGGCTCAGAGAGGTACACTATAAGATCTTTTGTATGTAAAATTCCTACTGGTTCGTCCAGGTTATTTTTATACACCGGTAAGCGAGAGTAATGCAGCTGAGCAATGGATTCTTTTACCGCTTTAAACCCCTGATTGTATTCTACGCCACTTACATCAAGCCTGGTGCGCATAATCTGTTTTACCTCTGTATCTCCAAATTTTCTTATACCCTTTAAGATCAGTTTTTCCTCATTACTTGCTTCGCTCTCTGGCAGCATATCTATGGCATAGTCGAGGTTGCTGTTTTCGTATTGCATTTCACTTTCCGAAACTAGCGTTTTTTCTACCTTATCATAGTAGCGTATCAGACGCTTACTACTGCCATAGAATATACTGTGGAAAACCTCTATCACCAACGAGGCATTAGATGCAAACCAGGTTTTATGATGAGCAGCCCACACTTTTGGGAGAATCTCTACCATTAAAATGAGCAGAATGCTTATTCCTGCAATCTTTATCAGCACTACTGCCCATACCTTAAACTGAAGTGCAACCAGCCAGTCGTGCAGGAGCAAATTACTGATGAGCACGATACCGATGTTTACAAAAATATTAGTGATAAGGATAGAAGCCATTAAAGTATTTGGCTGTTCCAGCAGGGACACAATTCGCTTATAAGAAGGCTGCGGGTGCGTTTTAAGAAGATTAACTTCCTTTTGCTGCAAACCAAAAAAAGCTACCTCGCTACCGCTCACGAGGAATGAAATAACGATGAGTAGGATAAGAATCATTCCCAGTACTATAGCGGCAGAAGGCGCAATTACGAGAAATACTTGTTGTAAATAGAGAAGGGAAGAACTTAAAATCGATGCGCTCACTTAATTAGATAGTTAGGTAAGAAATAAAACTTTGTCGTAGTACCGACTATTTTATTTTGTAAATATTTTTATAAAGATAAGGCATTAAGAAAAAGGAAGTATTTCATTTCCATCTTTATCTACCGGAGGTACAATCTTTTGCTCCAGGCTCGTTCCTGGCAAGTCACTACTACTTCTGTCATTGTCTTTTAGAATTATGATTTCATCTACAAGTACTTCTGTTTTATACTTTATTTGCCCGCGCTTGTCTTCAAAGGCAGTTGTTCGCAGTTTTCCTTCCACGTATATGTAACTCCCTTTGCTTAACCTGTCTCTGGCCAGCAACCCCAGTTTTCTCCATAAGACAATTTGATGCCATTCAGTATGCTCTTTCGCAACCCCTTCTTTGTCTGTAAATTGCTCTCTGGTGGCTACACTACACTTTGCCAGTGGTATATTGCCTGGTAGTATTTGAATTTCCGGGTCTTTTCCCAAATAGCCTATTAAGGTCACTTTATTTACGCAGTTCATATTTGCTTTTTTGATAGCTGTGAGTACAAATCGTTTTCATTCATAAATGTACGGAGTAATCGTGGAAATGCCAGTTGTTCCACTTCCATTTTATTCTTCCACTCCCCTTTATCAATTTGCCACATTGTTTCTACTTCTACAAACTGAAAACTAGCGGAAATATACTGATGAGTGAGGGTCTGCTTATACACTTCTTTATTATAACTGAGTTTGTAATTATTGCCTCCACCCAGTTTTTCCAGCAGCTTTTCTGTAGATTTTTTTGATAAGATATCCGCAGACTCATCGGAATAAAATTCATGCAGACTATGCCAGATATCTTTAGAATCCCTTCTTCTGATCCATATAAGATCATTGAATCTTAAGATCAGATAATTGAAAAATCGATGCCTTTTCTGTATTTTTTTTGATTTTAAAGGAATTACATCAACACTTTTTTTTAAATATGCCTTACAATTTTCCTCAAAAAAGCACTGATCGCACAATGGTTTTTTGGGTAAACAAACAGTCGCTCCAAAATCCATAATTGCCTGGTTGTAATCTGCCGGAAAAGATTTTTCCAGTAGCGAATTTGCTTTCTTCTCAATGTAAGAAATACCTTCCTTAGAATCCACAGGTTTTGCATAAGCAGTAATTCTGCTCAGAACTCTTATCACATTCCCATCTACCACGGCTACGGGAATATTATAAGCAAAAGAGGCAATAGCCGCCGCTGTATACTTTCCTACTCCCTTCATTTTCAACAAAGAAGAATAGCTTTTGGGGAAAATAGCATTTAACTCATAAGTGATATATCTTGCCGTAAACAGCAGATTGCGGCATCTGCTATAGTACCCAAGACCTTCCCACAACTTAAAGACTTCTGCGTCTTCTGCCTGCGCTAGCTTCACGACTGTGGGATATTTTTTTACGAATTTTTGATAATACGGTAACACTTGAGCGGCTCTGGTTTGCTGCAGCATTATCTCGCTCAGCCATATCTTATAAGGATCAGAAATTCCCTTCCAAGGGAGCATTCTTACATTGAACTGCCGATGCCATGATAAAATTTTGGTTGGGAAATCGCCTTTTTTTTGCTTAAATTGCATGTAGAACTTTTACTTTTGCTTGCCTTACTTAATTGAGAACACCTAAAACCACTGAAATTAAAGATTAAATAATGAGAAAGGCAGATCTAATTAACAACATCTCAGATAAAACGGGAATTCCTAAAGTAGACGTACTTGTAACGATAGAAACTATGCTTAAGGAGATAAAATCTTCTCTCACTAATGGTGAGAATTTGTACATCAGAGGATTTGGAAGTTTTATTGTGAAAAAACGAGCAGCCAAGATAGGTAGAAATATCAAAAAAAATGTTGCTGTTAATATTCCAGAGCACTTCATTCCCGCTTTTAAACCATCTAAAGAGTTTGTACAAGAGGTAAAGGATTCGCCTCTTGCAAAAAATGCCATGAAAGATTCGTCAGATGATTAGTGATTGGTAGCTTACCTTTGCAGCTTTTCTAAGCAAAATCTTTGCAAAATGGTAAATAAACAATTTTTATTGGTACTGAGCGCAGCTGTTCTGCTATGCCTGTTATATTTATTTGGAACAACATCACTTCCTGCAAAAGAAAACTTCACTACCACGCCTACATTTGAAAAGACAGAGAAGCTTGTAATAGATTCATACATAGATAGTGTAAAGAGTAAATTATCACAACAACAGCAATTGCGGATAGCAGACCTGGAGCAGCCTGTAAAGCGAGGTGCGGTAAGAGACCTTGAAATTAAAGGCCTGGAAGATATAGCTAACTACTATAGAGATAGTGTAAGAGATGAGCCCGCATTTTTATATTACAGCTATAAAAAAGCAAAGTTGGAAAACTCGCAAAAAAGCCTCACCTTTGCAGCCCAATTATTTTTAACCAAGCTTAGAACGGAGCACGATGCCTCCAGACTTGCCTGGAAATCAGATTTGGCAATAGAGCTTTTTGAAGATGCTTTGAAAGCAGATCCTGATAATGCTGACCTCAAAGTAGGTCTTGGTTCTTCTTACATTTTTGGAAGAGGCCAAAGTGGTGATCCGGCGGAAACTATGGCTGGCATACAGCAACTTCTAAGTGTGGTAAGAACAGACTCTACCAATATGAAGGCGCAAATGGCTTTGGGAATTGGTGGTTATCTGAGCGGGCAGCATGAGAAAGCCATACAAAGGTTTTTGAAAGTAGTGGCTGCAGAACCTTCAAACCTGGAAGCTACAGCCTTTTTAGCTGATACCTACGCAGCCAGTGGCAGTAAAGAGGAAGCGATAAAGTGGTATGAAAAAAGTATAAAACTTGCTCAGAATGCAGAGTATGAGCAAGAAGTAAGAAAAAGAATAGCAATGCTGCGCTAAAATGAGCGTAGTAGAAAGAAATAAGATTCATCATAATATAAAATATTAAAATATGCCTTGCGGTAAAAAAAGAAAACGTCATAAGATAGCAACTCACAAACGTAAGAAGCGTTTGAGAAAGAATCGTCATAAGAAGAAGTAATTCTATTACGGCATATTTTCTTTCCGGGAAGCTATGTGCATCTACAAGTATTTGCTTATAACTTTAATGTAAAAGACTTGCTTGTAGTATCCGTTTGGGGTACTACAAGTTTTTTCATTTTGTAATATTATAGTTCTGCAATTGCTTCTGCGTGCACACAGATTGCATTAAAAGCCATATTCGATCCTATTCTAAAAAACTCATTTCCCGGCAAAGGTCAATCTTATAAAACATACCTGGTGTGACAAAGGAACTCATCATAAATACTACAGCCCGTGGTGTAGATATAGCTTTGCTAGAGGATAAAAAACTAGTAGAACTGCACTCTGAGACAACTGATGCCTCATTTACTGTAGGAGATATATACCTGGGAAAAGTAAAGAAGCTTATTCCCGGCCTTAATGCTGCGTTTGTAGATGTAGGGTTTGAAAAAGATGCGTTTTTGCATTATACAGACCTAAGCCCTTTTATAAAGTCCATTCTCAAGTTTACGCAAATGTCTATGCATGCCAAGGCGGACCAGGTGCGTGATTTTAAAAAATTTACGGTAGAACCCGAGATTGTAAAGACCGGAAAAATAACCGAGGTGCTTAATGGCAAGCCCAATGT
>JBBKWE010000275.1:0-17085 GCA_037968795.1 Ferruginibacter sp.
TAAAATATTTGAAGTGATACTTTTTTATATAAAACGAATTCCGTTATTAAATATTGTGAATGCGAAATTATCATTTTTTCCATAGTTTTCCGGTATTACCATGAACTTCTTTTGCACAATAAACTTTTCAGTCTTTTCCTCAAACAAGCTTTTAGACCCTTAGCCTTTTTTTTATTGAAGCACCATAATAGCAAAAGCAGACTTAGAAAATACTTTATTCGCACAGAAATCTACGATAAAAACTAATGCTCAGCTCTTATTTGGCATAATAGAAACTTATACGCAATATTTTAAATCCTACCTTTTTAAAAACATAATAGTATCATTATTAGCACTTTACTTACACCAGTATATTAGCAAAAAAAATGAGTGATGCTTCTGCAAAGCGATAAGGAGCTACAAAAAAGAGCAATGGTATTTTTTAATTTATAAAAAACTATTCTCACGCTTTTTATTATACTTAAAGAACAGTTATTCAATCTCCACATTACCATTATTATTACCGAACGTAAATTCTGCTATAGATATTTTATAATCATTCTACAAGCAAACTATAAAACCATAAAGCTTAGCAACAGCAAATTTGCGGTTAAAATGGAGCAGAACTAAAAAAATGAACTTTTCGACCTAAAGAGCAAGCAGAAATATAGGAGCTGGGGGATAAATTATTTGCAATAAGAAATAACTTATAGCAAAGCATAACTACTTTTTTAATTGTTGTAAGTACTTTTCCAGAGCGCTAATAATACTGGGGGAGTTGGGTTCCGGAGCTTTTATATCAAGCGTAAGACCGGCTACTTCTACAGCTTTAAAGGTATTAAAGCCATAGGCAGCTATGAGGGTTTTTTTTTGATTGAATGCAGGCTTTGATGCCATCAGGCTCCTTACGCCTCCGGGGGTGAAGAGGCAAATGATATCATAGTTTTTCTTAACCACTTCTGTGAGATCATTATTTACTACGGTATATAAAACTGGTCTGGCAAATACACACTTACTACCTTCTAACCAATTTGTGATTACGGAGTCAAAGGTTTCTGAGCAGGGATAAAGGAATTGCTCTTTGTTTTTATGCTTATCCAGAACTTTAATTAAACTATCTATAGTACCATCAGCGGCGAAAAAAACCTTTCTTTTTCTGTAATTAATAAACTTTTGCAGGTAAAGCGCTACAGCTTCTGAAATACAAAAGTACTTTTGATTCTGGGAAATTGAAATTCGCATTTCATCACACATTCTAAAAAAATGATCAATAGCATGTCGACTAGTAAGAATAACGGAAGAAAACTGAGATATATCAATTTTTTGTTTCCTGAAATCTCTTGCCGCTATACCTTCTATGGCGACAAAAGGATGAAAGCTGAGCTCAAAACCAAACCGGGTAGCAAGATCATAGAAGGGGCTTTTAGTACCATCTGGCTTTGGCAATGACACAAGAACAGATTGTATGGTAGTGGTTTTATTCAAGGGTTTATTTTTAGTCATAAGCTTTCGGCAAGAACTACAAAATTAGTAGTTTCCTTGCAGATAAATGTATGCAGCCTTATACACAATGAGTAAGGGTAACGCTTCTATTGCAAAAACAAATAATCCAAAATGAAATATACTCCAATGCAATTTTCGTCCTATAAGGGAATAGGATTTTATATACCGAATTAAGAAAGACAAAATTACGAGGGCAAGGCTGATAAACATGAAACCCTCACGCCAGGCTAGTGGTGCGAAGGCAATGCACACTGCCAGTGGCAAAATAGCCACGCCCAAAATCTTATTGATAAGAAACACTATAAAACTATAGGTATCTGCCACAACCTTGTGCCCGGTAAGCCAGCCTATTGTTTTAATGATAAAGAGCTTAATTAAATATAAAACGCCTAGTGCCCCAGCAATAACGAACAAATAAGTGCCAGAGCCATAAGAGCCATGCAGACGATCATAATGCGAGAGGTACAAAAAGATAAGCAAACCCAATGATAAGCTAAAGAGAATATTATATAAGATTGCAGGCAGATTGTTGCTTTGCAACTGATCTGTAAGCTGCGATTGCTTCATAGAGGTGTTAAAAAAAACCGTGAAAAGTGTAGAGAAAAATTTTGGAAACGCATATTTCAACAGTGCAAAAAATACCAAAATGCCGAGCACAATATAAAACAGTAAATCTCTCCCTTTATTCTGGTGCAGCTTCTCGACCTGCGCTACGGCGTCTTTCTTAAAGTGGAGGTAAATATTATCTGCTAATAATTTTTCATAATCATAAGGAGTAGGCTTCGTCTGCACAGCAATGTTATCTGCATTTGCAGAATCTACGACAATACTATCAATAGGCTGTTGGGCAGTTGCGACTGTAAAACAAAAAGCAAGCAGAAAACAAAAAAGCCATTTGTACATAAGCTTACCAGATTTGGTAGATTTCCGGCAACACCGGCATTATACTATTAATATTCCCAAACGCATTTTGCAGGGTTTTGATATCTGCTTTGCGGGAATGCAAAATTAGGTTAATTGCTGCTAGAAATAATTGATGTAACCAAAATGTATTTTAAGACTTTCTCTTATATTAAAAGGAACGTCATTTCTTTTGCCCGCGGCAAGGCTTAGATTAAGCAGGCCAAATTTTGTCTCATTGAGAAGTCCTACACCAAAACCCAAAAAATTATTCGTAGCATTTATATTTAGAAATTTTCTCTGCACGTAAGCTGCATCTGCAAAGGAAAACAGGTAAGAGTTACGCCCTACAAGATATCTATACTCCACAGTGCCTACTGCATATCCCGTAGCATAAATACTTTGTTCATTAAACCCCCGTAGCAGGCGATACCCCCCTATTTGAAAAAGTTCATTTCTAAAAATATTAGGGCTGGTATAATACCCGGCATTTGCTGCCGTCTTCACGGTTGCCTGCTTTCCTACCGGGAAAAAATGTGCCGCATCCGTTTGTATACGCAGCTGGTAACTTTTGGGGCGAATAGAATCATATAAAGAAGCAAAATTGAAGCTACCGTCTTTTAAGCTCAGTATTGCATTGTTTCGTTTTACTTTCTTTAACCCAACACTCGCCACTAGTTTTATTTCATTACCTCGTCGCGGATTGAATCTATAATTTGTATTGTTCCAATCATAGTGAAAGGCTGTATTCACCGAACTTAGATCTGCATTAAATGGAAGGCTACGGCTCTGTTTTATAGATACAGTATCAATTGCACCTTCCAGCAAACTATTACTCTGAACCTGCACAGCAATTTTTCCCTGCTGGTTATCTGCAATAGCAAATTGCACTCCGGCTTCTGCACTTACCTGCCTGAAACTGCTGTCCTTCTTGAATAACTCAAAAGCAGTGCTTATACCAAAAGGCGATCTAAAAACATAGGGTTGAGAATATCCAATATTAAGTCTGGGGCTTTGTGGCTGCAGGGATTGCCAGCGCAAGAGCATATTTTCCCCGTTTCCAAAAAGGTTGTTGAGATCCAGATTTACATCGCCGGTTACCTGCAATTTGCCGCCAGGAGTAGCGGCGGGTAAGAACCCAATAAGGAAATTTACCTGACTGCTTTTTCTTTCTTCAAGATAAAGATTTACTACCGCACCTGTGCCCAGCAGCGTCACATCAGAGGGTTGTGACAGTTTTACGTAGGGTAATTGCTCCAGCTTTCTATCTACAGCTTCTAGCTTAGACCTGTTGTACCAGCTATTATCCATAATGCCCAGGTGCTTTTGCAAAAAGAATTTATTGTACTTGCCCGTGCCGTATACTCTAATGCTATCTATGGGATAATGAATTCCTTTATCTACCCGCAGGGAAGCACTCATTTCTTCATCATGCAAATGCACCCCATCAAGGTATATTTTTGCAAACGGATAACCCGTATTTTCATAGTATTGAAGAATACTCCTTTGTAAGGCGGCTACTCTTTCGTAATTGATAGTTTTCCGGGAAAAGTTACCAGGAATAAAATTAGCTTTTTCCAAAGCAATTCTATCAATACTATCTACGCTTAGATTTTGCCAAAGATATTTTTTGCCGAGATATAATGTCACATAGGCTCCGCCTTCAAAATCTTCTACACTATCTACCGAGGCTGCAGGGTGGCCCATAGATTGCAACAGCCCGGGTAATGCATTTATATACGTGTAGGCAGCTATCTTATCTTTAAACGCAGAATTTAGAGTTAAACCCGGCTTATTGTGTTGAAGGTCCTTTTCTGTAAAGGAATAATGTATATTAAATGCCGTATCCTTATTTGTTTGTGCTTGCACACTATCTTTGAGCCCCTGGCCGGCAAGGATATAAAATAATAAGATAAAGACTCTGTTCATAGAAGCTTATTGCAGGCTTTAATTTTTTATTGGTAAAACTACAATCATTTTTTTTGACTGGTATTTATATTCATATTCCGTTTTGCAAGCAAGCTTGTACTTACTGCAACTTTCATTTCAGTACAAACCAAAGCAGACGGACAGAGATGCTGGAAGCGATATGCAAAGAAATTGCACTCACCGCGGCATCTACAGGAAAAGATACAGAGATCCGCACAGTCTACTTTGGTGGTGGCACGCCTAGCCTACTTTGTGATGCAGAAATAAAAGCACTGGTACAAGAGATACGTAAAAACTATGCGGCAGAAGAAGTAAAAGAAATAACGCTGGAAGCTAATCCTGATGATATAACGGCAGAAAGATTGGAAGCGTGGTTTGCTGTCGGCATAAACAGACTCAGCGTAGGACTACAGACTTTTAGTGATGAAGAACTCCGCTGGATGAATCGCTCGCACACAGCAGCACATAGCAGAAACTGTCTTGAGTTAATAACAGCTTCGCCCTTTACAAACTACAGTATTGATCTTATTTATGGTTCGCCTTTGCAATCAGACGAAATACTAAGGAAAAATATAGACACTATTCTATCATACAACGTACCGCATGTAAGCTGCTATGCCCTCACGGTAGAAGAAGACACAGCATTGCATTATGCCATAGAAAAAAAAGGAGCATCGCCCGTGAGCCAGGAGAAGCAGGCAGAGCAGTTTCTTCTGGTAAATGAAATCTTGGAAAATAATGGGTACGAACAATACGAGATAAGCAATTTTGCTCTGCCAGGCAGGAGAAGTATGCACAACAGCAGCTATTGGCAGGGAATAGCTTATCTGGGTTTTGGACCGGGAGCGCATGGTTATGATGGAAAGAATATACGCAGATGGAACGTAGCTAATAATTCTCTGTACCTGCAATCGATTGCAAAAAATGAAGTTCCATTTACCCAGGAAATTCTTACGACTGTGCAGA
This sequence comes from Ferruginibacter sp., assembly GCA_037968795.1. GTDB lineage: Bacteria > Bacteroidota > Bacteroidia > Chitinophagales > Chitinophagaceae > Ferruginibacter. The sequence goes on from JBBKWE010000275.1 coordinate 5,278, forward strand.
TGATGAATGAATGCATCATGATAAGTCTGAGACAAAAGGAAGGTTTGGATCTGGATGCTTTTACAAGCCGGTTTGGGGTAGAACAAAAAGAGGCTCTGGTAAGGAAGAGCATTATTTATATAGAAGAAAAAACTATTGTGGAAATAAACAACTGTTTAATTCTAACATTGGATGGCCGCTTGCAGGCAGATGGTATCTCTGCGGATTTGTTTTTTGAGGAAAATCTATAATTAGAAATGTCATTAAATCAACTTGCCTTCTAATTCTTTAAAACTAGTCTTCGCCGAAGCACCTTCCCACAAGATGCTATAAATGGCTTTAGCAATAGGCATATTGGCTTTTACTTTTTCATTAATATCATTCATGCAGCGGCTAGCAATGTAGCCTTCTGCCACCATGCTCATTTCCATCTGTGCCGCTTTTACAGAATATCCTTTGCCCACCATATTACCAAAGGCCCGGTTGCGGCTATGCAGGCTATAACAGGTTACCAATAAATCTCCCAGATATACAGAGGCTGCATAGTTCTGATGATGCTTACTGGGCAGCGGCAGGTGTGCCTTTATGAGTCTTTCCTCGTCTATATAGCCCACCTCGGCATTTATAATACCCGCTTTGCGCAGGAAGCCAGCCATTTCATCGGCAGCATTGGCTATGAGTACGCTTAGGAAATTATCACCATAATCAAGACCATGGGCTATGCCCGAACCTACGGCATAAATATTTTTGAGCACGGCGGCATATTGTACCCCGTAGATATCAGAGTTGGTTATGGTGTTAAGGTAAGGAGTCGTAAAGGCGGCAGCAATCTCATCTACCACCTCCGAATCTAAGCCGCTAAAAGTAAGATAGCTCAGTTTTTCTTGCGCCACTTCTTCTGCGTGGCAAGGGCCTAATACAGTGAAATAATTTTCTATAGGCAAATCAAAAGCTACTTTCAAATAGTCATTGAGCAAGATAACTTTGTCTGGCAGAATACCTTTTATGGCAGAGATAATCTTTTTAGTTTTTAAACTTGATTTATCCAGAGTCTCCAGGACGCTTACGGCAAATGAAGAGGGAATGGCTATTACGATGCAGTCACAATTATCCACTACTTCCTGCGCAGAAGAAGTAAGGGTAAGTTTTTCCATGTCAAAGCGGGCAGATTGGAGATACTGCGGGTTGTGGCGGCGTTCCTTAAACTGCGCTATTGCGTCCTCACTGCGGTTCCAAAAATAAATAGAGTGGCTATTATCAGTGAGTATTTTGGCCAGTGCCGTACCCCAACTTCCACTTCCTATAATTCCAAATTTCATAAAAAATTATTTCATTTCTTCCAAAAGCAATCTATCACAATCCCAGTTTTTCTATAGCATTATGTGCCGCCAGGTTGCTGGCTTCTTTTTTATTATATCCTCTGCCTTCGGCAACAACTTCACCATCTACCAAAGCACCCATCACAAAAACTCTTCTGCCTTTTTGGGTTTTTTCTTTTATCATTTCAAAAGCAATTGCTTTTCCTTGTTTGGTAGCCCAGCCATATAATTTGTTTTTAATGTTAATATCTATTTCTTCCAGGTCTTCCAGAAACATATAAGGCATTATGATTTGCTTCTCTATCCACTTTTCAGTTTTAGGATATCCTTTATCAAGGTATACCGCTCCCACAAGTGCTTCCAGGCTATTTCCAAAAATCTGAGAAGAACGCAAAGCCTGATCGTACTTATTATAAATCGTTATTTTCTTCAATCCCATTTTTATGGCAATATCGTTGAGCATATTTCTATTTACCATCTTACTCCGCATCTCTGTAAGAAAACCTTCTCCTTTGTACGGATATTTTTTAAATAGATAATTAGCTACCACCGAACCGAGAATGGCATCGCCCAAAAACTCCAGGCGCTCATTATTCTCGTCTGCTCCCTCCCGTACGCTTCTGTGGCTAAGAGCAGTAGCATACAGTTCCAAAGAGCTAGGGGTAAAGGAAAGCACATTGCTAAGTTCTCTTTTGAAGTCTTTCTTTTTAGATTTTGAGGTAAATAAATCTTGTATGTAGGTAAGCGATTTAATATTGTGCAGTTTTATTGATGATTTATTTCTAACTAAAGTTAAGATTTATTGGGAGCAAAGATTAATTAAAACTTTATAACTCATAGCAATAAGGGAAAGAATCACAATCTTTTTCAATTGCGCCAAAGTGATACTTACGGCTGCCATTATTAAAAAATGGGAAAAATTGTTGGTAGGAAAGTGGAAAAAATTAAGCTACATATTTCTTCACAATAACGCTGGCATTATGTCCGCCAAAACCAAATGTATTGCTGAGGGCAGCATTTACAGTTTTGTGTACAGCTTTATTAAAAGTAAAGTTGAGCTTAGGATCCAGTTCAGGGTCTGGTGTAGAGAAATTAATAGTAGGTGGAATTACATCTTTTACCACAGCCATTATACAAGCAAGTGCTTCCAAGGCACCCGCAGCACCCAGGCAGTGACCTGTCATACTTTTTGTACTGCTTATGTTAAGATTGTAGGCATCTTCTCCAAATACAGCCATAATAGCTTTTGGTTCTGCAATATCGCCAAGCGGCGTACTGGTGCCATGTACATTTATGTAATCAATATCTGATGGCTTCATTCCGGCGTCTTCAAGAGCGGCGTTCATTACATTACGAGCTCCGAGTCCTTCAGGATGAGGGGCAGTAATATGATAAGCATCTGCTGTAGCGCCGCCACCGGCTATTTCACAATAGATTTTAGCTCCCCGGGCAAGGGCATGATCGAGGCTTTCTAAAATGATTGCTCCGGCACCTTCTCCCATTACAAAACCATCGCGATCTTTATCAAACGGTCGGCTTGCTGTGGCAGGGCTGTCATTGCGTTCGCTAAGGGCTTTCATCGCATTGAAACCTCCTACGCCTGCAGCAGAAATAACTGCTTCACTTCCGCCGGTGATAATTACATCAGCCTTGTTTAATCTAATATTATCAAAAGCGTCTATGATAGCATTTGTACTGCTGGCGCAAGCACTTACTACTGCATAGTTTGGGCCTCTGAAACCATGCCGCATAGAGATCTGTCCGGCTGCAATATCGAGGATCATTTTTGGAATAAAGAAAGGGTTGAATCGTGGGGTACCATCGCCGCTGGCAAAGTTAATGACCTCTTCCTGAAAAGTTATGAGACCGCCAATGCCACTTCCAAATATAACGCCCACTCTGTCGGGGTTTACATTATCGGCACTTATGCCTGCATCTTTTACTGCTTCATCGCTTGCTACTAGCGCAAACTGGCAGTAGCGATCCATTTTTCGGGCTTCTTTGCGATCAAAATACGTTGTGGCATCAAAATCTTTAACCTCACAGGCAAACTGAGTCTTAAACTTAGAGGCATCAAATTGCCGAATAATATCGCAACCGCTTACACCATCCTGAAGTCCCTGCCAATATTCATCAACAGTTTTTCCAATGGGGGTAAGGGCGCCAAGTCCGGTAACTACTACTCTTTTTAAAACCATATTTTGCCTGTGAAAATTAAAAATCTTTTTTTAAGAAGAACTACTAATTACTTAGCGTTTTCTTCCAGGTAAGATACTGCCTGACCTACAGTTGTAATGGTCTCGGCTTGTTCGTCGGGAATAGAAATATTAAACTCTTTTTCAAATTCCATGATTAGTTCTACGGTGTCCAAGCTGTCGGCACCTAAATCGTTAGTGAAAGACGCTTCTTGAGTTACCTCAGCCTCGTCTACTCCCAATTTGTCAACAATAATCTTTTTTACTCTTGTTGCAATTTCTGACATGATAGTGTTATTTAGTTTTTACTAGTTGCAAATCTATAGTTTTTTTTGTTAGATATTAAGTTTTTAAAGTTTAGATTTTTATTTACCAGAGGTCTTATATAAATCTATTGCCCGCTTTATGTGCTTCTCTTTTTTAAGCAAGTTTACTGCCTCCTGCTCTGTTATGCCTAATTCGTCTTTGAGTATTTGCACGGCTCTCTGCCTTAGCTTTTCATTGCTCAGCTGCATTTCTACCATTTTATTACCCTGCACTTTTCCCAGTTGTATCATAGCAGCAGTAGAGATCATATTCAGGGTCATTTTCTGCGCCGTCCCTGCTTTCATACGAGTGCTACCGGTTACATATTCCGGCCCTGTTTCAATTTCTACTGGAAATCTACAAGCTTTTGCCACCGTTGTTCCCATATTACAAACTATACATCCGGTAATGATATTATTTTTATTTGCCATTTCCAAAGCACTCCGTACGTATGGCGTATTACCCGATGCGGCCACTCCTACAACTACATCCGCATCCGAGATGTTGTGCGCTTTCAGATCATGCCAGCCCTGCTCCTCATTATCCTCTGCATTTTCTACTGCTTGTCGTACTGCTGTGTTACCTCCTGCTATAACTGCTATTACAAGACCAGTTGCCCCATAAGTGGGGGGAATTTCTGCAGCATCCAGAATTCCAAGACGGCCGCTGGTGCCGGCACCTATGTAAAAAAGACGACCACCATTCTTCAGTTTTTCTACTATTGCTGCGCACAATGCCTCTAACTGAGGAAGGCTTTTTTGTACAGCAAGTGCTACCGTTACATCTTCTTTGTTTATTTCAGATAAAACTGTCTTTAAACTTTTTTTCTCTAACCCGTCATAATGTGATTCTGCCTCTGTACTTAATTCTGCTGAATATATTTTCTTATCCGTTTGCATAATTCGTAGATCATTTTAGTTTGACGAACTTTTCGGGTTTCTAAGAATTTGTCACCTCATTATCATTGAAAAGCACAAAAATGGGGTATGAAGCATGTATCTCCATACCCCAAAGTATATAAAACATTTTATTGATTGTATATAAAGCTAATGTTCGCCCTTCTTATTTCCGCAGTACTTGTTCCTAATAATGCATATCCTCTTGAAAGTACTGTGTAAACCCTCTTATTTGTAGTGGAAGAGGCACTGCTATAATTAGTAGCTATAAGTGTTGGGCTAGTGGCAGCTGATCCGCCTTTCCTCAAATTCCAGGCAGTACCGGTATTAATAGGTATGTTAAAATAAGGGCTGGTACCTAGATACATTATGGGTCCTGCCACTTTAGTGGTTCCGAAATAAAGATCTACACCTTCGGGTAAATCCGGAATAAGATTTATAAACTTATATCTTGAGAAACCGGAATCTGGCCTTGCCTCATTGTCCAGCGATAAAAGAGTTTTTGTATTGGCTGCTGTATCGGCAAAATGTAAGGTGTAGAATTTATCTTTTTCTAAGGTAGCAGTAGCATTTGCTAGAACCAACGAATCTGTGTTCGTACCTATTAGAGGGATAGATATGGCAATCTTCCTGCTGCCAGGCTCTACTGCAAGGTAATCTGCATAGCCCGCACCACCGGTATTTAATCCTCCTCCCGGAAAAGGTGTAGCATACGTAAGGTTGTTACTCACCCTTGTATCATCAATTTTCACCTGGGTGGGATAAGGTATCTTATAAGCACTCATAAAGTTTACCTTCAGATAAGCCTTTTCTGTAAGAAGGGTTGTGTCTTTGAGCGTAAATTCATTTTTCTCGCAAGATATAATTCCTGCTAAAAACAGCATAGCAAATACTGAATATCCTATTATATTTTTCATAATCATTTTTTTAGATTTCACAGAAAATTTATGGTAGACTAAACCATACCGGTTGAGTATGGTAATCTGGTAAAAAGCCTCCCAACCGTGCCAGCTCTGCAGCATTCCAAACATACTCTGAGTTATAGCGAGGTCTTACTCTGTACACAGGTTTATTAAGGTTATTTGGGAAATAGCTGGTAGGCAAGTTGAAGTTCTTGTACACCTGCAGGCCCGTTTGCGGATCTAAGTCTGTATAGTGGAATCTCCGCAAGTCTACCCAGGTTTCAAAGAAGCCCCAGCCATACAATGCAATATATTTTTGTAGCATTATATCCGTAATCGTAAGTGCACCGGCTGACTGCTTTACGTTTGCTGAAGCCAAATATGCAGTTTGCTGAGCGGCAGAGATTGCGCTACCATTATAGATGTTAGAATTTCCTCTTACAGAACCATAATTTCTGTTTATAAAACTAAAATGTGCCTTTATACCATTTGTATAGGCTGCATATGCAAGAGGCTTGTCATTTTTTCTAAATGCTGCTTCAGCTTTCGTAAACTGCATTTGTGCGTAAGTCATTACAGGCATCACTGCTTTATCCTGGAAGAGGAATTTTCCTGTCTGCGTACCAAAGGCAGAAGCACTTGGATTTGCATAAATACTATCTCCCCATACAACAGGTATTCGCTTGCGGGCATTTATCCAATTTGCAGTTCCTACTGCATAGGTACCTGTAAGGGCACTGAATGGATCTCCATTTCCTGGCTCTACACCTCTATAACCACCATTGCCATTAGTAGTATCTTGCGAGGCATTCAAAAGATGTTTCAGACGTGGATCTCTATTAGCTCCTACAGTAGTTCCGGTAAGTATGCTTCCATCGAGCAAACCCACCATAAAATTTGATTGCCTGAAAGAGCCAAAATTATTCCTATATGTGCCATAGAAGTTAGCATCATCGTTCTTGCTCGCATCAAAAGGTATTACAAAATCATCTGTAACATCATTCATAGCAAGGTCACAGTATTTTATCACGGAGTCCGGCTTGTAGTCTGACTTTAGAGAATACCGGTGAAAATTTAAAGCCATTATACCATAAGTGAGCTTCTTCCATTTATCCAGGTTTCCATTGTATGCAAAGTCGCCTACGCTTAATTTTCCGTTCTTGCCGACTGCCTGATCGTAATAGCTAAGGGCAATACGACATAAGCTGTCTACACCCCGGTACACAGTATCTTGCCTATTGAAAGTAAAATAGTATTTGCCCTCTACAAAAGCGTCATTAAATATAATGTCGCCATGATAATCTGCAGCCATCTGAAACATAAGAGACTTGAGTGTATAAGATGCTGCCACGTAATCAAACTCCCCTTTGTTTATACCATTTTGAATGATGTAATTCAGATTGCCACCGAGACCAAAGTAGGTCTGACGCCATATGTCACCTGAGGCATCACTTCCGGCGATGTATCCGTGTCTGTCCCAGGTATCAGCATTACCATTGGCAGAAGCCAGTAGATTCTGTGTGTATTTGCTTATGTATCGTGCATCATACTGCAGACCGCGGGGTATGGCAGAGAGCATTGCCGGAAACACGGAACTGTTACTCGGCTCCTGTGTAGTATCGGGATCTGTATTTATGTCTAAGTATTTCTTGCAACCCATTAGGCTCATTGCTGCAATACAAGTTATGATAGATAATATTTTAAACTTTTTCATTTGTAGAAAATTTGTTTGTAGAAATTAAAATTGAATGCGGGTACCAAAATTTAAACCTCGTGGCGTGGGCACAGCACCGTAATCTATACCTGCCCCTCCTACACCTCTGGCGGTAGAAGCGTTAAGGGCATTTACGTTAGGATCCATTCCAGAATAATTGGTAATAAGGAAAAGGTCGGTTCCCGTAACGAAAATAGATGCTGAACGAATCACTTTCTGCCGCTTCATAAGTCGGTCAGGTAGTATGTAAGAAATGGTGGCATCCCGCAGTCTCATCCAGTTAACTTCTTCCATAAAGTCTCCTTCTGCAAAAGCTACATCGTAGTAATCATTTCTATAGTAAGGCACTATGGAAATTGTGTTTGCTGTAGGGGTAGCGGTATTTTGAAGCCCATCTGCCAGTACACCATTTACAACACGAGGTTGTAGTCTGTCCAACGTTTTAAGACTCATGCCAGTTTGTACCATCATAGCTTCATTGCCATTGAATACAACTCCACCTTTTCTTATGTCTAAATTGAAACTAAAAGTAAGGTTCTGAAAGAAAGTGAATGAGTTTACGATTCCTATTTTGAAGTCTGGTGTTCTGTCTCCAAGATTTACATAATTCGTGGTAAGCAGCGGAAGACCTGTGGTAGGGCTTATTAGAAGTGCACCGGCATTATTGCGTTGAAAATCGTACCCAACAAGGTTTCCTAGTGATACCCCTTTGCTATACTCAGAGCGCACGGCACCAAATACCCAGGTATCAGAATCATAATAAAGAGGTAAGTCGGCTGGCATACTCAGCACCTTACTGCGGTTCTTATCAAAGTTCACGGTAGCATCCCAAACAAAATTCTTGCTGGTAACCGGGTTGAATTTCACCTGGATATCTAATCCCTTATTTCTTACTTCGCCACCGTTAATGTATTTAAGTACACCTCCGGTACCATAACTAAGTCTATTGGCCACTATCTGGTTTTTACTGTTTACCTGGTAGAATGCAACATCTACTGAAAGTTTCTTTTTGAAAAACTGGAATTCTCCTCCCACCTCTTTACTGGTACTTTTCTCTGGCTGCAGATTGCGATTGCTTGCAAAAACGTCCAGGGCAAATCCTCCTCCTGTAGTGGTAACTGTTGTAAATTGAGGATCTATCCTGTATGGAGATATTGGTCCCTTTCCAGTAGTGGCAAGGGAAGCTCTAAGCTTTCCGTAGCTGAGCCACTTGAGGTTTTTTACGGCAGCTAAATCAGAGAATACAAATGCCCCTGAAGCAGAACCATAGTTAAAGAAAGGCTGTTTGTTGTATAACCTGGAAGTAAGTGTACTTACGCCTTCTCTGACACCTGCTAAGCTTATGAAGAGTAGGTTGTCGTAGCCAAAGGTATAGTTAGCAAAGGCTCTTACTTTTCTAATATTATCTCTTTGCAATTTTGCATCCCTGGTAAGCGGAGCAGTATTGTTAATTGAAATAAAATCTGGTTCAAAAAATTGCTCTCCCCGCTGGGAGTTTGTTTTTCTATCACTGGATTCTATGAAAAAAGTCCCGCTAAGCGTGTTGGCAAATTTAGTAGCAAAAGTCTTTTTGAGCGTACCACGGAAAGTGCCATTCACGTTTTTGTAACCTTGCTCATAAGTGCTTAAAAAACCTTTAGTAGCAAACCCGAATCTACTTTGCGGATGTGTAAGATAGAAGCCATCCATATTATATTGATCTAATCCCACTATAGTCGTAAGATTTAACCACTTACGTACATCAGAGCTCAAAAGCAGGTTTGCTGTGAAGCGCTCCGTACCGTCGTATCCTTTATTTTTATTTACATCCCAAAAAGGATTGTCAAATTCTGAAGCCAGATCACCAGACAATTTTTGTCTTGTACGAGAACCATCATCATTCTGATATTTACTTGCATCTACATCTATAGGAAAAGTGATGAGATTATTGAAGTAAGTACCTGCTCCTTTCGGCGCCTTGTCCACCTTTTGACCTATATATGCAAAAGAGGTAGAAAGTGTAGTTCTGCTATTTAGTTTTGTACTGCTACTCAGCCGTGCATTCACTTTTTTGTTAGCGGTGTTCATTACTATACCATTGTAATCTGCATAGCCCAATGAGAGGCGATAAGTGGTATTACCTTCCCCGGCATCTATGCTTAAGTTATGCTGCTGGGAAAAAGACCGCTGAAAGAAATTCTTTATGTTATTATAGATAGGCGTATTAGCCGGATATTCAGGTCCAAAATATTTAAAACCATATAATGTAGAATATGCTTCAGGGTTATAAATACCGTTCGTTCCTCTTTGAAATTGAGTTTGGATCTGCGGGTACCTGTACACCTCTTGCATGCTAAAGTTGTTGTCATAACTTATTCTTGCTTTCCCAGCCTTGCCTTTTTTGGTAGTAATAATTATTGCTCCTGAAGCGCCATCGCTACCATACAATGCTGCTGCTTCCGGGCCTTTCAGGATGGTGATTTCTTCTATATCATTTGGGTTTATATCGGCGATCCTGTTTGTGTAGTCACTGTTTCTGTTTCCAAAAACTACTGCATTAGCATTGCTGGCCCCTATGAGTGATTCCTGGTTAAGGGTATTATTATCTAGCGGCACACCATCCACTACAAAGAGTGGCTGATTATTTCCGCCAATGGAAGTGGCACCTCTAAGTATGATTTGTGCACTTGCTCCCGGCAAACCCGTAGAAGCAGTTACAGTAAGACCAGGAACTCTACCGGCAAGCGAATTGATAAAATTATCACGATGCGTAGCAGCTATTTCCTCCCCTTTTACAGTGGGAGTTTGAGCGGTGAGTACTCTCCTATTCTGTTTTACCCCATAACCGGTCACAACAACATTTTCCATTTCGTCCACAATGGGAGTCATAGTTACATTTACTCTGGCATCACTACCTATTGTTACGGTACGAGTTGCAAACCCTACTGAAGTAAATACAAGCTTCTGTCCTTCATCGGCTAAGATTGTAAATACACCTGAGGAATTGGTTTGGGTGGTTTTCTTAGTAGCAGAGTTGCTTACGTTTACACCCTCTAGTCCCCTTCCGCCTTCTGCAGAAATAACGGTACCGGATATTGTTCTACTCTGAGCCAGCAAGTTGCCTGACCACAAGATGGGCATTACCATCAGTAGAATAAAAGAAATTTTAAATTTCCTCATAGCTAAATTTTAAAAAGTTAAGTTTTGGTTATTATTTTTGAATATGATATATAGGTACTTTCAGGTATTGTATGATTCTACAACAAGCAAACACGCATATATTGTTGCGGCTAAAACCCCTCAGAGATTTTACTCGATCAAATTGTACACATGAAAAAATAAATATTGATTAAAAGGTTAATAAAAGCAATATGAAAAGAATTGTTAAAAGTAAATACTTTTTTTTATTCTGAAGGAAAAATATTTTGTGAAAAGTATCAATCAAAAAAAGAAAGGAGACCGCTATTGACTGTCACAATTTTTTGGTTTGCAGAGCAGACAAAAAAATTCTAGCTAAGCAATTAATATCAGGGTAAATATTCTTACTTTGGTACAGATTTATTCACTTCTTTCAATCAAATAATTTATGGCTTTAAAGCAAATAGACCACGGTACAGAACTCTATTGGAAAATGGTGGCGCTAAGGGATCAGATCCTTAGGCAACCGCTTGGCCTGAGCTTTACAAAAGAAGAATTGGAAAAAGAAAAAGATGAAATATTGCTGGCTCTTATAGAAGATGAAGAGATTCTTGGCTGCTGTATGCTTATAAATGAAATACCAGAACAACTACGCTTAAGGCAAATGGCAGTCCGTAAAAACCTGCAAGGCAAAGGAATTGGAGAATCAGTAATGTTCTTTGCAGAAAAAATAGCCAGAGACAAAGGGTTTAAGAAAATGACTATGCATGCCAGGGATACTGCGGTAGGTTTTTATGATAAGTTCGGTTATAAAATAGTAGGAGAAGGCTTTGAAGAGGTAGGCATTCCACATCACGTGATGGAGAAATTTTTATAGGTAAATGTAACCCAAGCTATCTTAGGAGCAGCTTCACAAGTTATGCACCTTCTGTCTGAATTACAGATAAAATATTCTTGGCCGGATCTGTAAACCAGGCAATAGGCGGCCCTTGTTTCCTGGAAATTCCTTTATCGTCCGTTTTTGGATCATCGTATTGCAAAAACTTTATACCTTTTTCAGATAGATATTTTACAGCTTCATCAATATTTTTTACGGGGAAATTGAGAATGGTAAATTTTGCAGGCTTGTGATCTTTCTTCTCATATACAATTGCCATATTGTTCCCATGCAGGTGCAATTCTAACATGCCTATAGAATTATCTCTGATAGTAAGACCCAATGTATTCTTATAAAAATCTCTTGCTGCTGCAAGGTCTTTTACAGAGAAACTGGAGAATGCATTTGATTGTTGTAGCATAAAATTTCTTTGTAGGAAGATAAGATAAATCAGGGGAAATTAATAACCAGCATATTTTCTTTTCGCCATTGCTATTTCATAA
>JBBKWE010000276.1:0-3236 GCA_037968795.1 Ferruginibacter sp.
TATAGTTTGTCTCTTCTAGGCCATATTGATAGCTCTAACTTAAAGTTGACCGTTTTACTTACGATAGGTCCCTGACTAATAACGCAAAAGCTATTATTTCTATAACCTGTAAGCTATCGTTGCAACCACAGATGCCGGTGGTAAAGGGTTTATACTATAATTCTCATGCACATAGTAATTATAAGTGTTGGTCACATTTACCACCTTAAATAGTGCATTAAACTTTTTGTACTCATATCCTGCCGTGAGGTCTACCGTAGTAAAACTATTAACTAATATTGTGCGGTCGTAATTTTGTGACTGACTTTGTTTATTATTCCAGCCGGCAACTCTTTTTCCTATGTAAGAGGCTGTAAATCCAAGTTGCATTCCTTTTAGTTTGTCTGCCTTTATTTTGTAAAACCCACTTAAGTTGGCAGTGTGGGCAGGAGTATTTATCAGTCTCTCCCCTTCTATGTAATTACCGTCTCCTGCTTTTGTTTTGGTAAATCGCATATCATTATAAGCGTATCCTCCAATCAGTTTTAACCGCTTAAAGAGAATTGCTTCCATATCTACTTCTATTCCATTGCTTGTAGTTTCGCCACTCAGCTCTTTTATATTTGTATTATTGTTGGGTGTGCCGTCTGCCAGGAAGGGCGCCGTCTGTGCGAGATTATTGTTTCTGATCTTATACAAAGTCAGGTTTATGCTTAACTGCTCTTTCCATAATTTATTTTTAATACCTACCTCATATTGGTCTATGATGGAAGGTTTTATAGCATTTCCCTGTACATCAAGGCCGCTATTTGCTGAAAACGAATTTGCATAACTGGCAAACACAGAGGTGGTTTTTACAGGACTAAAAACGATGCCGGCTCGGGGAGAAAAGGCTTGGTCACTGTTTCCTGTTCCCATGGTTACTACATCATTTTTTAGGTTTGTAGTCTTACTCGCTTTATTCCTTACGCTACTGTAGCGCAGGCCTGCAAGCACTGTCCACTGTGGCGAAAGCATAATGAGATCTTGAACATAAGCACCTACTCTGGTACGTGGAGTTTCTACCTTCGTTATTTTATTAGCAACGGGAATATCAGTTCTACGTGCAAATTTCTCAGCATCAAGAATATTAATCGTATCATATATTTTGGGGTTATCAAAAGCATAAACGGTAGAAGAATATTCATCCGCATCTACTCCTACCAGCAGTTTGTGTTCTATGCCTTTTGTCTTAAAACTTCCCTGTAGATCTATACCGCCACTATAATAATTTTCCTGAGACTCAATTTTATTAAGAGGACGAGCCCAATCGCCATTTGCCGCTGCTTGTATTCGCTCTATGCTGTAATAGTCGCGGTCGTAACGCTGTGCGGCTGCATTTACTTTTGCAGTCCAGGATCTATTTATCTTGTGTGTAAGCAGGGCAGAAGATGTGTACTGCTTTTGCTTATTATACTGCCAGGGCGTTCCCAGGAAAATATTCCTCGGAAGATTGCTAAGGGAACTATTGCCCAAGGAACCTAATCCAAAATCCGAGGTGAAGTCCTGATGAAGATAATCTGCTTGTAGGAGAATATCTGTTTTTGCAGAAACCCTTACCAGGGCAGATGGATTTACATAAAGCTTCTCGGAGCTTACTTCGTCTCTAAAGCTATTAGTGGTTTCATAAATTGTATTAAGACGAAGCGCTATTTTTTCACTTGCAGGTCCGTAGATATCTATTGCGGGCTTAAACAATCCAAAGCTTCCTGTGCGCACACTTACTTCTCCACCTTTGCGAAATTTTGGTTGCTTCGTCACCATATTAATTATACCACCAGGCTCTACTGCGCCGTACAAAATGGCTGCGCTACCTTTCAGAATTTCTACTGCCTGCAAGGAACCCGTCTCCGGCATTACGCCATCGGGCACCCTTACCCCATTTTTATACATATTATCGCCACGAAGTCTGTAACCTCTTGCATAAAATGTTTCCTGCACGCCTCCACGGGTAGTGCCCAGGTACACTCCATTTACATTTTTTATAATGTCACTTAGCTTCTGCGCTTGTTGGTTTTTTATAACCGATTCCTGTATAGTTACTATGCTCTGAGGAAGCTTCATGGGATCAATGGGAATTTTTCCCGCCATTAGTGACAGCTCATTAAGTGCCTTGTTGCTATTAAGCACAACGCCTTCTAATTGCTTTATATTTTTGGTAGTATCATCTTCCTGTATTGATTGCGCCTGCACATTCCCCAAAAAACCGGCAGCCATTATAAGCATTGTAATCCTCTTTATCATAATAATTCCTTCTTAGTATTTCTTTTATATTTTTCTATTGCTGCAAAAGAAAGAACTAGTACTTGTAAAAGAATGCCGTTTCGGGAAAAGGATTTACGGAAAGGGAAATAGAGTATGGAATAGTTGTAATAAGCGAGGAAAATTATATTTAGTGAATTTATCCAGTGAGTTACTGGTACTGAGCATTTTTTCATCTAAGGTTTTTTATCATTTTTTTTATGCATTTTTTTAAAGTTTCTCATCTCTATACTATACCAACAAAAAACAATCATGACTAGATTATTTATTTCTGCTGCGGCAGTAGCTTCCTTTTTCGGCATTATGGCTTCGCAACCAAAAGAAAAAGAGATAAAAAGGTTTCAACCCATGGAGATAACTGCTCCCTCTGCAAAAAGTAAAATACAAGCCGCTATTCTGCTTGATGTGAGCGGAAGTATGAGTGGCCTCATAGAACAAGCCAAAGCACAGTTATGGAATATGGTGAGCGTAATGGGAAAAGCAAAATGCAATGGAGAATCGCCACAGTTGGAAATAGCATTATACGAATATGGCCGCCCTTCAAATGGTGCAGAGAATGGATACATAAAACAGCTCACAGGTTTCACTACTAATCTGGATGATTTGTCAGCTAAACTTTTTTCCCTGCGAACAGATGGAGGCGATGAATATTGCAGCGAAGTAATAGGTACAGCCGCAGACAAGCTTACTTGGGACGATAATAAAGATAGCTATAAGGTTATTTTTATAGCGGGTAATGAGGAGTTTAATCAAGGAAGTGTTACTTACACGCAAGCTTGCCTTAAGGCAAAAGCCAAAGGTATCATTGTAAATACGATTTATTGTGGCAGCAACGTACAAGGCATAAAAGAACACTGGAACCTTGGGGCAGAGTGTGGTAGCGGCAGTTACAGTTTTATAAACCATAACGCTAGTGTAGATGATGTGCCCACCCCGTATGACACAGTGCTTATTAC
>JBBKWE010000277.1:0-8365 GCA_037968795.1 Ferruginibacter sp.
GTAATAGGTATTACAGACTTTAATTTTTAAATAATCTTAAATTTTGCAATTATGAATAGGTCAAAAAGTATTTTAATAGCGGGTGCAGGGATCGCCGCGGGGTTTATGTTGTATAAAAATTTGCGCCGTAAGCAGCAAACTGAAGACACGCCAACGCAACGCCTGCACAAAAACCGACATCTGAGTCCGGTTTTTTCTAAATTAAAAGATATTTCTAATTCGTAGATGCGGTAAGCAGAAGTTCGATATGAAACAGCCCCTTCTTTTAAAAAGGGGCTGTTTCGTTTATATTTATTTTATATTATTTCGGTTTCGCTACTCCTCTTAAGTTGGAGTAGCCTCCACCTTATTTGCCGTGGCTCGTGTTTTCAAGAGCCACTTCTCTGGAATTGAAAGTATAATTTTTACATGGAGGTTTCTGCATTGGATTTGGAAATTACTTGCAAATCCTAAAAGTTATTTTATCCGTCAGTAGTTTCGCCAGGACACGAACCAAAGCAAATCAAGGCAATGCAGTAAACCTATTTCAGGACAAGACTAAATTATACTGTTCATTATAAAAGCCACATAAATGCCTATTCCCCCAGAATCTTTACCATCGTACCTGCCGTTACCGTTTCGCTCAACTGCATACCATTCAATATCGCAAGTTCCTCATACCGGGCCGAGGGTATTTTGTAGTATCTGAAAATAGATTCAAGGGGTTGTGTGTTATTAATTGTCTTTATTCTGATTCGCTCCGGCTTCTTATTTATTTTCGACTGGTCTGTAAGTATCTTAAATCCTTCCATCGTTTGCTGAAAAATAGACGAATACTGATTAAAATCCTGCGCTGCTGACACGCCTACTATCGAATATATGGTACCATTGTATTGTATCATGTAGTTGAGTAGGCGAATGGGTGCCGCCTGTTGCTGCTGCTGTTGTTGCTGAGTAACAGACTCCGCTATTGTTGCAATTGCCGGAAGACCATTTACACTTACTTCCTGGCTTTGTATAGCCTGTAATCCATTTTGCTGGATAAATGAACTAGCGGCCTCTCGCAGATTATTGCCGGGTGCCAGCATTAGCATCATTAATGCCCTGCCATTTGGTTCCGCAAATTGCACCTGCTGGGGAGAGTTCTGATATTGCCAACCTTGTGGACTGGGAAACTGGAATTTCAATACCGGGTGATAAAACACCCTACTTTCTAAATAGCCACCCTTTGGATCTTCGCCGTATATCAGTCCATCAATTCTTTGCAAATAAGCATTCCTGTTTACTACAGCATTGGTAAGATTGAGTTTTTTCTTCCATACAATAGCTTCCTTGTTCACGTCCACATAGCGGTCACCGGGATTAGGGTGAGAAGATAAGAACGACGGTAGAGCGGCGCTTTCACTGCCTTCTGATTTCCGCTCCAGGGTCTTAAAAAAATCTGCCATTTCTTTAGCATCATATCCTATCCTGGAAGAGTATTCTACGCCAAGGTCATCGGCCTGGCGCTCCGCATCTCTGCCAAATTTGAGCATAAGTAATCCCAATCCCTGAGAAGCCGTCTGCGCAAATTCTCCTAATTCCGGTTTAAGGATCATAGCACCTATGAGTCCAACTTGGCTCAGGGTTGATTTAGTCTGTTGAGATACTGTATGTCGTGCAGTAATGTGCCCTGTTTCGTGTCCAAGTACGCCGGCAAATTGTGCCTCATTATTAAAATGAGCCATTATCCCCCTTGTGAAGTATACATAGCCGCCGGGCACTGCAAAGGCATTCAATACTTCAGAGTCTACTATTTTAAATTCATACTTTAAATTTGGGCGGTGAGATTTCGCAGCCATTTCATTTCCCTTTTGTGTTATGAACTGCTGCAGCGCTTTATCGTCATACAATCCATATTGCGCTATGATTTGCGGGTCGGCTTCCTGGCCCATCGCTATTTCCTGTGCTTCAGACATCAATACGACCTGTCGCTTCCCCGTTACGGGGTTTCTTGCACACGTTTGAAACAGGGCTGCAGTAAGGACTAAGCTTAGTACAAGTGTAAATTTTCTCATGGTTGATGTTTACGTTAAAATTTGCAAAGATGGTACCAATAGATAATTGGTTGTAAAAATTTACTTCAAGATGGTAATTCATTTAAACAATCCAACTTAATTTAGCGCAGTGCTGGTATCGCCTCCACCAAACTCTTAGTATACTCATCCTGCGGTCTAAATAAAATATCTCCCGCCATACCTTCCTCCACAATTTTTCCATGCTGCATTACAATGATCCTGTCACTGATGTGGTGTACCACATTAAGGTCGTGAGAAATGAACAAAGCGGCAAAACCAAGTTCCTGTCGCAGATCAGAAATGATGTTGAGCACCTGCGCCTGCACCCGCACGTCAAGGGCAGAAACACTTTCATCAAAAATGAGGAAGTCTGGAGAGAGCGCAAGCGCCCGGGCTATACATATTCGCTGTCGCTGTCCTCCACTAAACTGGTGCGGGTAGCGCTTCATGTGATCGGGTTGCAGGTTTACTTTTTGTAAAAGGTCTGCAATGCGTTCTCTTCTTTCATTCTTACTATTGCCTATCCCGTGCACTTTCATAGGTTCGGCTATGGCAGCAGCTATTGTTATTCGCGGATTGAGTGAGCCATAAGGGTCCTGGAAAACGATCTGAAGGTCTCTTCTCATGATCCTGAGCTCACTGGCAGATAGAGCAGAAATATCGCGTCCCTGCAACAGAATTTTTCCACTGTCTATTTTTATAAGATGGAGTAGGGCTCTTCCCAAAGTGGTTTTACCCGATCCGCTTTCGCCCACAATCCCTACACATTCTTTTTCACATACCAGCAGGGAAACATCTTTTAAAATGGGAACCCGGGTTTTACTACTTCCCAGAAAGTTTTTACTGGCGGGGAAACTAACGCAGAGTTTATCTACCTGTAAAACAATTTTCTCTTTTAAAGAAGCAGTTTCTAAATTCTCCTTTGTTTTTTTAGCAGTTTCTGTTCTGGTAAATGAATCTCCCTCATCAGTAAATACCGGTAGCATTTTCCCTTTCTGATTTGGAGTAGGACGGCACTCCAGCAGTGCTTTTGTGTAAGATGCAGTAGGGTTGTGTATGATATTGGCGGTGCCAGCTTGCTCTACTATCTTTCCCTTTCGCATCACGATAATATGATCTGCTATCTGGCTCACGAGGGCGAGGTCGTGCGATATAAAAAGTATCGCCATGCCTGTTTTCTTTTGCAAATCCTGCAATAAGGAAATGATGGTCGCTTGCACTTTTACATCAAGAGCAGTGGTAGGCTCATCTGCTATAAGTAGGCTAGGATTGCAGCTTATAGCCATGGCTATCATTACCCTTTGTTTTTGACCGCCACTAAGCTCATGCGGATATTTTCTAAAAACTTCCCGGGGGTTTATCAGGCCTACTTG
The DNA here is from genome assembly GCA_037968795.1 of Ferruginibacter sp. Taxonomy (GTDB): domain Bacteria; phylum Bacteroidota; class Bacteroidia; order Chitinophagales; family Chitinophagaceae; genus Ferruginibacter. The sequence continues at coordinate 3,410 of JBBKWE010000277.1, forward strand.
TTCGAATAAAGAAATGGATTTCGACCTGGCTTCCGCTTTTGAAATGTCGCTATGTTGCAGCAGCATTTCCCGTACCTGTTTGCCGCAGGTAAGTACAGGATTGAGCGAGGTCATAGGCTCCTGAAAGATCATAGCAATCTCTCTGCCCCGCAATTCATTGCCGGAATTTTTTTTAAAGCCAGCAATATCTACCAGCTCCTCATTATTTTTCTGAAAAATTAAAGTGCCTTCTACACTGGCTACGGCAGGAAGCAACTGCATAATGCTGAGGGCGGTTATAGATTTACCAGAACCACTTTCTCCTACGATAGCCGTAATTTTCCCTTTGGGAATTACAAAGCTGATGTCGTCTACAGCATTTTCTTCGCCTATGCGTACAGAAAGGTTTTGTACGTGTAACAGATCATCAGCCATGCTTCTTTATTTGCATTTAGAACTTAAGGTGCCTTACGGTAAGGCCATTATTTATTAATTGCTTCAGGGATTGTATTCCTATTTTTAAGTGCCTGTCTACATACTTTGCAGTTACCGTCTTATCGCTTGCTTCCGTCTTTACCCCCTCCGGTACCATTGGAGAATCGCTTACCAGCAACAATGCACCGGTCGGGATTTTATTGAAGAAACCTACCGTGAAGATCGTAGCCGTCTCCATATCTATAGCGTAAGCTCTCACTTTCTTTAGGTAAGCTTTAAAATCTTCATCGTGCTCCCATACCCGGCGGTTAGTGGTGTAGCACACTCCGGTCCAGTAATCGCATTTAAAATCTCTTATCGTTGTACTTATGGCTTTTTGCAAAGCAAAGGCCGGTAGCGCAGGAACCTCAGGTGGCAAGTAATCATTGCTCGTTCCTTCTCCACGAATAGCAGCTATAGGAAGGATAAGATCCCCTAAGGAGTTGCGTTTTTTTAAGCCTCCGCATTTACCCAAAAACAATACAGCCTTAGGTTCTATGGCGGTAAGTAAATCCATAATGGTAGCAGCACCGGGGCTTCCCATCCCAAAATTTATGATAGTTATGTCTCCTTTAGTAGCGCACTGCATACTCTTATCCAGGCCTTTTACCTCCACATTGTTCCAGGCGGCAAACAGGTTTACGTAATTACTAAAGTTGGTAAGGAGTATATATCTCCCAAAGTCTTTTAACTTCTGGCCCGTGTACCTGGGCAGCCAGTTCTCCACTATATCTTCTCTTGATTTCATATAAAATATTCGGCTAAAAATACGGCTTTTAGTTTTGAGTCATATTAATTTAATCTTGCTAATCTTTATGGCTTACGAAGTATAATCTAGTTTACCTGGGAATTGAAGAAGGCTTGAAAGTATGCAGGTGGAACTTATTGTCCTGATGAAAGTGCATTCTCAACACCTATATTTGTCCTTGTGATAAAGATCATTTACCCACAACAAAAACCGAAGATAAAAACAGAGGACTCGAAAGAAAAAATATTCTGTATAGTGCGCAGGCGCTGGCTTATCATTACGCCGGAAGAATGGGTGCGACAGAACTTTATTCTTTGTCTGCTTTCCATTGGGTTCCCTGCCAGCTCTATTTCTGTGGAGAAGAAAATACAATTATCACAAGTAAGTAAGCGCTACGACATAGTTGTATACAACAAAAATTTTGAACCGTGGATGGTTGTAGAGTGCAAGGAAATGAGGGTGGCGCTTTCGCAAAAAACAATAGAGCAAGTGCTATTTTATAATTCGCAATTGCAAGCGAAATACCTGGTAATAGTAAATGGGATAGACTGTGCCTGCTTTGGCAGGGAAGATGCGAATTTTGTTTCCTTAGAGCAGATGCCCCCATATCCGCTCTAGCAGGGAGTGGGCTATATAATCTCTCCGCATAGGAATGGTATTAATTATACTCTACCATACTAGCCTGCGTGCTCTTCCAGTACCTGCGCCAGGTTATTAGCGGGGACCACTCCAGACTGTCGCCACATAATTTTTCCTTTCTTAAAAACAATTAGCGTTGGTACTCCCTGGATCTGATAAGCACTGGCGAGTTTTGGATTTTTATCAATATCCACTTTTAATATCTTTGCTTTGTCTCCTATTTTTGATTTGAGGTCTTCTAAAATAGGCTTCATCATTTTACATGGTCCGCACCATTCGGCAAAAAAATCTACAAGGGTAGGGGATTCATGATTGATGATATCTGAAAATGATTCTGCCATTTTTATATTTTTATTGATTTATAACTATCTAAGAATTTGCATTTTATTTAATGCATCCTGGCTTCTGGTATATCGCCTTCATTTTGCTGCATAAATTATTCCAAAGAGCATAATTTATTAATTAAGTCAAAAAGATTTCCCGCTGTAATAAAACCAAAGTTCAAAGGATCCGTTGCGATTATACAAATTAAATCAATAAAAAAGCCGCTTCAGCAAAGAAGCGGCCTGGTAAAGAATATATAATCCTACTATGGGAAAATTCCGAGTTCACTATAACTTGTAGCTACTTTATTTATAGCACTTACATAGGCTGCAGTACGCATGTCTGGTAATTCCGGGTTGTTATTCCATATTTCCATTATCTCGCGGGTAGCAGTTATCATCGTTTCTTCCAGTCCGCTGTGCACGAGATCCTGCTCATCTGGTCCGTGCATAATAAAGGTGCGTTCTGTGTCACTTACATTCTTGCCGGTAAGCTCCTCTATTTGCCCCAGGATATGTGTATTCATATTTTCTGTAAAGCGCTTTTCCATGCGGCCATATCGTACATGGCTTAGATTCTTTGCCCACTCAAAATAGCTTACAGTAACACCACCTGCATTTAGATACATATCTGGTACACAAAGAATATTTCTCTGTATAAATATTTCATCCGCCTCCGGCGTACAAGGACCATTAGCTGCTTCGGCTATTATTTTAGCTTTTACTCGGGGAGCATTTTCGCCATTGATAACGTTTTCCAGGGCGGCAGGAATAAGAATGTCGCACTCTAACTCCAATGCATCTGTGTTCTTCTCCAGGTTGGTTGCACCCGGGTAATTAAGGATACTGCCAGTCTCTTTACGATGCATAAAGACTTCGTCTTCATGCAGACCTTCTGCACAATAAATAGCTCCTTCAAACTCGGCAAAACTTACCACAATAGCACCACTTTCTCTAAAGAATTTTGCACTGTGATACCCCACATTACCAAGCCCCTGCACTACAACTTTCTTTCCTTTTATTCCAACTTCAAGTCCTAGCTTCTTCATTACATCTGGCATATTACATACCTCTCTTATTCCAAAAAATACTCCAAGCCCAGTAGCTTCTTTTCTTCCTCTTACGCCACCTTGGGTCACCGGCTTTCCGGTAACACAACCTGCCGCATCTATCTCCCCTGGTCTAAGCGACTGGTAAGTATCTACTATCCATGCCATCTCTCGCTCGCCGGTTCCATAGTCAGGAGCCGGTACATCTATACCAGGTCCTATAAAGCCTTTTTTTACCAACTCTGCAGTGTAGCGGCGGGTAATTTTTTCCAGCTCGTATTTACTATAATTCTTTGGATTAATTTTTATACCGCCTTTTGCACCTCCAAAGGGTACATTCACAATCGCACACTTGTAGGTCATAAGACTGGCAAGTGCCATTACCTCATCCTGATTTACAGCTTCGCTAAAACGAATACCGCCTTTACATGGGGATTTGTGCTGGCTATGTTGTACACGATACGCTTCAATAACTTCTATCGTCTCATCGTCCCGCTTAAGCGGAAAGCGTATCTGGTATACGGCGTTACATGCCTTTATCTGCTCCAGGATCCCATGTTCCCACTTAGTATACTTCGCGGCTTTGTCAAAACTCTCTTCTACGCTTTTAAAAAAACTGTAACCTGGCTGTGAACTCATAATATTTGTTTAGTGTGTTGCAATCGAAAATTTGTTTTTCGTCATTTTTTGAGAATGGCAATCTCTGTAATTGCGCAAAAGTGGAAATAATAAACCATACTACCATAAATAACTATACTTATTTATGTAAAAACTTCGCACATTATAATGTGCACAGCTCTAAAGGTGTTTCCGTTCTAATTTGGATATCTTTCTGTCAATAAGAAATACATAGATAAACAAGCCTATCAGAATGGTTAGGCAGACCGCTACAACTGCATATATCTTACCGCTCGCTCGCAGTCCATCGGCCATTTCTACTTCTCCAGCCTGCGCTAACGCAATATTTGATATCAAAGTAAATGCAGCAATCAGTAATAAAAACTTATTTTTCATTTGTGCCAATTTAATTAGTCTAAAATTTCTTTTTCTTTAATAAAGTCTACTCTTGCCCTCAAGGTACTTATCCATACACCCAGAAGTGTCCAGCCTATAACGGCAGGATAGAAAACCATACGCATGGCAGCATCAAGGTCATTTTTATCTAAAGCAGGATTACCAGTGTCGCTTCCCGGGCTTCCGGGGTGCAGGCTACCTATTAACCTTGGTATAATCCAAATACTAGGAAATAGCATAGCAAAAGCAAAAATATTATAGACAGCAGCTACTCTTGCCCTTTTGTCCATATCTGTAAAAGAACCCCGAAGTACAAAGTAGGCTCCATATATAAGTAAGGCTATGGCGGCTCCTATAAGTTTTGGTTCTTTCAGTACGCTGGCAAGGGATTGGTTTTGATCAGTTATCCAGGTTACGGAAACCCAGATAACGCCTGTAGCATAACCCAAAATCCCAAAAACAGATCCTACGGCTGCAAAATGCCTGGCCATAACATCATGTCGGTAATTGTTTGAGCCCAAATATTTGATACTGTAAACCACACTTACCATAAATAGGATCATCATTCCAAACCACATACATACATGAAAATATAGGTTTCTTATTGTCTCATTTAATATGGGCTTATGGGGTACTTCGCCCAGGAAGCCCGCTACGATGGTATAAACCAGAATTAAAAAAGCTAATATTTTCCACCAATTTTTGCGCAAGTTGTTTCGTTTTTATTGGA
>JBBKWE010000278.1:0-5475 GCA_037968795.1 Ferruginibacter sp.
TCACCACTCATGCATATACTAAAGAGTTCCATGCCCATAAGTTTGAAGCATACATTGGAGTAATTTGGAATATGCACCCTTATTTTCATCATGTCTTTTATATCCTGCAGGGAAAAGTGCGGAAGATTTACGATGTCCATTTTGCTGGTAGTAGCCACTGGAGTTTTTTCATCGCCGGTAAGTTTAAGCACATTATCTGTTGTTAATGAGCCACTCACTTTAGTATTGAGTTCGCCAGAGTGTACAGCTCCTAGTGTACCGGCAATATTACTCGTGAGAGCACCTGCTACGTTACTCGTAAGAGCACCGGATACATCTGTATTTACATTAAAATCTTCTTTGGGATATAACTTATGACTGAAGCTATCTGGTATTGATGGAACGCTCATAATTGTGTGGTTTATTAAGGATAATGGTAAGGTAGAAAAAATACGCAACACATTTCGGCAAATGGTATTACATATAAGTAGTATATGAATTTTGCTAAAAAAGTTGTATAGAATTAGAAAATAGAGCCTTTTTCTTACTTAAAATGTAAGGTAAGCGTACAAAGTGACGAAATGAGTAAATATCAATTTAGGAAAGAAAAGCGAAAAATCTGGGAATGAAGGCATGCAAAGGAATATATATCTGCCGTTTTTTGAATCTCTCTTTATCCGTTTGCATCATTTTCATTGGTACATTTATTCTCAAGAGAATTATTTATTAATTCATCTATTCGCACCTCATAGTATTTTGCAAGGCGGTTTACAATTTCCAATGGAGGCTCTCTCCTGCCTTCCTCGTATTTAGATAGAGCTGCACGACTTACAAAGAGTGCATGGGCCACCTTTTGCTGTGACACAGCTCTCCGCTTGCGGAGTAGACGAAGATTTTCAGAAAAAATAGACATTGCGACAATTTGTAGCAGTAATTATGTTGCTTTGAATACTAATTTATTTAGTATTGCTAAATATATTAGCATAAAGGTAAAGGCTTTTTATTAGAAAGAAAAATAATGATATGTGCTACTGTCATTTACCAAAAATTAAATAAAAGAGAAAATTTTAAAAATATAGATATGCTTCGCTCTGTTCTACATATAGATTTTGATAACTTCTTCGTGGCCTGCGAGCGGCTCGCAGACAGAAGGCTACAAGGCATACCGCTCATTATTGGTGGCGGTGGAGATAGGTCAGTTGTAGCTTCTTGCTCGTACGAAGCCCGGGAGTATGGGGTAAGATCTGCAATGCCCATGGCTTATGCCAGAAAACTTTGCCCCATAGCAAAAGTAAAAGCATGTGATATGGATCTGTATAGCAAGCACTCCTCTACCCTCACAGAAATCTTACAGGAAAAAGTTCCGCTGCTCGAGAAGGCAAGTCTGGAGGAATTCTATGCAGACCTCAGTGGTATGGATCGTTTTTTTGGCACCTACAAATGGAGCGGAGAGCTGGGAAACTATGTGCGGTCTCACTCTGGTCTTCCCCTTAGCTTTGGTTTATCCATAAATAAAACAGTAGCCAAAATAGCGACCAATGAATATAAACCATTGGGCAAAGTGCAGGTAGTGGCCAATGCAGTACAGCCCTTTATAAACCCGCTTTCTGTACGCAAGATTCCCGGTGTAGGCGATGCCACTTTCCTATTGCTGTCCCGCATAGGTGTGCGCAAAATAGAAACCCTGGCGCAGATGCCCATAGAGCTTTTGCAAAAGCTGCTGGGGAAGCAAGGAGAAACATTATGGAAAAAAGCTAATGGTATAGACTACGATCCGGTGCAGGCCTATAAAGAAAAAAAATCTATAACAATAGAGCAGGCTTTTGATAAGGATACGATAGACATACCACAACTACGCTCTCTCTTGCTTACGATGACAGAGCGGTTGGCTTACCGCCTTAGAAAAGATGGATGGCTTACCTCTATAGTGGCGGTGCGGCTTCGCTATAATAATGGCGATCATGAAAAAAAACAATGCAAAATAACGTACAGCTGTGGAGACGATATTCTCATTACCAGAGTACGGGAATTGTTTGATGTCCTGTATCACCGACGTATGCGCCTGCGCATGGTAGGCATATCTTTTAGCGGTCTTGTAAGGGGTGCCTACCAGATAGACTTATTTACAGATAATGCAGAAAAATTAATGCTTTATCAAGCCATGGACGGAATTAAAAAAAGGTATGGCGAGGGGTTTATTAGGAGGAGTGGCGGGGTGAGATTGTGATTTGGGAGTTGGGATTTTTGATTGCTGTAAATCCCTGATTGGTGTTGACAGGTTTTATACTAATTCATTATTAAAAATAACCATTTCTTTTCTAATGTTTTGGCTGTAATTACCCCAGGCGTTATTAGCTCTTCTGTTCTATCCTTAGAGTTAAGCGAAGCGTCTATAAGGATGTATAATAAAGCAAAGACTTAGTCTTTACCAGTTTACGGAGACGAAAGTCTCCGTACTATTTGCAAATCCATAGAGCGCTACGCTGAACTCTACGGATAGAGAAGAAAATCGTCATACTGTAATAATCGTTATGCAGTGATGGCCGGTATGCTATTTTAATCGTCATACTGAATCTGGTTAATCCAACCATCAACATTAACCAATCAGCACACCAGCACATAAACTAATAAGCGTTTTAAACACACCAACACATTAAAAAACATGTTCCTAAACTGCCACACATACCACAGCCTCCGCTACGGCACCATACCGGTGACAGACCTTGTGCAAGAAGGGAAAAAGAATGGGGCTACTGCTCTGGCACTTACAGATATAAACACCGTTACCGGTATTTATGATTTTACAAAAGCCTGCCTTGCAGAAGGCATAAAACCACTGGTGGGTATGGAGTACAGAGAAGAACAAAAACTTTTGTACACTGCCATTGCCAAAAACAGAAAAGGCCTGGGAGAGCTTTGTAGTTTTCGCACAAAGCACAACCTGGAACAAACGCCCTTACCTGCCCAAGCGCCCGCATGCAAAAATGTATTCTTCATTTACCCGCTACAAAACTGCCCTGCCGCACTTACAGAAAATGAATACATAGGCATACAAGCTGCAGAGCTTACACAACTATACAAACCAAAATGGAAGAAACTTATATCTAAGATGGTCGTTTGGTTTCCGGTGACTATTCGCAACAAAAAGGAATATAATCTCCATAAGATACTAAGGGCTATTGACCTCAATGTTTTACTTTCTAAGCTGGGCGAAAATGATCATTGCAAGGAAGATGAAAAAATGATTCCTGTACATGCTTTAATAGAAAAATATAAATACTACCCTGCCATAGCAGGCAATACAAATGCCTTAATAGCGCAATGCAATTTTGAGTTCGCTTTTGGCACTTATAAAAACAAAAAGTACTACACCAAAAGCCGCGAGAGTGATAAGCTACTCCTCACGACCCTGGCCATAGAAGGATTTAAAAAAAGATACAATGTACGCAACAGCAAAGCGTATGAGCGGGTAATACGGGAACTTAAAGTAATAGACGAAATGAAGTTTTCCGGGTATTTTCTTATCACTTGGGATATAATAAAATATAGCCAAAGCAGGGGTTTCCTGCACATAGGCAGAGGCAGCGGTGCCAATAGCATAGTGAGTTATTGCCTGGGCATTACAGATATTTGCCCCATAGAGCTCGACCTCTATTTTGAGCGTTTTCTCAACCCCAGCCGTACCAGCCCGCCCGACTTTGATATAGACTGGAGCTGGCAGGACAGAGACGAAATTCTGCAGTATATTTTTCGCCGCTTCGATACAAAACATGTAGCTTTTTGTGGCACAATAGCGATGTTTAAGTTTCGCTCTATTGTAAGGGAGATAGGAAAGGTTTTTGGCCTGCCAAAAGAAGAAATGGACGTGCTGATAAAAAATCCATTAAAAGAAAAAAATACGGGCATCGCAAAACTCATACAAGACTACGGTGCTATGTTGGAGCAGTTCCCTAACATGCGGAGCATGCACGCTTGTGGTATCATCATCTCAGAAAAACCGATTACAAATTACACGGCACTGGAACTACCGCCAAAAGGGTTTCCAATAGTGCAATGGGATATGCACATCGCAGAAGATATAGGTTTTGAAAAATTTGACATTCTGAGCCAGCGCGGCATTGGGCACATAAATGACAGCGTAAAAATCATAGAAAAAAATCACGGTATAAAAATAAATATCAGAGATGTGCGCCTCAGCAAAAACAATCCTGCCTGTAATAAAATGCTGGCGCTGGGAAAAACGCTCGGTTGTTTTTATATAGAAAGCCCTGCCATGCGTGGCCTACTAAGAAAACTACATTGCGAAGATTACATAACACTTGTAGCAGCATCGTCTGTGATACGACCCGGCGTGGCCAAAAGTGGCATGATGACGGAATATGTGTGGCGGCACAATAACCCCGGCAAATTTGATTACTACCACCCCGTGTTTGAAGAGCAACTAGGCGAGACTTATGGGGTAATGGTGTACCAGGAAGACGTTATAAAAATAGCGCATCACTTTGCAGGGCTAGACCTTGCAGACGCAGACATTCTGCGGCGGGCAATGAGCGGAAAGACGAGATCAAAAGCAGAATTTGAAAGACTCAAAGAAAGATTTTTTTCTTCCTGCAAAGCAAAGGGAATTGCAGATGAGCTCAGCCAGGAAGTATACCGACAAATAGAATCCTTTGCGGGCTATTCCTTCTGCAAAGCACACTCCGCTTCGTATGCGGTAGAAAGTTATCAGAGTTTGTATTTGAAGGCGCACTACCCAAGAGAGTTTATGGTAGCGGTCATTAATAATTTTGGCGGCTTTTATCGCACAGAAGTATACGTGCACGAAGCTCGAATGGCGGGTGCAACCATAAGTAATGTGTGTGTAAATAAAAGCGAGCAACTCACCACAATCTTTGGAAAAGATATTGTGCTCGGCTTTGTACACCTCAAGAGTTTTAATGAATCCCTGGCTGTGCGCATTGTAGAGGAAAGAGCTATCCGGGGAGTGTATCTTTCCCTTTCTGACTTTACAGATCGCATAGAAATAGGCATAGAGTCGCTTCAAATATTAATTTTTATTGGCGCCTTTAGATTTACCGGGCGTACAAAAAATGAACTCGTGCTGGAAGCCCGCATGCTCCTGGCAGACCATAAACCCCGCCATGTGAATCTGCTCATAAGCGAGCCGGTAAAACAATACAAGTTGCCCGTGCTGGCCCGCTCTCCTTTTGAAGATGCTTTTGATGAAATGGAGTTGCTGGGCTTTCCTGTTTCCTGCACACCTTTCGATCTTTTAAAAACACCCTACCGAGGCGATGTAATACAGCGGGAGCTCGTTACTTACAGGAATAAAATGATTCGCATGGTGGGCTATCTCGTAAGTATAAAGCATGTGCCCACAAAGCATGGCATGATGAACTTTGGCACCTGGTTCGACGTGCAAGGCAATCATTTTGATACCGCTCATTTTGCAGATAGCCTTAAGTATTTCCCTTTTGCAGGAAGCGGCTGCTACCT
>JBBKWE010000279.1:0-3754 GCA_037968795.1 Ferruginibacter sp.
TATTCCCTTGGTCGCCCGTAAACTTTATTTTATCTACTGCAATCTTGTAAGACCTTTTAACAGAGAAAAATTTCTCGTTTGAATCTATGAAATTTAGTGCTTTTCCGTTAACTGGTATCATAATCATATTAGGAAAACCTTTCCCGAAGATATGAGGGGTAGCCGTCTTTACTTTTACAGAAGCCGCTGAAAGTATATTAGTATTATCTGCCAAAAGTTCTTTTAAGGGAAAATTGTACTGTCCCTGTTTTAGTATGTGTGCTACACTTTTTCATTATTAGCTTTTGTTTTCTGCTTAGCTATAAAAGACGCTAGACACAAAAGAAAGTGCGATGCAGGTTGCGATTTTAAAATTTATGGGTTTCGTTTTTGTGGGTGAATGATAACGTAGAGTAAGTTAGATCCTTTTCACTTTTAAACACACTATAATTTTTGCCGGGCATTTAGAATTGTCGCAAGGGTTTTCATCCCTTGGAAAGGCAGTTAAAGTTTAGAAAGGATGTTAGAAGTGTTGACAATTATTTACCCCTTTTACTCTATTTTCTCCCTGGGGTCAAATGGAGTATCCCGTATTTCAGGTTCTGTCGTATCTTTTATTTCTGCAGGTGGGGGCAGTTTCAATAGTGCCTGTCCATACTCGTAAGTATAAGGTAGTAGTTCCGCTATTTTTTCCCAGGCCCAATAGCCGCTTATATTAAGATCGTTCTGATCGTAGTAATAACCATTCTGCTCTATCGTAGTGATTATATCTTTTGTAAATCGTACCATCGAAAACTGTAAGCTCTTTGGCTCATCAGGATATTTCATACTGTAGGCAGCGCTGGGTTTTTCTTTATGGTATATCACACCTACCTCCATGATGTTAGGATAAATCTCTACCGTTTGCAAACTATCATTTTTCTTGTAGTGCAGAGCACTATATTCATCTTTGAGCGTAAAGGCTTTTTCTTCTTCCTTCATTTTTAAGATCATTCTTATCTCAAACCCTTGTTGCTTCATGGTCTTGTTATATACGCTGCGCATAAAGTGTAGCGTGGAGCCGTCGTAAGCTTCTTTGCGAGCTATCTCCCACTGGTACTGTTGTATGCTGTCGCTGGTTCCTAATTCTGCAAAAAGCGGGTAGCCTGTGTAGGTAGTCGCTTTGCTGCTATACTCATGTACAAAAGAATCGAGGGCATAAGTGAGCAAGTAACCCAGTGCGGCATTTTCTATTTGTACCGGTTCATCTGCCATTACCTTAAGCCTATCTGCTTTTTTGTAATAATAAAACTTAAGCACCTCGGGGTTTAGTATTCTGCAATTGCGGCTATTTACCGTTTGCCCTATAAAATTATTCATAAAGAAGTCGCCATATTTTGCGAGACCATCCCGCACGAGATTGCTTGCTACTATAACAACGCTTTCCAGGTCGTTGTCTTTTTCGTTCATGGCAAAGACAAGGCTTTTGTTTCCACTTGTACCCGTGCTCACTCTCTGGCTTTCTGTGCTGTACCCTGTGTAGGTCACAATGATATCATACCCTCCTGATGGCAGGTAAAGTTTGTAATTTCCCTCTTCATCAGTAATCGTTCCCAGCGTTGTGTTTTGAGCAAATACACTAGCACCTTGCAGCGGGCGGCCTGTGCTGGCACTCATCACATTTCCGGAGATTAAGATGTTCTGCGCTGCAGCTGAAAGCGTAAACAGGATTGCGAAAAAGGCTAAAGATATTTTTGTCATGTATCGTTGTGGTTTGGCTGCAAAATACTTGATTGTTTGTTAAACGTAATCGAAAGTCAGATTCTGCACGTAGCAAAGAGGAAGAACAAAGACAAGAACGAATTTTTAGTCTACTGTATTCCTTTTCAGCAACAGAGCCGCCGTTTCTTTTATCGTTGTATCTAGTGCTGTATATTCAAATTTTGGGAATGCCTTTAAGAATTTACTATTATCAAAACTAGCAATAGCAAAAGCCGTTTCTGTGGTTTCTTTTGTAACCAGTGGAGCTTCTCCGCTAAACCTTGATTTCAGTTTTTCCCAGCGCCACACCAGGCCGGCAAGAAAAGGGGTAACTTTTTTGTGTGCTCTTTTTTTGCCCAAAGCATCTGCTATTTTGAAAAAAATATTCTTGTAAGTTTCCTGGTGCCCACTGAGGATAAATCGTTCGTCTTCTACATCACTCTGCAGGAGCGTGAGTATCGCATTGGCCACATCTCTGCTATCTACAAAGCCGGTAGCGCCTTCTGTGTACCATGGAAATTCCTCATAAACAGACTTAAATATTTTCATGGAACCTTCGTTCCAGTCGCCATCGCCAATGATGATGGTGGGATTTACGATTGCCGCAGGCAGTCCTTCTGCCATGGCCCGCCACAGTTCCATTTCCCCCAGGTACTTACTGTGGCCGTAAATGCTGTTGCTGCTTTCTGCCGTCCAGTTCATTTCTTCAGTGATCATTTCGCCGGGTCGTATGCGCCCGAGGGCAGCTACAGAACTTACGTGTATAAATTTTTTTATGCTTGTGGCTATTGCCGCATTCGCAAGATTGGCAGTGCCTTCTACATTTACTTTGTACAAAAGCATCCTGTCTCTGCTGTGAAAACTCACCTTGCCTGCACAGTGGATAACGGCGTCTACTTCTTGCAACAAATCTCCTGTAGCTACTACATCAAGCAGGTCTAGTTGTTGAATTGTAAGCTGGGGATGAGGTGCTATCGATGGTTCTCTTTGATGGTAGGTAGCCACCACCTTAAAGTCATTTTGTAGGAGATTTTTTACAACGGTTGCGCCCAATAATCCCGCAGCACCCGTTACGAGAATGATATGATCTTTTGTAATAAGCAACTTTAGTTATTATAGGGATAAAATCCTTTACCTGTTTTTTTACCCAGTTCGCCGGCGGCTACTTTAGCCGCTTGCAGCGCACTCGGTTTAAAACGTATAGCGCCATTATAGGCATCATACAAAGATTGTGAAACGGCAAGATTTATATCCATGCCTATAAGATCCATTAGCTTAAAAGGGCCCATTTTAAAGCCGGCATTTTCTATGGCTGCATCTGCTTGCTCGGGCGTACAAGTGCCGTCTTCTACCAGTTGCAAAGCTTCCAGGTAGAAATGGCGGGCCACCCTGTTTACGATAAAACCCGGGGAGTCTGTGCAGTGTACCGGCACTTTCTTCATTTCTATACAGAGGGCAGCAATGATATTTATTGTTTCTGTAGAAGTGTTTTTTCCGCGAACGACCTCTACCAGTTTCATAATATTTGCCGGATTAAAGAAATGCATTCCTGCCACCCGCTGTGGATGGGGTAGGGCTTCCTGCAAAGTATTTATAGATAAAGAAGAAGTGTTGCTTGCTATAATTGTAGAAGCGGAATTGAGCGCAGCGAGTTTTGTAAGCAGAGAAACTTTTGCTTCCATTTTTTCTACAATGGCTTCTACAATAATATCACCGGTAGCCTTGTCTACACTGCTGCTGTAGCTGATAAGATTTTCTATTGTTGTTCTTTGCTCAGCGGTTATTTTTTCTTTCTTAATAAGGTAATCGAGGTTTTTGCCAATGGCCTTTTTTGCATTTTCTAATCCCACCTCCGCTATGTCATAGATCACCACTTCCTTGCCGCACTGCGCCGCACTTAGTGCAATTCCTGACCCCATGGTACCGGCACCTGCTACAACCATCTTTTTTATCATGGGGCAAAGTTAATTGTCAGAGGGCAATTGTCAATAGGGAATTGTGGGAGGCGGAACGCTGCTAATTTTCATATGGGTGG
>JBBKWE010000280.1:0-2591 GCA_037968795.1 Ferruginibacter sp.
TGCAGTGGCAAAAACTTCGTGCAGATGCCCTGGATACGATGATCAATATTGCAGAGGATAAACTTAAAATTTCAATCAGAAAAAAGCCTGGAAGCCCACAGTCCGGGAAGTAAAAAAGGATAATAGTTTTGCAAGCGTAGTTTCAGAATTATAACACCCCTTTTTTATGGAAACCACTTCGGTAGGTGAAGACAGTTAACGATAATAGAATTTTATAAGCCTTGCCACCATTTCACTAACTTCCCAAAAAGTTATTTCAATGAATTATAAATTAAATATCAATGTTTAAATTCTCCCTCCCGAATATTTCTCTTTTACAAATTCTTATTCTACTAAGTATTATTTCCTCCTGCTCTCCTGCAAATAATGAATACGGAATTGAGGTATATCAGACTTCGCAAGCGGGAGATAATCTCAAATTAATTACTGAGAGCGCGGCAGCAGAAACAGTAGGTAAGAGCAAAAAGCTAAGCTTAAGCATTAATCCTGACCAAAAATTTCAAGAGTATATTGGTTTTGGCGCATCGTTTACAGAGTCCTCTGCATGGAACCTGGCAACCATTCCGGTAGCTCTGCGTAAGGAAGTTTTAACACGGCTTTTCAGCCCTACGGAGGGCGCTGGTTTTTCTCTCACCCGTACACACATTAATAGCAGCGACTATTCTAATAATCATTACAGCTATGTAGCTGCAGGGGACACGAGCCTTTCTAGCTTCAGTATAAATGAAGATATGAAAGGATTTACCGGTAACGAAAATGAGCAGGTAAACGGTATAGAGTTAATAGAACCTGGCTATGACCTTGTGCCTATGATTCTGGAAGCGCAGGGTATCCCAAATGCAAATTTTAATATCATAGCCTCTCCCTGGAGCCCACCTTCGTGGATGAAAACGGGCGAAACTTCTGAAATGACGAATGGAAGTTTACTACCAGAATTCTATAAAATCTGGGCAAAATATCTTTCAATGTATGTAACTGCCTATGCGAAAAAAGGTATTAAACTATGGGGAATTACTCCACAGAATGAACCCTTACATGCACATGATGCCCGGTGGGATAGCAATGGCTTTACGCCGGAACAGGCTTCCGATTTTCTAAAAAATCACCTCGGCCCACAACTCGTAAAAGATGGCCATTTGAAATTGGAGGATTTAAACGCTGGATTACGGGTACTCATTTATGACCATAATAAAGCTACAATGAATAATTATGTTGCTCCAATATATAACGATCCTGAAGCAGCAAAATACGCATGGGGTACAGGTTTTCACTGGTATGCCAGCTCGCAACTTGAAGAAAATAATTGGTATGCAGAAGCACTAGATACTCTTAGAACAACCTGGCCAGACAAAGGAATTATACATACGGAATCGAGCATTGATATTGATGCTGCAGATCCTATTGGTCAGTACTGGCGGGAAAGTACAGACTATGCCGGCAGTTCAGTGCCTTTTGACACCTACGCTTATGATATAATCACAGACCTAAATCATGGAGTGCAAGGATACATAGAATGGTGTATAATTCTAAGTAATAAAGGTGGCCCCAATCCATATAACAATTTTAATAGTGCACCCGTGCTCATTAACCCTATTACACACGAGGTGACTTATACACCGCTCTATTACCTACTACGCCACTTTAGTAAATTTATAAGACCTGGAGCACACAGAATTGGATTAGAGGGCGAAGCACCTGAGGGTCTTGCCCACACAGCTGCCATAAACACTGATGGGTCAATTGCTGTAGTTGTCTTTAATAAAAATACAGAACCGGTGGAACTAGAACTCAGTTTGAAATCTAAAACGCATACAATACAAATTGCGGCAAGAGCGCTACAAACAATTATTATTAGAAAGAATTAGTGCGAAAAAAGAATCATGTAAATGAACATAGCTCTAAGAGTGTATTTTAAAAAACAGACTGAAGCGGCCTTGAAGATAGCACCCTGTTCATAGAAATTGTATATTTGATTTATGACTTTAGATAGCTCTAAAATAGAATCAATAAAAAACTATTTCAAAACCCGGCCTGTTTTGAGAGCTTATCTTTTTGGTTCTTATGTACGAGGAGTGGCCAATAATGAAAGTGATATTGATATCCTGGTTGATTTAGATTATAGTCAAAAGATTGGGTTACTGTTTATCCAAATGAAACTTGACCTGGAAAAACTTTTAAATAATAAGGTTGATTTGGTTTCTTCAAATGGCATGTCACAATACATTAAACCACTTGTTGACAATGAAAAACTTCTGATATATGCGAAGTGAATTGGGAGACAAAATTAGATTGCAGCATATTCTTGACGCCATTGAAGAAATTCAAAGCTATTTAGTTGCAGTGGAATTGCCTGTCTTCCTCGCAAACTCAATGATGCGATTTGCTTGCATAAAACAAATGGAAATAATAGGCGAAGCAAGCAATTATATTTCTACTGCATTGAAATCCAAATTTTCAGAAGTTGAATGGGCGCAAATTGTAGGTATGCGAAATGTATTTACCCATGAATATTTTGGCATAGATTCCAGTTTAGTATGGGAGATTATTAAAGATGACATCCCAGAATTAAAAGAAAAAATTGAACACATCTT
>JBBKWE010000281.1:0-26312 GCA_037968795.1 Ferruginibacter sp.
GTTTATTACCTATAAGCCCTTATTTTTGCAGGGATAAAAAATACAGATAAATGGAGCAACAACAACAAATAATAGAAGATAAAGAAAAGGATTTCGCACACAGTTGGGTATCTTCTTCCCGTTTTATCTGGCTAATGCAGGTGTTTCTTGTGCTCGCCCTTATTCTTGGCGGTTGTTACAACTTGTATTCTCATCGCTACAAAGGACAGCCTGAAGTAAGCGTGCCAGAAAATACTTTGTACAATCCTGTATACAAGTAAAAAATAATTTTTTTTAAAAGGAAGCAACCCTTATTTTTGCACTCCTTTAGAAATAAAAGGAAGTTCTTTTTTTCAGTTTTTATAAGCGAAAGTAGCTCATTTGGTAGAGCACGACCTTGCCAAGGTCGGGGTGGCCGGTTCGAGCCCGGTCTTTCGCTCACAAAGATCCCGGCCTATGTCGGGATTTTTTTTCGGTAATTTTTACTGAGCCTGCAAGCCTGCAGCCTGTAAGAATTCAAAAACTGTGTTTACCCGGGTGGTGGAATTGGTAGACACGAAGGACTTAAAATCCTTTTCGCAGTAATGCGAGTGACGGTTCAACTCCGTTCCCGGGTACTTTTTCTCTTCTACCGCTGCCTTGGTTTGTGTCTTCGCGAAATAAGTTTTCCGCATCGCCCTGGTTCGTGTCTTCAGGAAACAATCTTAGCCTTGGCGATCTGCAAATGAGAATGATGCTAAAGTAAATCCAACAATACAACTTTTATCAGTTGGCTAAATCCGAACTGCAATGCATCATAGAGAGGCTAGAAAATTATTCAACTTTTCTTTAAACAGCTGAGCGAAAAAAATATAAGTCTGAAAATGATTTGTACTTTTTTTGGTAGTGCAACCATTTTGCATTGCCCTTGCCTACATGCAGGGGAGTAACAGGCAATGTGAGAAAGGATTTAGCTATATTTTTAGGAGAGATAACTAGCGAGTGCTCTAAGTGCGACATAGTTTATTGACGACACTAACACAGGTGGAGAGTCAAAGTGTTATGAAGGCTTTGCGAAGACAGTATAAACTTTTAAAACTGTTTATTATAGAGAAGCGTTGATTCAAAAAAAGAACGCTATTTGAACTGAGACTATTAGAGACTCGAACCTAGACTGAGTAGAGGAGGTAGATATCAAGAATTTTCATTATAAAGTACCCATCACATACATATCGCCTTGTGGCTGCGGATTACCGCCTTCTGTTTCCAGGGTTACAGCGAAGGCTTCTGCCTTGCCAAAGCTCTTCATCTTAAGTAGGCCATATTTGTTGCCAGCGTCTGTGGTGAGGAATAAGCCTCCGTCAACCGGTTTGCCGTCTACAATAGCCCATAATTGATATTGCATGCCACTAGGGGCGGTAGGTAGGTTGCTTGCATCAAGATAAACCTCACCGGTATTTTTCATCCAGAATATCTTAGCAGCTGCAGAAGGCATAGCTTCCAGGCCGTTTAGAGAAACGGGTATACTGTATTTATTTTTTACCACAGACATAATCTGCGATAGTTTATCTATTTCTTCATTTTTTGCAAGCATGATCTCATCTTTCTCTGCCACGCTAGCCTGTAGGTTTTCGTTCTGCTTATAGAAATACACATTTAATACAGCACTCCCCAGCAATAATAAAACCGCGGCAGCCGCTGCAATCTTCCACATGGAAACTCTCTTTGCAGGCTCAGAAACTTTTGTGTGTAAATGATGAGGTGTATCCTGTACGGCATCTTGCTCAATTGCATCAAAAATCGTAGTCTTTGAAGCGGAAGATACAGACACAGCATTTGCAAAAGCATATTGTTCCAGCGCTATTTCTATATTCTTTAGCTCTGCTACTACCTCCGGCGACTGCTTTAGCCACTGCTCTACAAGAGCGGCGTCTTCAGCAGATATGCTTTGCATTGCGTATGCTTCTAGTAATCCTGATGATATAATGTCGCTTCTATTCAATTTGCTTTATATTCCATTAATTTTCTTAACTCATTTATTGCCGAACGCATTCTTGTTTTCACTGTCCCCAGAGGAATTCCTATTTCTTCGGAAATTTCATTTTGAGTATAACCGCTAAAGTAGGCCAGGTCTATGACTATTTTCTGATCCGGTTTCAGGCTTTCAATTTGCTTTCTCAGCCCTATCGTGTCGTGAATAGTATCACTTATGCTTTTGTCTTCATATGCAGTTACGGAATTTTCATTCGTAGAGATTTTCAGTTGTTTTTTATAAGATTTACTTCGCAGTTTATCAATGGTAAGATTCCTGGTGAGGTTTACAATCCAGGTAAATAATCTGCCTTTGCTTGAATCATACTGTGGAAAATTATTCCAAATTTTAATAAAGGCTTCTTGTAAAATATCTTCTCTAAGGTGCTCATTCTCCACGAGCTTATATATTACACCATTGAGGGCAGTTGAGTAATTATCGTATAGGTACTCAAAGGCAAGTTTATCTTTTGCTCTCAGCTGTAGAACCAACTCCTCCTCACTATATTTTTTGGAGTATTCCAAATATTATTTTTACAATTAAAGTTAAGGCTTCAATATTAAGACAAATATTCTAAATCCCTTTTAAAAAGATTTCCCTACAATTAGTTATGACAATAAGGTGACTTCATACACAGGACTAAATAGATAATATTTACCCGTCGTATTTTCCTGGCACTTAAATCTTTTTCTGAGCTTGGGGCCTTTAGTGAAAACTCTTTCACCTGGAATTTTAAACCTTTCTCCAAGGGCGATGGATTCAATATAAACAGTTTCCTTAGATTTCTTGTCGTAGTTTTTTAGTGCCTTTAATAGGTTTACATCTGCACAACTACTGGCAGCGGCCCCAGTCACAGATTTTTGCAGAGCTGTTACGATATCTGAAGGAAATATACTGTTTTGGATAAATCCTTTTAGAATCTGTGCAAATTCAGTTTGCCATTCTCCTCCATGTGGACTTACCTGATTTTTATACTTTTCATAAGTAGTAAGATGCGCCAGCTCATGTAATAGCGTAATGAGAAAACTGTAAGGATTCAAATTACCATTGATGCTTATTCTATGACCTTTGCCGCCGTGTGGATGCCGATAATCGCCCAGTATAGTCTTTCTCGTTCTTGTGATAGTAAGCTGCACATTGTAGCGCCGTATATAGTGCATCACCGGATCATAGCCTCCCGCTGGCAAATAAGCTGCAAGAGCAGAGAAATCTTTTGCCGAGCCTGCCATTACATTCTTTTATTAAGTTTACTTATAACGGCTACTTCTACCGCCAGGTAAAAGAGATACAATATGAGTGAAGCAAAAACTGACGGTTTGTTATATCCATCTCCTACTGTAACTACATACAATAAAACAGCAATCACGGTTCCAAACATTTTTATCATCATTCCTCCTATTACAGAGCGTATAAATGCATTGGGGTTGCTGTTTTTGAGCGCTGACTTTTGAATGAAAAAGCTGATAAAGTTTAAAAGAAAGAATATAATATTTGCCCCATGTATTACTCTGGTATCAAAACCTGCAGCAGTGAGCTGGCGCTGAAAAAGCCAGAGGCCAATAGCCACTATGACAAACAATATATAGAAAGGAAGGAGTTGTAAGGTCTTTGAGTTGCGCATGTTCTATTTTTTTGTACTGGTATCCCTAATGATTTTTATCATGAGAATAACTATGATTGCCAAAGGTAGTACCCATACAAGTACTGGCATTGAAAATAAGAGTATTTTATCCAGTTTTATGCCTGCAAATACCGCAATGCCAATGGCAAAAAAGAACTGCGTTGCCAATCCTGCATATCTCCACAAACTTGTATTGGGCATTTAGGTGCTGAATTTAATAGAGGAATAATAGGAGTAGGAATTAGTCATCAAGGTTTTCTGTCTTAGGCAAAGCCAGTTTTACGGTATCTCTTTTCTTAATATTCCCGCTAAGCACTTCCTGTATATCCTTTACATATTTATCCTGCAGAATAAGTTTATGCTCCATACTGTCTGTACGAATTTTTAAAGCCTTGAACTCTCTGACTTCCTTTGCATTTCCGTAGCCAACCCCGGGCAGATAATATTTGAGCGGAGTAAAGATAATAAGGGAAGCGGTGAGCCCTACCAGTAGGACAAAAATAGTGCTTATAAGAAAATAGACGCTTGTACGGGTAAGTTTAAAGCTTACCAGCTCCTCAAAACTGTCCTCGTTTTTTACAACAAGCCTGTAGTTGCCCCTTATTCGCTTTAGTGTGATAGGTTTTTTTGCCTCTTGCATAGTGCGAAAGTAAATAATACAAAGCGGAAATTTATAAAATATTAAGGCTTTCCAGCAACATGAGGAGCTATAAAAATAGGAAAGTGCGATCTAAGTTTGTAATTTAAATATTGCATAAAAATGGTGGTTACAAGTGTAAATGGCACAACCTCATTTTCCAACTATAATAACTGATCTAAACTAACTTTTCTCTTTCACCACAAAGCGCTTATCCGGATTGCAATCTTTCTTGAGTGTGGCTGCTCCTTTGAATCTTTTATCTGTAGTGCCATCATTTTTTTATTACTATTGATCTTGGGGCTTTGACCACCGTAATAGCGGGGCTGCCGTCTTTACTGCAGCAGTTTTGCTTTTTATTGTAGGGGTAGTTACTGGAAAAACCTTGTGACTGGACTTGTCCAGCTAATAGTATTGCTGCGAAAAATACTTTTTTCATGATCTTTAATTTTTAATTCTTGTTTGTGCGGATTTGCATATTAAAGGTAGGAACGGACTATAGCATATAGCGAGGGTTTACGCTAACTTAACCATCGTCTTGCTATCATTAAAAATGCGAAGGAAACTTTTTTTTTCGGGAGGGGAATGCCAGCGGGTTACTTCACTGGTCTAAATAAGAAGGAGGAGTTCAAATTAAGAAAATGCCTCCTCAATCTTTCCGCAAAGATCTTCTCCCAGCATCTTAGACGCCGTCTTTATCATATTTACAAAAGCAGTACTTCCACTTATGCCGTGGCCTATGATTATGGGTTTGGCTACTCCCAATACAGGAACGCCACCGTAAATTTCAAAATTAAATTGCTCAAAATAACTGTCCTTAAGTTCTCTACGTTTAGAAATGTCGTACATGCTTTCTGCCATTTTAAGAACTACGTTGCCGGTAAATCCTTCGCAGGTAATAACATCTGCAGTACTCAGCAATATGTCTCTGCCTTCTACATTTCCTATAAAGTCTAGATTTTTATTTTCTTTGAGAATTGGGTAGGCCGCTTGGGTAAGTATATTCCCCTTTCCTTCTTCTTGCCCTAGATTGAGCAAAGCCGTTTTGGGTTCTTTGATTTGAAGAATGTGTTTGGCAAATAAACTACCCATTGTAGCAAATTGGTTAAGATTCTCCGGTTTGCAATCTGCATTGAGCCCCACATCTACAAGAAGACCAAGCGTGCCATTTTCTCTGGGGATATAAGCGCCTATAGTAGGACGAAGTACGCCAGAAAGGGTCTTGATGGAGAACAATGCGCCTACCATCATAGCTCCCGTATTGCCAGCACTTATAAATGCGTCTGATTCGCCGCTTGCCAGCATCTTAAAACCAATTGCGATGCTACTGTCTGGTTTTTGTTTTAGTGCCTTGGTAGGGTGCTCGTGCATTTCTATAACTTCAGTAGTTTGGATGATCTCTACCGCATCTTTTTGTACACCGGCTTCTGTAAGTAGTTCTGTAAGTATAGTTTTATCGCCTATAAGTTGTAGCAGCTGCTCAGACCTGCTTTGAGATAAAAATTGCGCAATACCTTTTACTGCTTCTTGTGGTGCGTAGTCGCCACCCATCATATCTATCGCTATCTTTTGCATCTTGCTACTTTCTTTTTTGCTTAAACTTAAAAATTCCAAATACCGGACTTGAAGTTAATCAATCCCGCTATTTGGAATACAATAATATTTTTTTGAAAAAAATACCTCTAGGACTTATAGTGCTTTTGTAGGAGCAATCTCCGAAACAACTTTTCCTTTGTAGTACAGCTTTCCTTCGCTTACATGAGCACGATGACGCACGTGTGTAGCGCCAGTTGTAGGATCTACACTAAGCGTAGGTTCTACAGCTTTGTAATGCGTTCTTCTCTTTGCACTTCTTTGTTGACTATGTCGCCTTTTTGGATTTGGCATGATTTCTAATTTTTATTTTTTATTAATTCACCTTATATCTAAAACTAATTCTAGTTTTCTTTAAACTTATCTAATCCCTTCCAAAGTGTAGCAGCATTGCTGTCATTTACTTTATCTTTCATGTCTGCCAGCTTCTTCAGCACTTCCTTATTACATTTAGGTCCGCCTATTTCTTCTGGTCCACACATAATCTGGTTAGGCACACTTAATAGTGAAAACTCATATAACCAGTCGCTCACATCTAAATGGCTATCTTTTCTGCTAATATAGAACACATCGGCATCTTCTTCCTGTAAATTCATTATTTCAGGATCATCAACCAATTTCACCAGCACCGAAAAGTCGTCCCAAAGATCTATTCCTAAAAGGTTGCCGCATCTATGACAAGTTACGTCTGCGGTACCTCCAACCTCAAACTTAAGTAGAAAAAAACCTTTATTTTTTTCCAATGATAGCTTTACATTTGCCCGGGCATTAGAAAAATCTTCTGCGCCTTTCTCCATGAAAAACTTATCGTCAAGTTCGTAATCAAACTGATGTATTCCTGGTTTAAGCCCCACAAATGGTATGTCAAAAACATGCTTATTCGCCACGATCTACAGTTTAAAGGAGTGCAAAGGTAATAGAAAAATATGAATTTAAAGATAGGTAATTTAATTAATTGAATTTTTTTGAACAAAACTACTCCTGTATATAAATTTGCTTCCCGGCTTTGCTGGATTATCTTACTTGGATTGCTAGCAATTTCTCTGGTAGTATGGGGGCTTTTCCCCTCCGCTATAGGCGAATTGTATGTAAATGGCTTTTATCCGAGGTATTCTACAATACAGAGAATGTTGCTAGGCTGGTGTCCTGTAAGCATAGGCGATATACTTTATGGAATAGCAGTAATTTTTATTGTATACAAAGCAATTCTATGGGTTCGCAGGGTTATTGTGAGAAAGCAGCGCACTATAAACCGGCTTGTTTTTACGAGGAAAGCTACAGGTGTAATTATAACTGGATTACTAATTTACAATGTTTTTAATCTTTCCTGGGGGCTCAACTATGATAGAAAGCCGGTGGGGGTGGCTATGGGAGTTTTGCCTTATGCGGCACAAGACAGTGACATTAATATCATTACAGAGAAACTCATAAGCAGGGTAAATGAATACAAAGAGCTGTCTTCTCGCTCTGTGAAATATGTCGACTTTTCTGTCATAAGCTCTCATGTACTGAGGGCTTATGACAGCTTAGATAATCAGACCGGTATTGCTGCGCCTAAGCCGAAATCTCTTAAAAGTTCTATTTGGGGTTGGCTGGGAAATTATACTGGTTTTACAGGGTATTACAATCCATTTACTGGCGAGGCGCAGGTAAATACGACAATACCCTCATTTCTACAGCCTTTTGTAGCATTGCATGAGGTAGCTCATCAGCAGGGGTATGCCAAGGAAAATGAAGCAAGTTTTGTGGGCTTTCTTGCGGCAAAAGCCTCTAATGATGATCAACTCCTATATGGTACATACTTAGAACTTTTCTTGTATGCTAATAGAAACCTGGCGGACTACGACAGCACAGCAGCAAAAAAATATGGGGAGCAGCTAAGCAAGCCAGTAAAAAGAGATCTTGCGATTTGGCGCAAGTTTAATGAAGATCATCAATCATTTATAGAACCTGTAATCATGTTCCTATACGGAAAATTTTTGCAATCAAATGAACAACCTACCGGCTTAAGGAGTTACGATGAAGTAACAAGCTTACTCATTGCATATTATAAGAAGTATAGCGACCTTTAGGAATAAATATCACAGAAATGAATAATCTCAAGAATATTATACGACTTGTTATATCTCTGGCTATTCCACTTTCAGTAGGGAGTATAGCTGGGTATTATACCACTAAGGAGATTGATGGCTGGTTTAGCACCCTTATAAAGCCAGAATTTAATCCTCCTAACTGGATTTTTGGTCCAGTTTGGACGGCCTTGTACATTATGATGGGTATTGCGCTATACCTTATATGGACCCGCCGCCGGGATTTAAGTAAACGTTATGTTTACGGAATTTTTGCGGTGCAAATGATTCTCAACTTTAGCTGGTCTATCGTTTTCTTTAACCTTCATGAGATAGGGTGGGCGCTTGTAGTGATAATAGCTTTGTGGCTAGCAATCATACTTACGATTTTTGCCTTTAGGAAGCACAGTAAAATTGCTGCCGGGCTGCTGGTACCCTATATCTGCTGGGTGAGTTTTGCGAGTATTCTTAATTATGCGATCTGGAGTTTAAACTAAGAAACTGCTGCCTAAAATAGAACTAATTTTAAGAAACAATAATAGTGGCAGGTAATAGCGGGTTTGGTTTGTGAGTATACGAACCATGGCATAGTTAATACACTTCGCTAATATGTCCTTAAAATATATTTACAGAGAATTTTCAATCTTATTACAACATCTATGATAGCATAAAAAACTAGTGCTATACGCATAGTCGTCGAATGGCAATCTATCCAATCAATGAATAACGCCCGCTCAATCTATAAAAAAAACAGGCAGGTGGGGAGGCCACCAACTTATTGGTCTGAAAGTGCAAAAAGATGTTTTGGTAAGCTGATTGTGGGAAATATTGCTCTATCTTATTATTTTTATAAATGATACGCTGCGAATTATAAGGAACGACTAAAAATATTCAATCCCTAAAACTTATTCTTCCACATCATACTCTCCACCGGCTTATTAGGTTGCCCGCTGTATTTGGCATTTTTCTTTTCGTTGTATTTCACCTCTATTTCTCCATCTACAGGGAAATAAATGAGTTGCCCTATGGGCATTCCTGCATACACTCTTACGGGTTGTTTTACAGAAATTTCCAGGGTCCAGTTGCCGCAGAAGCCTACGTCCCCTTTACCCGCTGTGGCGTGTATGTCTATACCCAGGCGACCTGTGCTGCTCTTGCCTTCCAGGAAGGGAACGTGAGCATGGGTCTCGGTATATTCTTCTGTCACGCCAAGATAAAATTCATGTGGTAACAACAGTATTCCTTCTTCAGGTATTTCGAAGCTGGTAATCGTATTGTGCTTTTTAGCATCAAGCTCTTTGTCATTGTAAGTGGCAAGGGTAGCACCAAGGTGTACATCATAGCTATTGCTGCCCAGGCAGGATCTGTCGTAGGGCACAATCATTATCGTTTCTTTTTCTATCTCTTCTAATATCCTTGTATCGCTTAGTATCATGCTGTTTTTCCTTTGCTGTATGTGTCCGGCAAATCTAATTGCTGTACATTGCAAAAAGAAATTATAATCTCGTATATGGCACTCGTTTATCAACAAAATATCAACGAAAACACAAGACTGGGAATTTGGGAAATAGAGGAAGATGAAGCTTTATTTACTGATAAACTAAAAATGGAAGTGCCCATTCGCCATCCACACAAGCGCTTGCAACACCTCGCTGGCAGGTATTTGTTGTGTACGCTTTTTCCCGATTTCCCAATGAGTAAAATTTCTTTTCTTCCAGGCAAAAAACCGTTCTTACCCGACTACAGCTATCAATTCACGATCTCGCACTGCGGAAAATTTGCTGCCGCTATGGTAAGCAAAGACAAAAAAGTGGGCATAGATATAGAAGTAACCAATCCCAAAGTAGAACGCATTGCGCACAAGTTTTGTACAGAGGAAGAAAAATTATTGCAAGAAAAAACAGGGCTTGCTGCCTTAGATTTTTATACCCTTATCTGGAGTACAAAAGAAGCTTTATTTAAATGGTATGCGCTAGGCGAAGTAGATTTTAAAAAAGATATGACAATTCTGAATATTGAACATGCTCCGCCTCATTATTCTATACAGTGTTTTTTTGGAAAGGAAGTACAGCAGGAGGTAACCGCGAAAGCTATCTTCTTTGAAGGGCATGTGCTGGTGTGGATCTGTGATTGATTTTTGATTTAGGATCTAAGATTTGTGATTTCGCCAAAACCTTATATTCTCCTGGTGTTAAATTAAATGATATCAGCACATTTTCAAATTAACTCATTGACTCATTTTCAAATTGCTATAGCAACTGCCAATGCCGCATCCTTCCCACTCTGCGCCCCTCCATTCATATAACCCTGAAAGTCGGTACTGCAGTGCTCTCCGGCGAAGTATAAATTCCCTACAGGCGTGGCTTCATTGCCGGCTATATTTGTCCACTGCCCCGGTTTGTAATACGAATAGGCGCCTTTTATGGTAGGCATTGCTGGCCAGTTTGCTATCAGTGTTTTCTGGTTAAATGATTTTTGTGCTCCGGGGAAAATTGTATCTAAAAGGGGCAAATACTTTTCCACCGCTTCTTCCTTTTTATCCATCATAGCACAAAGTGTTAATGCATCTGCTGTGCTGGTATATACTGTGTAAGCTCCTGCGCCTTGGTTGTTATTTTGTCCCTGGGAGGAATCCCAGCCATTATGTATTTGCTCATTAATCACATAACCTGCCACGCCCTCTTTTGTGCGCCATATTCTTTCGTTCATTCCGAGAATTAGTTTGGCATTGTCTCCATACCCTAGTTCGTTTATAACCATTTTCTTCTCTACGGTCATGCCATCAATATTCAGGTTTATTCCCCGCAATACAGAGAAAGGAATCGTGCAAATGACATAATCTGCGGATATTGTCTTTCCATTCTTAAAGCTTATTTCGTACCCTTTATTTTTGCTTTGTATATCAGTTACAAAATGGTCTGTGATAATTTGTTTTTTATATTTATTGGACAAAGCCTTTGGCAGCAAATCATTTCCCCCTTCTATGCCATAGCGCTCATCGCTTTCGCCAAACACATTAAAGTCTTCGCTAGTGTCTGTGGAGATCATAGAAAGAAAATTGAGCGCCGACTGGTCACTGCATTCTGCTCCAAATTCTGCTTTGTAAGCGGCTTCCAGCAAGGTTCTGAACCAACCGGTCATTCCTAATTCATCAAAATAAGCTGCGATGCTCTTAGCATCGAGCGCAATAGCTTGTTCTGTATCATAATCCTCCCCTAGCTGTTCCTGGTGAGCGTGTATCTTATCTGTGTACTTATTGAATTCCGTTATTACTTCTGTTGTGTTGTACTCTTTACCGAAAATATAATAGGTTTCTTTGGTTTCTGCTGTGCACAGCGGGTCTGCGCCATGGTCTTTTAGTTTAAGCCCAAATTCCTCTGCCAATGCCCGTATCTCCTCATGATTGCTATCAATAAATTCTCCTCCTATCTCGGTGGTGATTCCTGGTGCTACTTTGTCTTGCGCCGTATACATACGACCGCCGGTTCTATTGGTAGCTTCATAAATTGTAGCGGATAACCCTGCTTTGTGTAAGTAATGTATAGCGGTAAGACCCGCAATACCACCGCCCAAAATGGCAATAGTCTTTTTCTTCTGATCAGTAGAGAAGCAGGAGGGGAAAATAAGTGGCAAGGTTGCGACCACGGCTGCTTTCGCGCCGGTCTGCAAAAAATCTCGTCTGCTATAAGTTTTGGAATATTCCTTTCTTTCAAGACTTTTGTGAAGAGAACGAAGTAGGGGTGTTTTAGCTTTTCTCACTTTGGTAAAATTTAAATAAAGAATATGTGCAAAATATTTCCAGAATAAATCTACCGTAACCGGGCGTAGATTTATTTCTTTAAATCATCTATGCTATCCATCACCCCTTTTTCCATTTCACCTTTATAAGTCCGCAGATTATTGGCTATTTCTTCATTGTGGGAACCTATTATTTGCGCAGCCAATATTCCGGCATTTTTAGCACCATTGAGCGCAACTGTAGCCACGGGTACGCCCCCCGGCATTTGTAAAATACTAAGGACAGAATCCCAACCATCTATGCTATTGCTACTTTTTATAGGCACGCCTATCACGGGCAGCGTGGTGTATGCTGCGACCATTCCGGGTAAGTGCGCTGCGCCGCCGGCACCGGCTATTATTACTTTTAAGCCTTTGTGTTTTGCCTCTGTTGCGTAGGTACGCATACGCTCAGGCGTGCGATGAGCGCTCACGATTGTGAGCTCGTAGGGTACTTTAAATTTGTCTAACATCTCAGCTGCTTGCTGCATAATGGGGTAGTCGCTTTTGCTTCCCATAATAATTCCTACTACTGCTGCCATCTGTTATTTTTTTATTGCTAAAGTAATTTTTTCCCGCGAATAAATATCTGTGCTGCAAAAAAATGAGAAATTACCCTAAAAGGCTTTTACGCTCTATTCCGTAAAACAATTTATTGACTTACCACCTGCAGCAAATTCTTTATCTGATTTACTTTGTGAATGAGTTCTTGTTTCTCGTTGCTCACTATAGTTACGTGACCCATTTTACGGCCGGGTTTAGTATACGCCTTCCCGTATATGTGTACGAAGACATTATCCATTGCTAATACTTCTTCAAGGCCCTTATAATTAGCTTCGCCATTAAAGTCTTTTGCGCCCACAATATTTACAATTGCTGCAGGGCTACGGTGGGCAGTATTGCCTAAGGGGTAGCCTAGCATGATACGCAGGAGCATATCAAACTGGCTGCTGTAGCATGCTTCTATTGTGTGATGCCCGCTATTGTGTACTCTGGGAGCAGTTTCATTTACCCACACATGACCATCTGCATCGCTAAATAACTCCACGGCAAATAAACCTGGGCTTGCTAGTTTTTTTACGAGTTGCAAGGCTATTGCTTCTGCCTTCCAAAATACATTTTCGGGAATGTCTGCCGGGCTTATTTGGTGACTAAGCAGATTGAGGTCATTATCAAAAATCATATCTACCGGCGAGTAGATGGCCGTTTCCCCGCTAGTAGAAAATGCTACTGTGATAGCTAATTCTTTTACGATATCTATTTTTTTCTCTAATACTGCAGGGGCATCAAAGGCATTGTCTAGCTCGCTTTCATTATTGATGATGACTACGCCCTTACCATCGTATCCGCCTTCTGCTAATTTGTGCACTGCAGGGAATAGATCCTTGTGGTTTGCTGCGTCCTCCTTATTCTGTGTATTTATGAACTCACTAGTAGGTAGACCGTTGTCTTTGTAGAATTTTTTTTGTAATTGCTTATTTTTTATTGTGCGTAGTGCGTTTGTATTAGGTATTATAAGAAGACCTTCTGCTTCCAGTTTTTCCAGCGCATCTACATTCACGTTCTCAATCTCTATAGTAAGAACATCTACCTTTTTGCCAAAAGCATATACATCATCATAGTTAGTTATATCGCCTATAGTAAAATTATTGCAGTAAGCAGCTGAAGGGCAGTCTGCATCTTTTTCCATAACATACATTACTACCGGGTAGTTTGCCGCCGCTTGTAATAACATTCTGCCGAGTTGTCCACCGCCTAATATGCCAGCTTTAATCATTAATAATTATTTTAAAAAGAAAACGATACCTGTGATGATACAGGACAAATATAGTAGGAATGATAATGATAAAAATTAAGACAATGCCTGAGCTTTTAGAAAAAGAAATTATCCTCATAGCACTCGCAACAAAATGTAACAAACTATGTGCAACACCGGAATAAGCCATAATATCTTATCATGCTTTTCTCTTTTTAAAAAAATATCGGCAACAAGATTATAAAGAACATAGATGGGCAAGAGAATAAAAGATGTGAGTGTGGCAAACCATAAAAACTCATAAACAGCCCCAAGTAAGATACTCTGATACATGTCTATAACTTTCATTAAAATTACGAGCACGCAAGTGATACTTGAGATTATAAA
The DNA here is from genome assembly GCA_037968795.1 of Ferruginibacter sp. Lineage (GTDB taxonomy): Bacteria > Bacteroidota > Bacteroidia > Chitinophagales > Chitinophagaceae > Ferruginibacter. The sequence goes on from JBBKWE010000281.1 coordinate 13,831, forward strand.
CAAGGTTCTAGTTTTAAATTCTGGTATTTGCATAAAGATTGCTTTTTAGCCCGCAGGCTATCATAATAAATTTACTAGCTTTGCAGCGTATACACAATTCCAAATATACATTGCATAATCTGTAATGTATATTTTTTAAAAAAAGCAGCGATAGTTTAGACTATTTCTCTATAATTCACTTTCACATCATGGATACAATTCTTCAGGAAAAACAATCATCAGAAACAACAGCAGATTTTTTGCCACTTCACGGAACCGATTACATAGAATTTTATGTAGGCAACGCAAAGCAGGCAGCTCATTTTTACAAAACGGCATTCGGCTTTCAAAGTCTTGCATATGCGGGGCCGGAAACAGGGCTTATGGATAGAACAAGTTATGTAATTAGGCAGAATAAGCTCACTTTTGTTCTTACGACGGCACTCAGAAGTGACCATCCTATTGCAGCGCATGTAAGCAAGCATGGTGATGGTGTAAAGGCAATTGCCCTTATGGTAGACGATGCTAACTATGCTTATGAAGCTACAACCACTCGTGGTGGAAAATCATTTCTTCAACCTGAAGTTTTAGAAGATGATAATGGAAAAGTGGTACGCAGCGGTATCCATACTTATGGGGAAACGGTTCACTACTTCATTGAGAGAAAAGACTACAAAGGCTTGTTTATGCCGGGCTTTAGAAGATGGGAAAGTAAGTATAACCCTGCAAGTACAGGATTACTATATGTAGATCATTGTGTAGGAAATGTAGGCTGGAACCAGATGAACCCTTGGGTGAAATTTTATGAAGACGTAATGGGCTTTAAGAACATTCTCAGTTTCGATGATAATGATATAAGTACAGAATACTCTGCTCTTATGAGCAAAGTAATGAGTAATGGGAATGGCTATGTAAAGTTCCCTATAAACGAACCCGCAGAAGGAAAGAAGAAAAGCCAGGTAGAAGAATATCTTGACTTCTATGATGGTGAAGGAGTGCAACATGTGGCTATTGCTACTGCTGATATTGTAAAGACAGTTACCGAGCTTCAAGAGCGGGGAATAGAATTCTTAAATATACCCGCAAGCTACTATGTGGACGTGCTAGATAGAGTAGGGAAGATAGACGAAGACCTGGCACCTCTGCAAAAACTTGGTATTCTTATAGATCATGATGATGAGGGATACCTACTACAAATTTTCAGCAAACCTTTGCAAGACAGACCCACCGTTTTTTTTGAGATAATACAACGCAAAGGGGCAAAGAGTTTTGGAAAAGGAAATTTTAAAGCCTTATTTGAAGCCCTGGAACGTGAGCAAGATCTGAGAGGGAATCTGTAATACACATTTTAACAAAGCGTGTTTTTAGAAAAAATTAATTTTGTAGTTATAAAACACTCCAATATAAGTATGGCATTTAAGCTCAAAGCATTTTTATTCTTATTCTCCAATATTGTATATTTTTCTTCAGAAGTAGTAGCACAAGGGGCATTACCTCCTGCGCTTACTGCCAATAGCAGAATTGTAAATGTGTATGCAAAACTGGAAGACTCTGTAAAGGCACAATTTGTAAGGCAGAAACTTACATGGCCTCCGGAGGCTATGTACGTGCGTTCTTTTAAATATGATCGTCAATTAGAGGTATGGGTAAAAGGGAAAAAGTCTGATCCTTACCAATTATTTAAAACCTACGCTGTATGTCAGATAAGCGGCACCACAGGTCCCAAGCGAATGGAAGGAGATTACCAGGTGCCGGAAGGATTTTACCATATAGATGAGTTTAATCCCAAAAGTAATTATCATCTTTCGCTAGGTATGAGCTATCCCAATGCTTCAGATAAACTTTTAAGCGACCAGCGTTCTCCCGGTAGTGCCATTTACATACATGGTAATTGTGTAAGTACCGGCTGTATTCCTATTACCGATGTGCCCATAGAAGAACTGTATATCATAGCTAGTTTTGCAAAATCTAACGGGCAGGAGTTTATTCCTGTGCATGTATTTCCTATAAAATATTCAAATAAAAAATCTGCAGCTTATCTGGAAAATGTGCTAAAAGAGAATCCCGGTCTGGTTCATTTTAATGAAAATATACGACCTGTATTTGATTACTTTGAGAGTAAAAAGCAATTGCCGCTTATTCTGGTAAATAAGAGTGGGGATTATGTGATTAATTAATCGACTGGTAAACGGGGATAAAATAATATACAAGTAATCTCTTGCAGCAGATTAAGTAAGACAGTACCGATTTTTATTAATGTAATCAGAAAAAAAGCCTTTTTGATGTTTAACGGGGTCAATAGCCTGTCATTATATGAAAGCCGTAACTAAAATTGCCTCTAGTTCCTCACGATAATTTGTACAGTTTCCTCGGTTTTTTGCTCCAATACTATTTTTTTCTCTAGAGTAAGTTCTGCTATCACTGCCGGGTTATAGTGCCTTATCGTTATCAGGCTTAAACCTTTTTCTACTTCTACATCAAATAATACAGCGGCTTCCATAGCAAGGGCGTCTGTTTTTTCTCCTTTGTCATCAAAGCAAGCTAGTAAAGAAATTGCTGTATTCTGGGTAAGATTTGCCTTTAACTTTAGGTGCTTTTGTATATCGTGCAGCTGCTTTACCGGGAGGTCTTCTACGAATGAAAAATCCTTTGATTTAAACCTCAGCAATACCTGATTGTCCTTTCTTACTTTTATAGGGGGAAGGTTTTTTATAGGTTGTGCTATTATTTGGGTCCCGGGGGCGGTAGGATCCAAAAAACATTTTACCCAAAGCGGTATCTTTTTATTTTGAAGGGGTTTTATTGTTTTTGGGTGAATGACCTGTGCGCCATAATATGCCATTTCTATCACTTCGTTATAATTGAGTGTAGGAATAAATATGGCGTCTTCAAAAACTTTAGGATCAGCATTCATCACGCCGGGCACATCTTTCCAGATAGATAGACTATCTGCGTCCAACAAATTTGCAAAAATAGCAGCAGAGAAATCACTTCCTTCTCTTCCCAGTGTAGTGCTTTCGTTTTCGTCTGTAGAACCTACGAATCCTTGTGTGATTACTATTTTATGCTGATCAAGAAGTGGCTTTAGTTTCTCCTTTACATGCTGTGCAGTCACCTCCCAGTCTACAAATGCATCGCGGTGGTTATCATCTGTGCGAATAAGATCGCGTACATCTATCCAGGCTATGCTTTCTTCTGTTTCCCGAAGGTGATGATATACAATACTAGTACTCATCATTTCTCCGATACATACTATTTGGTCATAATAATAATCGTAGCTCTGCACAGGCTTATCGTGGAGCATCCATTCTACTTCTGTGAAAAAATCTTTTAGCTGAGACTCTGCATCTTGCCAGTGTAAAGTGCAGCTGTATTTTACAAGCTGCAAATGCACTGCTTTTATTTTCTCAAAAATGTCAATAGCAATTTCCTGCTTATCATTAAAAAATGCATTAACTACCTCCTCTAATGCATTGGTTGTTTTTCCCAAAGCAGAAATAACCACCAATAAAGAGTCTCCGTTGCCTTGTCGAACTATCTCGCAGGTACTTGTAAGCCGCTCTGCATTCGCTATACTTGCTCCTCCAAACTTATATACCTTCATCGCAATAATTTTTCACTACTTTTAAAAAATCCTGATTGCAAGCATATAAATGCCATTGCTCTTTATTTATATTTGCGACCGGGTGCAAATTTACTAAGGTAACTTTTAAAAAACCATAAACATTAACCATGATTCTAGATAGAAAAGTACAGACCCTCGACGAATTTACCCTACAGCAATTAAGAGATGTACCGAATGCTACCGGAGAACTTAGTAGGCTTTTAAGAGATATAGGACTTGCTGCCAAGCGTATAAATGTAGAAGTAAATAAGGCAGGGCTTGTAGATATTCTGGGCGATTATGGAACCACCAATGTGCAGGGAGAAGAAGTAAAGAAGCTTGATATTTTTGCCAATAATCAAATGGTAGGGGTGCTTCGCCATGGTATAAGTTGCGCTGGCATAGGTAGCGAGGAGCTGGATGATGTCGTAATCTTTGACGAAGAAATGAGTAATAAGTCAAAGTATGTTTGCCTTTTTGACCCTCTTGATGGTAGCAGCAACATAGATGTAAATGTAAGTATAGGAACTATTTTTAGCGTTTATAAAAGAGTAAGTGAACTTGGAAAACCTGCTACTAAAGAAGATTTTTTACAACCGGGTAATAAGCAAGTTGCAGCAGGATATGTAATTTTTGGAAGCAGTTGTATGTTTGTATATGCAACACGCAGAGGGGTAAATGGATTTACATTAGACCAAAGTGTTGGAGAGTTTATTTTGAGTCACAGTCAGTTGCAGTGCCCTGATGCAGGCACTTTCTATTCTGTAAATCACGGAAACTTCTTTAATATGGAGCAGCCGGTAAAAGAATATATTACAGCTTGCCAAAAGAAAAATAAAACGAATGGCGGCCCCTATACGCAGCGCTACATAGGTAGTATGGTAGCAGATGTACATCGCAATCTTATTAAAGGCGGTATTTTCATGTACCCTGGGACAATAGACAAGCCTGAAGGGAAACTACGTTTGCTGTACGAGTGTAACCCATTTGCATTTATAGTAGAAGTGGCCGGTGGTAAAGCTACCAATGGCAAGCAGCGCATCTTAGACATAGTTCCCACAGAGTTACATGAACGTGCCCCTTTCTTTATAGGTAGTGCATCTATGATGGACGAGTTGGAAACTTATTTTGAAGCAGATAGAAATAAAGAAGAGAAAGAACAAAAAGCGCCTGCTTAAATCATTGGATTAATCTAGCTTTGCAAGCCTAAATAAACAAAGAAACTTTGGCTCAGAAAGTAAAAAATTATCTGTCTCTAATTAAGTTTTCGCATACGATTTTCGCACTGCCTTTTGCGGTTATAGGTTTTGTACTGGGAGCAATAGAATATCTCCGTATTTCTGAATTAAGTTCAATGCAAACTTTTGGAAGTAACAGCCCCATTCACTGGCAGGAAAAGGATTTTGGCTTGGCAATTTTATTTGCCCTTGTTCTTGGCTGTATGGTTTTTGCCCGCTCGGCAGCCATGGCTTTCAATCGCTATCTTGATAGAGAAATAGATGTAAAAAATCCGAGAACAGCCATAAGAGAAATACCAGCAGGTGTTATTTCTCCAAAAAACGCATTGCTTTTCACAATTATTTCTTGTTTGTTGTTTATAGCGTGTGCTTTCTTTATAAACAGGGTTTGTTTTTATTTATCTCCCGTAGCCTTATTTATAATTTTGTTTTATAGCTATACCAAGCGTTTTACAGCTTTGTGTCATTTGGTTCTTGGGCTTGGGCTCTCTCTGGCTCCCATTGGCGCTTACCTTGCCGTTACAGGCGAGTTTGCCTGGTTGCCACTTATGTTTTCTGTAGTGGTGCTCTGCTGGGTGAGTGGTTTCGACATTATTTATGCATTGCAAGATGAAGAGTTCGATGCCTCTCAACAATTGTATTCTATACCTGTAATGCTGGGGAAAAAAAGAGCCCTCAACCTCTCTATTATTCTTCATATAATAGCAGCCTGCATGATAGTGATTATAGGGCTGTGGGCAGATTTTGGCCTGTGGTACTGGTGTGGAGGTCTGGTTTTTGTAGGCATGTTGTATCATCAACATAGTATTGTGTCGCCCACAGATCTAAGTCGTGTAAACATCGCTTTTATGACTTCTAATGGCATAGCCTCCGTAGTGTTTGCTGCATTTGTATTGATGGAATTTTTCTTATAGAAGTGAAGCACATTCGTGTATATTGGTTACTTCAATAATTTTGATATGGATAATAAAAAAGGTATAAAAACGCTAAACCACATTGAGAAGGTAAGTAAGTTGCTCGATAGTCAATTTACTGTTGGCGGTTTTAAATTTGGTCTGGACCCTATTTTGAATCTTATTCCTTTTGCCGGCGATGGCGTAACAGCGCTTGTTTCTCTTGCGCTGGTATATACCATGAAAAAACACGGCGCCAGCGGAAAGCTGATTGCTAAAATGCTAGGCAACGTTTTAATAGATTTTACTGTTGGGGCTATCCCTATACTAGGCTGGGTTTTTGATTTTTATTTCAAAGCTAATGATCGCAATGTGAAATTGCTAAAGGCACACTATGCTGAAGGGAAGCACAGCGGTTCTGCAAATGGCTATCTGGCAGTTATCCTTACTGCTTTTCTACTTGTGATGATTCTGGTAATGTGGGGTGTGTGGGTTGTACTGAAATGGTTTTTTGGTATGATTTAATTAGTCACTATTCTCAGAATTTATCGCCTGGAGAAATTTCACTTCTCTTAACAGGACAAAAAAATCGTACAGCAAATACTTAATCATCTACCATACGATTTAGAAATTGTAAAGCGCTTTCTACTAATAATTTCTGCGCATTCTACTTATTTTTTTCCTTTGTCAAAAGTAAAATTCAGTCTTGCAAAAAGGAACCTCCCGTTAAAGCCAAACTGAGATACGTTTCTGCTATACTGAAATTGGTTGTTATTACTAAGATCGATTGTACCCGGAGTGCCATAGGTTGCAGAAGTACCACCAGAAGGCTGAGCCGCTGTTTGGGTTTTGTAGTTCAAATCTGGATAAATGTCGAAAATGTTATTTGCACCAGCTGTGATTCGCAGCTGCTTATTTACTTGCACACCTACACTTAAATCAGTAATGGAACGAGCGGACCAAACAGGGTGTTCTACTGCTATAAAACTACCATTTACAAATCCGCCTTCTACAAGACCATCTCCGTTAATGTCAGTAGTATTTGGATCAGTAACTGCTCCAAAATAGGTACTACGGATAAAGAAGTCTATTTTTTTATAATTCAAAGTATTAATTAAGGCAAGCTTATTTCTTGGCACTGCACTCTCTAGATAAATACGACTGCTTTCACTGAAATAGTTATTGAGGTTGCCAGTTTGTTTCAAGATGTCAGAAGCTTTTATATCACCCACTTTTCTTGTTTGAGAAACAGTACCTGCCAGGTCTGTTTTCAAAGAAAAATCAGAGAAGTTAAATACATTAGAAACAATATAATCTACGCCTCTTGATTCCGTATTTATTGCATTGGTAAAGAAAGTAGCGGATGTAGCATTAGCAGCATCAAACAATTGCTGCAGGGTTAGATTGGCACCTGTTTGCACACCGCCTGGTCGTGCAAACTGACCGGTAAGGATAATCCTGTTTTTTATCTTTATAAAGTACCCATCTACAGTAAATGTAAGTTTTGTGTTAGGTACTTTGTAAGTAACACCTGCGCTGTAGCTGTAACTATCTTCCTGCTTTAAATCGGGAATACCTAAAGCATTTGCAACTTTGCCGCCATTTCTAAAGGTTCCTACTTCAAATGGTACGCCACCAAGGAACTGAGTAGCAGTAGAGTTAAAATATCTCTGTGGAAGTGATGGAGCTCTGAAGCCAGTAGCTATTGCTGCTCTAAGGTTTAAGCCATTAGCTACTTTTACTCTTGTAGCAAACTTATAATTAATCGTGCTACCAAAATCACTATAATTTTCAAAGCGAACTGCGCCATTAATTAAAACAGATTTTGTAGGATTAAGCTCTACATCTACATAACCCGCCTGGCTATTACGACTTTCATCTACAGCATTTGCCGGGCTAAATCCCGGAAATACCTGAGCGCCACTTGGTCTTGCGCTACCAAAGAAATCTGTGGGTAATAAATTGGCAGCAGTAGTTCCTGTAGCCACAGCGCCATTGATATCATAACGCTGATAACTGTCTTCATCTCCTGCAGTTATTTTATAATTCTCTAGTCTTACTTCTCCACCCACAGCTACATTAAGACCTGCCAGTACATCATAGCCGCGAGACAAATCAAGATTTACCGTGTTTTGTCTAAAGCCAAGCTTCCCTGCATTAAATGATGTAGGAGAGGTATTCCCAATTGTAGCATTGCTGGTATTCTCAATAGTATATTTGAACTGGTTTTGACCATAAGTATTACTTAGGTCATAATTCCAATCATTAAAAATTTTACCTTTTACACCCAAAGCAATAGACGCATCTGTGATGGTAGATCCTATCTCTGGCAAAAATCCATTAGGATACAGTTGGGTAAGAGTACGATTTTGGTTAGGTCTGCGATAAAAACCGGCAGAGTTACCATCTCTCAGGCCATAGCCTCCAAAAGTATAAAACTTATGATCGCCAGATATGGGTACCTCTGTATTCATAAATATTTGACCACTATTCAGTTTGCTTTGACCTACACGCATATTAAAGTCTCTGCGAGTAAGACCACGATAATTTAGTTCATCGTCAGAAACGTTTCCACCAAGCAAACCTTGCAAGCCAGAAATGGTTGTTGCATTTTGAATATTGGTTTGAAGTGCACTGCTAAAATAAGATACCTGTGGAGCAAATTGCTTTATTGCAGATATGATTTGCGCCGTATTGGGCGTATTGTTTATGTTAGAAAACAGAGACGTAATGCTAGTGCCTGCTCTTCTCGCTCTTTCCTCTACAGCATTATAGGCGTTAAATATAGAGCCATTAAAATCAGTAGCCCTTCTTGTAGCTTCTCTGGTTACAGCACTGGCTGTAAAATTAATACTCCCGCCTTTTTTGCCAATTGGCAATCCATAGTTTAAATCTATTTGTAGTTGCTGCCCGTCTACTCCACCTCTATGGTCATTGGCTCCGCGACTAAAATTCCCTCCTCCATATACAGCCCCTGTAAGTTGGTTAACAGATTTCTTCATCACTACGTTTATTACTCCCGCAATGGCGTCTGAGCCATACTGTGCAGCCGCACCATCTCTAAGTACTTCAATTCTTTCTATGGCAAATGCCGGAATAGCATTTAGGTCAGTTCCTACAGAACCACGACCAGGTGTACCGTTTACATTTACCAGACTACTTGTGTGCCTGCGCTTACCATTCATAAGTACCAGTACCTGATCTGGACCAAGGCCTCTTAGCTGCGCCGGATCTATATGATCTGTTCCATCTGCTACCGTTTGTGTATTACTGGTAAATGATGGCGCTACATAATTCAAAATCTGGTTTAGATTGCTTTGCGGTGCAGAACGTGTGAGCTCACTTATATTAAGCACATCTACAGGCACCGGAGTTTCGGTATTCACTCTTCGGGGCGTTCTGGAACCAATTACAACTACGCCGGTAAGGTCTTCACCGTTTTGTAAGGTAAAGTCAGTTGAAATGGTCTGCCCGGAAATAATTGTTACTTGTTTGGAGCCCGGAGATTTACCAGCAAAACTTGCGACAACATTGTACGTTCCGGGAGCGGCAATAATTGTATACATGCCTGCATTGTCCGTACGGGTTCCTTTATTATTAAATTCGAGTAATACGGATGCGCCGGCGAGTGGTTCGCCTTTCGCATCCAAAACAGTACCGGTAACGTTACCCGTTTGAGCAATTGCATAAAAGACGCTACAGAGGCTCAGGCATGTTAATGCCAACTTTCTTAGTATATGTATTTTCATATTAATTATTTTAAGTATAAATATACCAACTCTTTAGTCTCAATTCAATATAATTGTGCACATAATGTGCATTGATATAGACGTATATCTTGGAGATAAAAAATAAAATAATGGCTAACAATTTTTTTTTGGACAATTGATAATCCAGGATTACAGTGGCAGTTATAAAGTCATCATACAAATATTACTGCTTCCAATAGTATCCAATCCTTCTTTCCACATCTTCTCTTATATTAGAGTAAAACAAATTGTAATCTACAATGTGGTAGTTCTTAAAAGTGAGGAAGATATTTCCAAAGAATTTGGGCTTGCTGCTCCATAGAATATTTCCATGTACCTGTGCATCTGTAAGTCCCGGGCGCAGTTTATGAAAGTTGCGAAGCATACCTCCGATATTCTTGCTGGCAGGAGCATAGAGGCTGTCTTGCTGCATCGTAAGAGGATTAATATTTACAGCATTAAAATTTTCTTTGCTTATGTAATCTTCTCCCTGGTAGCCTTTCTGATAAGTTCTCCAGCTTACAAAGCATCCTGTTTTTGTAGAATCACTACATGCGGGGATGGATATAAACTCATCTTCTTTTACGGGCAATCCTATAATGTATGCACATATAAGTTTGTTGTACAATGCTTTGCCGTCAAAAAACTCTTTCATAAGTCTGGCAGCATGTAGCGTACCCTGCGAGTGAGCGGCTATGATGATAGGTTTGCCAGCATTATGATGTTCCAGGTAATAGATAAATGCATTTTTTATATCTGCATATGCTGTATCAAATGCTATTTCAGCTTTGCCTTTTTCGTTGGTCGTAAATGCTCGGTAATGTGCCTGCCTGTAACGCGGAGCATACACGTTTGTTTTTTCGTTGAACACGCTAGCTTGATATAAGATAGCAGAGTAGTCAGTTTTAATATTGAGAGGAACATCATTGATATCCGCATTCCATTCAGGCTTATCCTTGTCAGTAAGGGTAGTGGGATGCAGGAAAAATACATCTACCAGTCCTTCTTTTTCAAAACCTGCCCTTAAGGGTTTGGGTACACTGTCTGATGGATCTGCCTTATCGGGGTGCGCTGCCCAGAAGTATAGGTCATTATAATTGGGCGAGGAGCCCTTTTCTGAAGTTTGATAGCGTGGCAGTTGAGAGTAGTTATTTTTACTGCAAGAAGCAAAAACCAAAACAGTTATATAGGCTAAAGAGAGTATACGCATATCTATTTGTAAATATGAAAATTTAATAATTAAAGCATTTTTTTTCCGGAAAAAGCTTTTGAATCCTCTTTCGATATGCTGTCATCGTCTCTTATAGTCTTTAAGGAGTTAATGCTTACGTTGAGTTCAAAACCTATAAGGAGGGAGAGAGAATTTAAATAGATAAAGGCCATGAGCATCATAATAGATCCTATTGCTCCATATAAGGCATTGTACCTACCAAAGTTATTTACAAATATGGAGAAGCCCACAGATGCCAGTACGCTCAGGGAGGTAGTGAGTACGGCACCTGGCGAGAAGAAGCCCCATTTTTTCTGCACTGCCGGGGCATATCGAAATGTAAATGCTATAGCACTGTAAATAAGCAGAAATATAAATACCCATCTGCTGTAGAGGATCACCGTCTTCCAGGCGGCATCTTTCACTAAAAGGTCAAGAAGTTTTCCCTGCATTATAAGAAGAAAGAAATAAGCAAGCAGAAGACCGAATATGATCACAGTGAGTTTAAGAGCTATCCAGCGCTTGCTCAGACCTTTTCTTTTCTTAAATCCAATGTAGTCTCTATTGAAGCTGCGAATAAGTCCCATGGTGGCGTTGCTCGCAAAAAAGAGGGAAAGTATCAATCCAAAAGAAAGGAGTCCGACCTTACTATTATCCATAAATTGATCTATGAAGCTGATAATTTCCTTGTTATGAACTTTTGCCGGTATGATGTCATAAATAAGCTCATGCAATTGCAGCTTTATACTTTCTTTTGGTATAAACGGGAGTGTGGGAATTATGGTAAAAAAAAATAACAGAGAAGGCGGCAAGGCCATGATGGTGTTATAGGAAATGGCAGACGCCCTTTCTATTAGCCCTTGCCAGTTAAGCTGGTTCTTGAAAAATCCCATCACTTCATAAAAGGAATGCCCCCCAAAACCTCTTGGGTGCCACTCTTTTGATTTTCTCAAGACCCATTGCAGCGGTGTTTTAGTTAATATGATTCTAGTAATTTTTTTCACTATCTGCTGCTGTCGGCTTTTTGTCTCTTGCGTATAATGAGGCTATCTAGGGCCTGCTGGTACTGCCTTGCATATACAAGGTGTTGCTTGTAATTCGTAGCAAAGTTACTGTAGCCCTTAAAGTCGGGCTTGGCTACGAAAAAAAGGTAATCTGTTTCTGGTGCATCTAGCACAGCATCTATGGTAGAAATAGCAGGCGTACAAATAGGACCCGGCGGTAAACCCAAATTTCTATAAGTGTTGTATGGAGAATAGTAATCCAGATGCTTATGCAGAATACGTTTTAGGCCAAAATCCTGCATGGCAAACTTTACGGTTGGGTCTGCCTCTAACTTTATTCCCCTATTAAGCCTGTTAATGTAAGTGCTGGCTATAAGCAATTTATCTTTTTGCTTATTTGTTTCTTCTTCTATAATGCTTGCCATAATATACACTTCAGCAGGACTTAGTGTTTTCTTTTTCGCTTTATCTTTTCTACTCTCAGTCCAGAAATCATCTTTTTCCTTCTTTAATCTTTCAATAATTTCTTCTACACTATTTGTCCAGCGCATATTGTAAGTGTTGGGGATTACAATAGTCATCAGTGTATTAGGGTCTAATCTGTATTTCGCAAGGGAGTCATCGCTGTTGATGTAAATAGCCACTTCTGCAGAATCTACTTCAAAATACTTTCCTATGCGTTTTGCAAGGTCTGCTCTGGTTCGCAGTTTGGTAATCACAAACTTCACCGGAGCTTGCTTCCCATTATTCAACTGGCGTACGAGGCTTATAATACTGCTGTTATTTTCAATTTCATATTTCCCTG
>JBBKWE010000282.1:0-3850 GCA_037968795.1 Ferruginibacter sp.
TGGGCTGTATGCATCATAGCTTGCCTGGTTTATATCCTTACCATGGAAGCCGGCGGTAGCCTTTGGGACTGTGGAGAGTTTGCCAGTAGTGCATACAAATTACAAATTCCTCACCCGCCAGGAGCTCCCCTATTTGTATTGATAGGCCGCTTGTTTATGGTGCCTTTTGGAGCAGAAAATGCTGCTACAGGTATTAACCTTATGAGCGCTCTCGCCAGTGGTTTTACTATTCTTTTCTTGTTTTGGACCATTACCCACTTTGCCCGTAAGATAGTGCAGAAAGACGGCCTTGAGATTGATGGCTCTAAGATGTTTATCATAATGGCCTCGGGTGCAGTAGGTGCCCTTGCTTATACTTTCTCTGATAGCTTCTGGTACAGTGCTGTGGAGGGTGAGGTATATGCATTGTCTTCCTTCTTTACCGCCCTCGTTTTCTGGTGTATGCTCAAGTGGGAGCACGCCGTTACAGAAGAGCAAGCTGCAGGAATTACAGGCCACTTTACACAAGCAGATAAATGGCTAATCCTCATATTTTACCTTATGGGACTGAGTATAGGCGTGCATTTGCTCAATCTATTGACTATCCCGGCGATGGTAATTATTTATTATTTTAAAAGATATAAGGTTACTGCTTGGGGTACATTTTGGGCATTTATTATAGGTTGTCTCATTACAGGCCTCGTACAAAAAGCGGTGATACAATGGAGTATTAAGGGCGCAGGCAATATGGATATATTATTTGTAAATAGCTTTGGCCTACCATTCTTTACTGGATTTACTTTCTTTTTCTTGCTCATAGGCGCACTAGCTTATTTTGGTATTCGCTATGCTAAGAAAAGAGGATGGCATTTTGTGCGGCTAGGTCTATGGAGTTTTATTTTTATGCTTTTGGGGTACTCCACCTATTTTACCACCCTTATAAGAAGCAGTGCAGATCCTTCGATTGACATGTTTAATGTAGATAATCCTGTGAGTCTTGTGGGGTACGTAGCCCGCGAGCAGTATGGTGACTGGCCAATCTTATATGGTCAGGATTTTACTGCAGACGTAAAAAGAGATGCTACCGGTAATGCAGACATGGCCAGCAATGGTACTAATTATTTTAAAGGTCAAGATAAATATATTGATGGCGGCGAAAAGATGAGTTACCAGTACGATGCTGCTGACAAACACTTCTTCCCACGTATGTGGGATCAAAGCAATGATCAGGGCCACGCAGACTATTATGCCAGCTTTGCAGGAATAGGCAAGGATAAGCAGGGGAATTATGATCGTCCTCCTACTATGGCGGAGAATATTAGTTTCTTTATACAATACCAGATCAATTGGATGTACTGGCGATACTTTATGTGGAATTTTGCCGGTAAGCAGAATGACGTACAAGGTACTAATATGGGTAATGTGCGGGATGGCAACTGGAAGACCGGCATAGGTTTTTATGACAACATTCGCCTGGGCGATCAAAGTACTTTACCAGAAACATTAAGAGATAATAAGGCAAATAATAAACTTTTTGCTCTACCATTTATCCTGGGGTTGCTGGGTATTTTTTACCAGTACAAAAGAGATAAGAAAGATTTTCTCGTTACGGGATTGTTGTTCTTTTTTACCGGATTTGCCATTTGTATATACCTCAATCAGGCGGGCAACCAGCCTCGTGAAAGGGATTATGCTTATGTAGGTTCTTTTTATGCTTTTGCTATATGGATAGGACTAGGTGTGTTGTACATAAAAGAACTATTGCTCAAAGGAATAAAGAATACAAAGACTGCTGGTATGGTGGCCGCTGTATTATGCCTGCTTGTTGTACCGGTTCTTATGGCCTCCCAGGAGTGGGACGATCATGACAGAAGCAATAAAACACTGGCGCCGGATCTTGCGGTGGATTATCTTGAAAGTTGTGCTCCGAATGCCATCCTCGTTTCCTTTGGTGACAATGATACTTACCCGCTGTGGTTTGCCCAGGAAGTGCTGGGAATACGCAAAGATGTAAGGGTAATAAACAGTAGCCTTATGGGTACAGACTGGTATATAAATCAGCTGCGCTATAAGGTGAATGAAAGTGACCCTATAGATGTGTTATGGACGGCAAAAGAAATTGAAGGAAGCCGCAGAGATGTGCTGTACTATAGACCTATGCCAGGCACAGACCCCAATGCGAGCATGGATTTGCATACAATGATGAAGCAATATGCAGGCAGCGATGCTCCGGAAAATGTTATCCCTAGACCTGATGGAGATGTGCTGAATATATTCCCTAGCAAGCGAGTAACTGTACCTGTAAATGCTGCTACTGTTCGAGCGAATGGTACAGTAAAAGCGACTGATTCTATTGTATCTCAACTGGAATTTCAGATAGATAAGACGGCATTATTTAAGAATGAGTCTGCTATTTTAAATATCATAGCTGCAAATCAGTGGAAGCGTCCAATTTACTTTACCTCGCCATATGGCGAACTAGGTTTTGGCGATTATCTGCGCCAGGATGGTATGACCTACAGGTTAGTGCCTGTTAAGCAGAGCAATGTGGAGAAGGACAAGATCGTAGAAAAAATGCTCAATAAGTTCAAGTTTGGTGGAGCTTCAAAAGCAGGTGTATATTTTGATGAAGAAAACAGGCGCCATCTTAATAGTATAAAACTAGCTTATGCGCAGGCTGCTATAGGACTATCCTTGCAAGGGGAAAAAGAGGCCGCCCGGAAATTACTACACAAGTACGATGACAATGTGAAACAGGAAAATATGCCTTACGGAATGGTAGGCCGATACCAGCAGCACAACCAGTTCAGTATGCAATTCCTACAAGCTGCTTACCTTGCAGAAGATAAAGCGCTTGCAGACAAGGTTTTTAATGCCCTTAAGAAAGATATGGAAGAGCAGGCTGCTTACTACATAGGACTAAGCGATAATAAGCGGGAAGCCCTTAGTGACGAGGAAGGAAGGAATAATTATCAACTAGAGCAGATGATAGCTATGAAAGGGAATTATGATAGTGTGGCAGTAAAACCAAGTGTAGAGACCCCACCAGTGCTGAAGCAGCAGTAATTTATAAATGACTTTAAAAGCCGCCGAGATTAATTTCCCGGCGGCTTTTTTATGCGATGTGGAATAATTCTTAGCGGAGGTGATGACCGCAAGTCAGGACCCATTCCTATAAGAACTTTGTACAAAATACTATTATATAATCACTTTTCTGCCTGCTATCTATTTATCTTTCTGATATAAATATGCAGCCACAAAAAGAGCAATTCCTTTTACACTATCTGTAAGCAGATTTATACCAGTCCCCGCATAGAAATAAATACCTATACCAATACCAACCCACCATAAGCATAATGTATATAGCAGCGCATACGAATGAAAATTATTTTGTAGCAGCTGATAAATCATCACAACTATCAACAAAACTATAAGCAATAGAAACCAGGCAATGAGATACATAGGCAATTGCAAATCCTTGCTATAAGTGATGCCATAGGAGGAAATAAGACTGGGTGGATCATAGAAAGCTTGAAAGCATAGATAAACTTCCAGTAAAATAGACAGCACTAATATGGATAAGAAAAATATCTTTTTCAAACTGTATTTTTTTTAACTAAGAAAGTAACAGTAAAATGTTGCTTCCCTATAATTTGGTTGTCTACAATAACAATAGAATGTTCAGCTGTGTTTCCCTTTCTGGTTTGGTGGTAGATATAAAATAAGTCTATGCCATAAGGGTTAAGAAGTATAAATTTTCAATGAAAAAAATCGTGACGCAAAGCGCCCCCTGCCGGTAGAGACAGAGGGCGCTTTAATCTTAAAATATATATTTTAGAAATTCCTCACCGTCATTTCTGTTCTTCTGTTT
>JBBKWE010000283.1:0-33952 GCA_037968795.1 Ferruginibacter sp.
ACCTTATATAAAAGTTTATTAATCATTACGTATTGTAAATTTTATTTATCTATTTTTCGAATTTTGACTCCAAATTTGTTTCCGAGCCTTGAGTACCCTCTACCTGTAGAACGGATCAAATAGACACTATGAGGAGTTGGCGCAGTTAATACAATTTAATAAACGACAAAGATGTCAAAATGGCAACAGATATTATAATGCTTGCCGGCATACAGAGTAGCTTTTTTTAGATATATATTAATTCTTATATTTACCCGACGACAAAATCCTCAGCATGTTAAACGAAATATCTTCTGATGAAAAAATCATTCTTCTTCTCTTTCTTCCTAATGCTAATGACGACTGGGTTTGCACAGCCGCCAACTACTGAGTCTCTCATTTCCAATTTTACGTACACCTACACGGTGAAAGCCGTTTTGCTCACGTGGGAGGCAAACTACCCACGGGAGTCTTCCTGGAGGATTATGGCTAGTGCAGATGGAAAGAAATACAAGTCCGTAGGGCAGGTGTGGGGTTCCAACCCCAGGAATCCACATAATTTTATTTTTAGACTTAAGATGACTAAAGCAGCTGACAGTTTGCAATATTTTCAGTTATACAGAAAGGAGGATAGTCACTGGGTGCAAAAAGGTAATTGCATTAAAAGTAAATAGACTTGCTAGTTTGTATACAGGGATATAACAATAAATTCCACTAAATAACGTTTGTGTATTCTACCCCGGCACACATTCTTAAAAGCAATAACTACAGATTTGACATCAGTTATACTACAACTGTAATTTGAATTCTTTTATGTTTTTGTTTCTTAGAACGCTGTTTTATCGTTTTTGTTAGGTAAATTTACGTCTTGCGTTCTACGCAAATTCTTTGAAACATTTATCAAATTGCTAATCAATAGTTTAATGAAGAAATTTTTATTCTCCTCCTTTCTATTTCTTATAAGTTTTTCCGGAATATTTGCGCAGGACTTTTCCAACAAGGGAAAAGATTTTTGGGTAGGGTATGGATACCACCAGGCGATGGTAGCAGGTAATGGCCAAGAAATGCGATTATATTTTGCTACGGAAGGTGTTACTACGATTACTATTACTATTCCTTCAAACGGATATACTGAAACTATAACGACGGGTGCAACGCCGGGAATAAGTGTTTCTGCTAATATCCCAAAAGCAGGTGCACAAGACGTTAGATTAATAAACGAAAGTACAAGTCCAGAGAATAAGGGCATACATATAGTCGCTGACAAGCCCGTTGTTGCTTATGCTCATATATATAATAGTAGTGTCTCTGGCGCTACTATCTTATTTCCGACCAATACTTTAGGTAAGGACTATTATAGTATCAATTTTACAAATATTTCAAATACAGCAAATGCAAACTGCTTCTTCTATGTGGTAGCTACTGATACTGGCACTACTACGGTAGAAATTACACCTTCGGCGGCAGTCTTAGGCGGGCACGCTACAGGAGTTCCATTTACTGTGCAACTTACGCAGGGTCAAATTTATAATGTAAAAGGGGTTCAAGGCTCAAATAGTGGGTCTGACCTAACAGGAAGCAGAATTAGAAGCCTTGCTTCTGGAGGCAGCGGTTGCAAAAGAATAGGCGTTTTTTCTGGTAGCGGTCGGATAGGAATAGCATGCCCATCAGCCGGTGTTTCTTCTGATAACTATATGGTACAAGCATTTCCGCAGAGTGCCTGGGGTAAAAACTATCTTACCACATCTACTGGAGGAGCTATGAGTAGAAACATTTATAGAATTTGTGTGAGTAATTCTGCTGCTCAGGTTAAATTAAACGGAACGCCTATCACTTTGCCATTGATAAATGGTTTTTATTACGAAGTTCCTATTACAAGTGCAGCATTAAGAATTGAATCTGATCTGCCCGTTACTGTAGCACAGTACATAACTTCGTCTGGTAATTGTGGTAATGGTTCACCTGGTGATCCAGAAGTGATTTATTTAAGTCCGACTGAACAAAATATTGACAGGGTTATATGGAACGCTACACCAAATTTTGCCATAACGCAGCATTATTATAATGTCATTATACCAAATGGCGGCACAGCCTTATCATCTTTCTTGCTTGATGGAGCACCTGTTGCTTCGTCTCTCTGGACTCCGCATCCGCAAAATGGGGCTTATTCTTACCTTACACAATCTGTCACAGGAGGAACGGCTCATATCATTCAATCCGATTCTGGTTTTAATGCTATTGCTTATGGGTATGGAAGCTTTGAAAGTTATGGCTATAATGCAGGTACAAATGTCCGGGATCTCTATCAGCAAGTAGGCGTAGGTACACAATACGGAATAGAACCCACTCCTACTATATGTGCGGGTACACCCTTTAAATTTAAAGTAGCCCTTCCATACCAGCCAGATAGTATTTATTGGAATTTTTTTAATGCACCAAATCCACCAGGTCCTAATCTGGTAAATGTAACACAGACAAACCCCACTATAGACTCTACCACAGTTATTGATGGTAAAACTATTTATTGGTACTCGCTACCTACCACATACAATTTTACAGCTCTTGGTAGTTTTCCAGTAAGGATAACTACATATGCTCCTGCTACAGCAGGAGGTTGCGGTAGCGTACAGGATATTGACTTCACTTTGGAGGTTTCTGCCACGCCTGTGGTAGCTTTTGCTAATACTACACCTCGCTGTGTTGCAGAGACGGTACAGTTTTCAGATGCTACTGTGTCAGCAAAACCGCCTTATTTATGGTATTGGGATTTTGGAGACCCGGGTTCGGGAGGTAATAACACTTCCAGTGTTAAAAATCCTACGCATTTGTTTTCTGCATCGGGTACTTATAATGTACGATTCTCTAGCATTACTACGGCAGGTTGTATAGGAGATACTATTACCAAACAAATAGTGGTGGCAGCCTTACCTACGGCGGCAGTTACCGCCAGTGCTCCAACAGTGTGTCAGAATGCAGCGCAGCCCACCATTACCTTTACCGGTAGCGGAGGATCGGCACCGTATACATTCCAGTATAACATTAACGGTGGCACTACGCAAACAATCACTACTACCGGCACTGCTAATACTGTGACTGTAAATGTACCTACCACAACCGTGGGTACGTACACTTATAATGTAACGCAGGTTCAGAACACAGGATCGGCACTGTGTGTTACGGGGCCTATTTCTAATGTGTCTGCCACGGTTGTTGTAAACCCTTTCCCATCTGCAACCATTGCTGGCGGCACTACCGTATGCCAGCAAAGCACTGGCAATGTGGTTACATTTACAGGTAGCAATGGTGTACTTCCCTATACATTTACTTACAACATTAATGGCGGCACGGCTCAGACTGTGAGTACTTCTGGTGGTAGTAGTTCCGTTACAGTAGCAGTTCCTACTACTACGGTAGGTACCTTTACTTATAACCTCATTTCTGTTTCTGAGGGAACTACAGGAGGTTGTTTAAATACTTTCGCTCCTGCTCCTAATACTGTTTTTGTAGTAAATGGTTTGCCTACCGCTACGATAAGTGGTACAGCTTCATTATGTCTAAATGCTAGTCCTGCTCCTGTAGTTACTTTTACAGGTGCCAATGGTAATGCTCCTTATATATTTACCTACACGATCAATGGTGGTACTCCGTTTACTGTAAACTCCCCTGCGGGGAGTAATATAGCTACAGTTACTGCTTCTACGGCGGTAGCAGGTACATTTACTTATACGCTAGTTTCTGTGAGAGAAAGTAGCAGTACAAATTGCAACCAGCCACAAACCGGGAATGCGGTTATAACAATTTACCCGGCACCAGTTGCCTCCTTTACGGGCGGTACACCTGCGTGTATAGGCGTTCCGTCTCTATTTAATAGCAGTGCATCAACTGCCGGGGCAGGCACTATTACCGGGTATGCATGGGATTTTGGTGATCCCGCAAGCGGAGCAGCTAATACCTCCAGCCTGCAAAATCCAAGTCATATCTTTTTTAGCTCAGGAAGCTATGTAGTTACGCTTACCATTACTAGCAGCAATGGCTGTATGCATACCACCACCAGCACCACGTCTATTAACCCGCAACCTAAGGCAGGATTTATTTTGCCTGAGGTTTGTCTTTTAGATCAATTTGCTCAGTTTACTGATACCAGCTCTGTAGCAGCACCATCTACCATTACGGGATGGTTGTGGAACTTTGGGGATCCTGGCAGTGGCCCGCTTAATACTTCTACGGTGCAGAATGCCCAGCATACCTATAACGCTGTAGGCAATTATAACGTACAACTTATTGTAACCACAAATACGGGTTGTAAAGACACGCTTAGCAATCAGGTGCTTACTATCAATGGCGGAAATCCGATGAGTGATTTTGTACAGACCAGTCCGGGAGCAAACTGTGCCAATGACAGCGTGGGAATACAAAACAAATCTACCATTGCATCGGGTAATATTACCAAGTTAGAAATATATTGGGACAATGCAGGAGCACCTACGGTCTTCGATTTTGATGACAATCCTGTTTTTAATAAAATATATAATCATAAATATCCAGATTTCCAATCGCCACTTGTGCGTACTTATCAGGTGAGAGTAAGAGCCTTTAGCGGGGGAGTATGTTTTAGCGATAAAGTAACTTCTGTAGATGTAAATGCATCTCCTAAAGTTGCATTTGCCGCTATTCCGCCGGCTTGTTATACTGCTACTCCTTACCAGATAACTCAAGCTACAGAAACTGGCGGGGTGCCAGGTACAGGTATCTTTTCCGGTCCGGGCGTAACTTCTGCTGGTATCTTCGATCCCAAACTGGTGCCGATAGGAGTGCCGCAGACTATAAAGTTTGTATACACTTCTTCTGCAGGAGGTTGTAAGGATTCTGCTACGCAAACCATCACTGTACTGGATACAGCTACAGCAAGGTTTACCATAACACCACCTAGCTGCCAGGGTAATCCCACCTCATTTAAAGATAATAGCACGGCTGCTACAGGCGGTAGTTTAACGAATACAGTTTGGGACTTTGGAGATGGAACGCCTCCGGAAAACCATGCACCGGGTTCCACATTTACGCACGTATTTGCTAACACTGGTACTTTTACCATCTCTATGTACACTGTATCGGCAGACGGTTGCAGAAGCACTACTTCTACTCAGTCTGTGATAGTAAGTCCTAAGCCTCAACCTAATTTTACAACTGATAAGACAGACTATTGTCTGCCAAATGCTGTCGTTACATTTAATAGTAGCAGCAGTACCATTGTAGATGGAACTCAGGCTCAATTTACCTACCTGTGGGATTTTGGCGACCCTGCTTCGGGAGCTTCTAATACAAGCACACTGGCTAATCCAAGTCATACCTATACTGCAATTGCTAGTTATAATGTAAAGCTCACTATTACGAGCGGAGCAGGTTGTTCTTATGATACTACCATAGTGCTTAATAAGCTACACCCTAAGCCTACAGCAGATTTTGCTACAAGCACTCCAAATATATGTATAGGGCAGACTGTTACATTCCTGGACCGAAGCGATGGAAAAGACGGTACGCTACAGTCTTGGAGTTGGTTATATGGTGATGGAGTTGGTTCTGCTATGGTTCAAAATCCGCCGACTTATACTTATACTAAAGTGGGAGCGTTCAATGTAAAACTTACAGTTACAAATTCATTTGGTTGCACAGGGGATACTTCTAAATTGTTTAATGTATTCCAGTTTCCTACTGTAGATGCGGGGCCTACTTTGTATGTGCTGGAAGGAGGTAGTACACCCATAAACCCAATAATTACAGGAAATGGATTGTCTTACCTCTGGACCTGGAATGTGGCAGCACCGGGTGGCTACTTAAATGACAGAACGCTTAAATCACCTTTAACCACTCCGCTTACAGACGTAAATTATAGACTTACCGTGAGTGCTCAAGGGCAGTGTAGTGCTTCCGATACCATGTCAGTGATCGTGCTCAAAGATCCCAGGATTCCAAATACCTTCTCGCCTAATGGTGATGGAATAAATGATTATTGGGTTATAAAGTTCCTTAATACCTATCCCAATGCGAAGGTGAATGTATTTACCCGCACGGGAGCTTTGGTATTTAGTAGTAAGGGTTATCCGCAGCCATGGGATGGAAATGTAAAAGGCAAATCTGTTCCTGTAGATACGTACTATTACATTATAGAACCAGAGAATGGTAAGCCACCTATTACCGGCTATGTAACCATTGTAAAGTAAAATATTAGAAAAACAGAATGCAGAATATCATAAAAATTAAATTTCCTGGAGTATTGGTTTGTTTGTTCTTGTCTTACGGTACGCTGTATGCGCAGGCCAAACCTTCCTATACGCAATACGTTCTCAATAATTACATTCTAAATCCTGCGGTGACTGGTATAGAAAACTATACGGATGTAAAGATTAGCAACCGCAACCAATGGACCAATATAGAAGGAGCACCTGTAACCACTTACATAAGTATGCACGGTGCTATAGGCAAATCTGATATGGCTACCAGTGCTACTTCATACAGAGTTCCGGGCGAAAACCCTAGAGGAAATGCTTACTGGCGGGAATACACAGCCCCGGAAGCGCATCATGGTATTGGTTTTCAGGCAGTGAATGACAAGGCAGGCTACTTTAACAGATGGTCTGTAAATGCCACTTACGCATATCACTTGCCACTAGGGCCAAAGCTTTCGCTTGCAGGAGGTTTTAGTGCTGGTATAAGTAGCGTAAATCTTGACAGAAGTAAGATAGACTTTGCTGACCTGGACCCCAATGACCCGGCAATAGGATTTACTAATGGGGATCTAAAAAGGCTTAAGCCGGAAGTAGGAGTAGGACTATGGTTATACTCAGATAGGTATTATGCAGGAGTTTCTGTACTTAATATTATACCCGGGAAATACAAATTTGTAAAAGACGATAAATATGGTACTTTTTATAATCCGAACGGATTTCTTACCGCCGGCTATAGAATAGAAGTAAGCGATGACCTTAACCTTATACCATCTGTAATGCTGCAGTACTGGCAGCCAAACCTGCTAGGCGTTCATGGCAGTGCCAAGCTGCAATATCGTGATCTCTTATGGGTAGGGGGAAACTACAGGTATGGAGATTTTCTATCAGGCTATGGTGGCATGGCGGGAATCAATATTTCCAATACACTTAACCTCAGCTATGCATACGAAGTAGCTACCACCAATAAATTACGCACCTATACAGGTAATACACACGAGTTTATGGTAGGTTTCCTTATAGGAAATAAGTATGGGGACAATTGTCCGAGGAATGTATGGTAGTGGGGGATTTTTGATTTGGGAGTTGTGATTTTTTGAAAGAGTAGTCAGAAATTATTCAGTTTCAAAAACACTTTGTACTGTGCCCTTTCTATTGCGCCTATCTCTCTTTCCTATGTAACTACCAGTAAAAGTGATTTGGTAGTCTATCCTATAGTAGTAACAGGCCGATTTTTGAAAAATATTTAGGATGCTCCTTTCTCCATTCTCAAGAATTGCTGACCACCCTCTGCGGAAACAACTGCTTAAACTTCTCTACCTTAGGTCTTACTACAAACTGGCAATAAGAAGCCGCCTTGTTATCGTTATAATAGTTTTGATGATATTGCTCTGCAGGGTACCATGTAGTTTGTGGTTCTAACGTGGTTACGATAGGTTTCCCAAAAGTGTTTTTATCTGTAAGCGCCTGCATATAATCTTCCGCTATTTTTTTTTCTTCTTCATTGGCATAAAAAATCGCACTTCTGTATTGTGTTCCTATGTCATTGCCCTGCCGATTTAATGTAGTGGGGTCGTGGGTGTTCCAAAAAATTTCTAAGAGTTCTCCGTAGCTTATTTTGCTTTCGTCATAGGTGATCTTTATCCCTTCTGCATGGCCCGTAGTGCCGCTGCACACCTGATTGTAAGTGGGATTGTCTACTGCTCCGCCTATGTAGCCGCTCTCTACCATAGTTATGCCCTCTACCAGCTGAAAAACCGCTTCTGTACACCAAAAACAGCCATTTGCAAATATTGCTTCTTTCATAATCTTAAAATCAAAAATTAAAAATCGTAGTTCCTATATTCTCTCAATATGCTCTACCGTTCGCTCGCACTTAACTTCTCCCGTATGCTTTGTGTTTCTCGATTCTATAAACATAGCCCATACCTCTTCTTCTGCCACAGGACAATGCTCAGTATTTTTTGGAACCACGTATAGTTCTCCTGCTTTTAAGATTATAAGTTCCTCCCTCATCTTTATTTGCAAAACTCCTTTTACCACATAGAACAGTTCGTCTTCGTGCTCGTGTTTGTGCCAAATAAATTCTCCTTTGAGTTTAGCAATTTTCACCTGCTGCTCATCAAATTCTGCTATGAGTTTGGGAGTCCAGTATTCGTGAATGAGTGCAAATTTTTCTTCTATGTTTATGGGTAACATATTGTTTGCTATTTGGATAATGGAGGTTGCATTTCGACTAAAATACTGCTTTGAAATTATCTAATTATCTAATCTTCAAATTGAAAAATTACTTTATGGTACTTTCTCCCAGCGGTATAGGTATGGGGGATTGCCCTTCGGGTGTCACCTGGTTAAAGATTTTTGACACATAACGCCATTTCCCATTTACCCATTTAAAACCTTCATAGTCTCCATCTGGCACAAGCGTGTATTTTTTACGAACATCTCCCGTAGTTGAAATTAGATGCTCCATTACGATCATCTTTAGCTCGTTATCATAAGTAAGGCGTGGCGAAGCCTCTTTTTTAAATTCCATGATTATTCTTGCTGGCAGCGTACCACCCTTTGCTGTGTCGTAAGCAAATATATTTGCGCCAAAGATAGGCTCCCCTTTGTCAGAAAAACTGAGGACATCAATCACCCGCTTATCTGAACGAATGTTATTGTCGTCAAAGCCGAGAAGGGTGTAGTACTTTTTATTCCCTGCAGTGTTGAGCATTATCTTATAATATACTGCGCCCATCCAACCAAAGTTGTTGGCAATGGTATCTCTTTGGTTTATAGTTACATCACTTTTGTCAATGAGAGGAAGCAATTTTAGAGAGCCGTCAATTGTCCGCATTTGTATAGCACCATGCTGTCTTACAAGATTTTCATTTACCAGTAACTGCCAGGTAAATATGCGAAAGCTACTATCCGGTGCATACATGCGGGATATATTCTGCAGGCTATCAAATGGAAAATAGAAAGAATTTTTTATTTTAAGTGCCCGCACAAATCCTTTGGTAAAGCTGCTATCAGCTGAGAAACGTTCTTCTACCTTGGGTGCCATAATAATTTTATAGGCCTGGGTTTTAAGAGAGTCCTGCATCTTATTTAAAATCTTAAGATCAGGATTACTTACAGGCTGCGCCAGTGCGCTGCTGGAGTACAATAAAAAAATGGCGAATAAGAGTCTTTTCATTCCTTCAAAAATAACATCTAAAGCTATAAATAATTGTGCGCACAGCTGCCTTTTAACTAAAGCTTATCAAGCGCTTGAGCAAAATGCCAGAGTGTAGGGTAGTGTAGGTCTATTCTGGCATCCGGCAATGCAAGGTCTGGGTTGGTAGTTTGTAAAAAAACGCTGTGAACGCCCAGATTGCGGGCAAACTCCATGTCGCTGATGTTATTCCCCACCATCACTGCCTTTTGCAAATCTATATCTGAAAAGTCCTTAGCAGCTTGTATGCCCATACCGGGATTGGGTTTTCTGCAAATGTCGTCATTGCTCAGTGCTGTGCAGTAGTAAAAAGCATCTATTTTACCACCAGCATTTTCTACTGCCTTTGCCAGGTTAGCATGTATCTCCCGCAAGTCTTCTTCCTTTGTAAGCCCTTTGCCCACTCCCTTTTGGTTAGTTACAATGATTACTTTGTTGAAATGTTTATTGAGGATAGCTATGGCTTCAATAGCATCTTCGTAGAATTTAAATTCGCTCCATTTGTGTATGTAGTCCAGCTTTTTCTCGTAGTTGATCACACCGTCCCGGTCTAGGAATAGGGTCCAGGATTTGTCTATTTTTGCTAAGGAGAAATTGTTTTTAATATTGTGCATGAAAGCTATTTGAGATGACGCCATTGCCAAGCAGCTGTGAATTTTTATTCTGCTGGCCTAAAATGCTTTTCTTCTACCAACTCACAGATTATATGCCCGAGCAGAATATGACTTTCCTGTATTCTTGGTGTGTCATTGCTCGGAACATTGAGTAGGATGTCGCTCACTGCTTTTAGATTACCGCCTTCTTCGCCCGTAAAACCAATGGTATGCATTCCTATGCTGCGTGCAGTTTCAAAAGCCTTAACAATATTTACACTGTTACCACTTGTACTTAGACCAATGAGCACGTCGCCTTTGTGCCCCATTCCTTTTACCATGCGGCTATACACTACATCGTAGCTATAATCATTGGCCACGGCGGTAAGGTAAGAAGTGTTTACGTGCAAGGCTTCTGAGGGTAGGGCATCTCTATCTATATAATATCTACCACTAAATTCTGCTGCCAGGTGTTGTGCGTCGGCTGCGCTGCCGCCATTGCCACAAAATAAAACTTTCTTGCCTGCTGCAAAAGCTTCTGCTACTATTTCTACAGATTGCTGCACTCTACCCAGCAGTTCTTTATTCGCTAGTACTTTGAGTTTAGTGTCAATGCTATCTTGTATGGCTTTGGCTATTCTATCTTGCATGGCTACAAATTTACGTTTTTACACCGCGGTGTTTTTAGAGAGTTTTATTATTTCTTCTACCATCACATCCCAACTAAGCAGCTTCTTGCGATCTATAAGTGCAGCCAAAAAACTTGCTTTGCCGCTTGCATGATATTCTATTATTTTCTTTGCTATATCTTGTGCATTTGGCTCTGCGAGCAGCCCGCTTTTTCCATCTTCTATCATATCTGCCAGTCCGCCTACGTTAGTCAGTATCATAGGTATTTCAAAATGGTAAGCTAGTGGTGTAACACCGCTCTGTGTGGCATGTTTGTAGGGTTGTACGACTACATCAGCAGCGCAGAAAAAGTTTTTAACCATATCATTTTCAATAAAACCATCGTGCAGCGCAATGTGATCGGTAATGCCCAAGTCTTCTATTTGCTGCATGTATGGTGCGGCATCGTCATAGAATTCGCCAGCAATTACAAGCTTCGCAGATGGAATTTTTTTAATGACATCCGGCATGGCATCGAGTAATAAATCCAGGCCTTTATATTGTCTTATAAACCCAAAAAATAAAATGACGAAATTTTCTTTTTCTAATTTTAGCAGCGAGCGAGCAACATTGCTTTCTATCTTTTCTCCAAAATTGTCATACAAGGGGTGGGGGACAAGTGTTGCTTTTTTTGTTGTAGTAAAGCTGCGCAATTGCTCCATCACAATGCTACTCATGGTTATAAAAGCATCTACAGGCTTTATAAAAAACTTTGTAAATGCATTATCGCCAGGGCGCTTCTCGTGAGGAACAATATTATCAGCAATGCAAATGACTTTTGTGAACTTGTTCTTCTTTACCCTCCTGAGAATAGTACCAAAACAAGGCCCCATAAAAGGCAGCCAGTACCGTACTACAATCATATCGGGTTTCAGGTGCTTAAGTTCATTTCCTACACTCCACCAGTTCAAAGGGTTTACAGAATTTATTTTTACCCTTATATCCAAATCCTTAGGAGCAGGATCTGTGCTGTACTGCGACTTGCCGGGAAACAGGAAGGAGGGATATTGAAGCGAAAAAGTATAAATCTGCACATGGTGACCTTGCGCAATAAATGCCCTTGCGAGTCGCTCATTAAAAGTACTAAGACCGCCACCTCGTAAGGGATACGCCGGACCTAGGATAATAATGTGCATAAGAAAAAGATTGATGAAAACTACAATGGAAGATCTAACTTCTCATCTATAAGGTAAGTATTACGCTCAGAGGAAGTACGTGCAATGAGTTCTCCTATAAAACCAGCGAGAAACAATTGACTACCTATAATCATAATAGTGAGCGATACAAAGAACAATGGCCGCTGCGTGATTCCGGTTTGCAAAAAGAAAAACTTAGAAATGGTGAGGTAAAACAAGATAATAAAACCAAGTGCAAAGAAGACAGTGCCCCATAAGCCAAAGAAATGCATGGGGCGCTTACCAAATTTTCCTACAAACATGATGGAAAAAAGATCAAGAAAGCCATTTACAAATCGCTCCCAGCCAAACTTAGTAACGCCGTATTTTCTGGCTCTGTGCTCTACTACTTTTTCCCCTATTTTGGAATATCCACTCCACTTAGCCAGGATAGGAATGTAGCGATGCATTTCGCCATATACTTCTATACTTTTTACTACTTTTTTCTTGTAAGCTTTCAATCCGCAGTTAAAATCATTGAGCTTAATGCCGCTGCTACGGCGGGCTGCGGCGTTAAATAACTTAGAAGGAAGGTTCTTAGTAAGTTTATTATCAAAGCGTTTTTTCTTCCAGCCGCTTACGATGTCAAAATTTTCTTCTAGTACCATCCGGCGCAGCTCTGGTATCTCATCAGGGCTATCCTGCATATCTGCATCCATCGTAATGATAACCTCACCCCCGGCAGCCTTAAAGCCTTCATTGAGCGCAGCACTTTTCCCATAATTTCTTCTAAATCGGATGCCTTTTACCTGGTTATGTTTTTGTTTTAATCCTTCTATCACTTGCCAGGAATTATCTGTACTGCCATCATCAATAAAAATTATTTCGTAGCTATACTTGTGTTCCTCCATCACACGATCTATCCATGCAGTGAGTTCTGGCAAAGATTCTTCTTCATTTAATAAGGGTATTACTACAGAGAGATCCATTCTTGGCATTTAAAATAATACAGCGATTTTGGTTTCAAATATAAGCTAGTTTGTAGCATAAGAGAAGGGCAGGACTTTCAATTATTTTTTGCTGAGGAAACCACTGCCTATGAGGGTGATCAATGCGCCTATAAAAAGATATTTTATAGTGGTAATCCCTATCATCATTGGCATGAAAATGCTTCTCAGCTTAGTGTTATTTTCTGCTATCTCCGCACTGGTATGGTTGCCTTGCTCTCTTACCAGGGCCTCATTATGTATTAATGCTTGTTCCAGAATCTCCGGATTGAGTTTATAAAAAACAATTGTGAATAGTACGAGAAGTAAAGTAGCTACTACAAAGCATTTGAACCCTTCAGAAAAGTAATTCTTGAGGCCGGGATTGTGCTCATGCCCTTTATGCTTGTACGAATACAGGGAAAGAAGTATTCCGGATACATAAATTCCGTAGGTCACAAATTGGTTGTTGCCGGTAATGTCATACTTAAGTACATACACAAACAAAAGGGTGATGGCAATCATAATTACCCCCGTAAAAAAACCAATAGATGTACTGCGAGATTTAATCATTTTGCGTAGAAATAAATTGTTTGTTATTAATAATCCCTATTACCCTGCCGGTGAGTTCTGTGCCGTACATAGTAGTATTCTTAGATATAGATTCGTTATCTGCTTCTGTGAAAGTATATTTTTCTGCAGGACAAAATAAAGTGAAACAGGCTTCTTCCCCTTCTGCGATGGCGGGCATCGGCAACCCAAATATTTCCCGGGGAGAAGTGGTGAACATATCTACTAAACGCTCCGCAGAAACTCCCGAAGCATTGTACATGCCGTAGGCCGTTTGCAAGGATATCATACCGGGTTTTGCATAGGCAAGTTCACAATCTTTTTCGTCCTGCAATTGTGGTAGGTGATGGCTTGCTATGCAGTCTATTTTGCCTTCTGTGAATGCCTTTTGCAAATAGGCTCTATCTTCTGTTGTTCTTAAAGGAGGTACTAGTTTATAATTACTATCATAGCTTGCGAGGTCTTCATCTACATACCACAGGTGAAATGGGCTCACGGAGCAGGATACTTGTTCGCCTCTATTCTTTGCTTCTTCTATATGCTGCATGCCCGCCATGGTGCTCACACCAGTGAAATGAATTTTGCTTTTACTATAAGCTGCCAATTGTATATCTCTGTGAATGAGTAGTGCTTCTGCCATGGCTGGTGTACCAGGTAAACCAAATCTCGTACTGGCAATCCCCTCGTTCATAAGCGCATGAGGTACAAAACGGTCATCGTAGGGCAGCTGAATAATCGTACCCTCTATAGGCAATACATACTGCAAAGCTTTAAACAGCATTCCCGGATCGAGTATAGGCATGAGTCCATCACTGAATGCAACGGCACCACTAGCACTCATATCATACATTTCTGCAAGCTGCTTACCCTCGGCATTTAAGCTTATGGTGGCTATGGGATGAATGTTTACACCCCCAGCTTTTGACTTATTTTTTAAATATTCTACCTGCGATTTTGTGCTTGTTGCAGGTACTGTATTCGGCAATAAGAATACATCTGTAAACCCTCCGGCTGCAGCTGCTGCACTTCCACTAGTCAGGGTTTCTCTTTGTTCATTTCCGGGGTCAGAGAAGTGGCTCCAGGTATCTACCCAGCCTATACTCACATGCAGACCTTCTGCCTCTACAACAAGATGATTTTCTTCGGAAATATTGTTTCCGATAGTTTCTATAATACCATTCTTAATAAGGATATCTCGAGTTGTATTATGAAAAGCAGAGCCTTTGCAAATTACAGTAGCCTTTTTGATAAGTAAATTCATGTATTAAAGGAGTTGCGCAAATATCTACAAAAAACTACTCTTTTCCATAATTTATGAATAGAGTAGTGCTTTTGCCTCCATAGCTGATAATAATACATTTGTAAATAATAGTGGAATGAGTATAAAATTCTACGAAGCATATAAAAAATGTGACAATTAATGTTTTGCTTACATTATATATACTCCTCGGTAGCTCCCTGCTTTACATGGATATACTTCTGCTTAAGTGAAAATGAACAGGTATATTATAAGATGCATCAAACTTGTAGCAAGATTGGTATTTTTTGGCTAGATATTTTCATAGGGATATAAAAGTTATTATTCTTCAATCTTCTAAAACTTTCTTATATGCAGCAATTAATTCAAAAGAACAGCTTTTTACTCCTTTTGCTTTTTGCGATAAGCACCACACTAACAAGCTGTGAAGCTATAGCGGGTATTTTTAAAGCGGGAATGTGGGTAGGTGTTATCGGTGTTATACTTGTAGTCGGACTTATATTATACTTTGTAGGGAAGGCGAGGAAATAGATATTCTGTTATAGTAAGTGTGGTGCTTTAATACATCCATTATGACTGCACTACAGCAATCTACGACAGTAATCGCTGCGAAACACTAAATGTGAAATAATAAGAAAAAAGCCGCTTCAGTAAAAAAGAAGCGGCCATTTTTTGCTTGTCGGGATGACAAGATTTGAACTTGCGACCCCACGCCCCCCAGACGTGTGCGCTACCGGGCTGCGCTACATCCCGAATTTCTGCAAGCCAATGCGGGCAGCAAATTTAAAATCAAAATAGAAGGTGAGCAAATAAATGGAGTGTAAGTTCTTAAACTAGCATCTTATTTTCCATAGAAATGGCAACTAAATTTTAGGAAAAGCCTGAGAATCGCAATTGATTTCTGCTCACCGGCGAAAGCCAGCAGAATCAACCCTGAGCCATAAATTACATGAAAAGTAAATTCTTTAGGACGGAATCTTTTACAAAATTGAAGTAAAGAGTATAGTCAGAAGTACTACAGCGCTTCCTCTTCTTCTTTTAGTTCCTCTTTCAGTTCGTCAGAAATGGCAACAATAACTTTGTCAATTCTTTGGCCATCCATATCTACGATTTCAAAACTGAAATCACGCCAGGAAACTTTTTCACCTGTTTTAGGAATGTAATCTAGTTCGTGAATGATGAAACCGGCAACGGTATCAAAGTCCTGATCGCCCTCTTTGAGCCAATCTGCTCTATCAAAATAGCTTAAGAAGTCATAGAAATGAACCTGTCCATCTACGAGGAAACTGCCGTCTTCCCGCTCTACAATCTCGTACTCTTCCTGCTCACTTTGTGGCACCTCGCCTATAATGGCTTCCAATATATCATTAAGGGTAATCATTCCTTCTAGTGTGCCATATTCGTTCACTACAAAACATGTATGTATCTGACTTGTACGCAATTTTTCTAATAGGGTATAAGCTTTATTATTTTCCGGTACAAACAAGGCTGGCTTTATAATTTCACCCAGCTTTACGTGATTTTTTGCTTTGAAAAGGTCTTTTACGTATACCAGTCCTTTGATATTATCAATATTTTCTTCGCAAACCGGGAATGTACTGAACACCACTTTTTCGAGCTTTGCTTTTACGTCTGCCACAGTATCATTTATATCCAACCATTGTATATCTGTACGGTGCGTCATCAAAGATGTAATATTTCTGTCTCCCAAATGAAAAACACGTTCTATAATCTCTTTTTCCCCTTCTTCTATACTTCCAAACTCGCTACCCTCATTTATCATCTGCTTTATTTCTTCTTCTGTAACAGCAGAATCAGTTGCTTTCTGAATATTGAAAAGTTTAAATATAACATTAGTAATACCGGACAACATCCACACGAAAGGATGCCCTATCTTACTTAGGAAATTCATTGGCCCCGCTACTATTCTGCTTATCTTCTCTGCCCTTAGCAATCCAAATTTCTTTGGGATAAGCTCACCAAAAATGATAGATAGAAAAGTAACTATTACCACTATAATTGTGGTAGCAAGTTGTGGGGCATAAGGCTTCAATAAATCGACCTGCTCCAGAACGGGCACAAGGTTCTTGCCAAATTTATCACCGGAGTACACACCCGTAACGATGCTTATCAAGGTAATACCTATCTGCGCTGTACTTAAAAATTTTTCGGGATTTGTTGTGAGTTCCAAGGCAACTTGCGCTTTGCTGTCGCCTTTATTGGCCATTGATTCCAGCCTACCTTTCCTTGCACTTACCAGTGCTATCTCGCTCATTACGAAGAGGGCATTCAAAAAGATAAGGAGCATTAAAATAAAAACTTCCGTCATAGTACCTTACAAAGGCTATTTTTTAGCAAAATTATAATAAAATTGCTTATAAAAGGACATTGATTTTCTGAATCTTAAGAATGGGTATCCAACTGCTTTGCGGAGGCTAGGGTTCAGCTTTGCCTGTAAATCAGGATTGCGGCAGTGGTGCTACGATATTTAAGCTCAGTTTATTGAAATTGTTGTGAATTTTGCCGGTAATGATTCCTAAAATTGTACCCAGGACCATTCCTCCAAGGATGTCAGTGGGGTAGTGTACGCCCACATATATTTGTGCATAACATACTAGAGTAGCCCACAGAAAAAAGAAATAGACGCCCCTAGGCATAATATGCTGGAGCGTTATAAAAAAGAAAAAAGCCAGACCAAAGTGATTACTGGCATGGGAGGATGTGAAACTGCCATTCCCGCCGCAATAGCTAGCTAGTAAAGTTACTTTAGAAGAAAAAAGTTCATCCATGCAAGGGCGTGGACGGGCAAAATAGGGTTTAATAATTTTGCTGCTTATGAAATCTGATAGACCAGCAGTGATGCCGGCACTTAACAACCAATAAATACTTCGCTTCCCAAAATTGACAACAATAAGTAAGGCCATAAATAAATATAGAGGCACCCAAAAGGTAGCTTCTCTTAATAGTGGCATGACGTAGTCAAAAATCCTGTTGTTCTGGTTCTTATTTATTTGTAGGAACAGGGATTCGTCCAGGGACTGAAACTTAGTAAAAATAGAAAGGTTGATCATGCAAACTTTTAAGTAGTCATGTGAAAACTTGATTCAAATGTAGTAAATCTCAATTGTAATAGTTGCTTGCCAGTTGTTCGTTATCCAGCGGCGAGTCCTGCGAGCAGAGACTCGCCTGAGAACTGGTGGGGGGTATTTCCCTGGGCGAGTCTCTGTCCATGGCTAAGATTGTAGGTAAAGGACTCGCTGCAGTTATTGGTGACTATAGTGTTGCAAGGCTTTAGAACGGCGAGTCCTGCGAGCAGAGACTCTGCCTACGAAGTTAGGACGCTCCATCGCATTTCGTCGTGACTATAACATAAAAGCTTTGGCATTGCTATCTAAACTAATAATGTATAATTTTGCCGGAACTCTTAGGATTGCCTACTCTTATCTTTTAATTTTCAAAAAGGTTTGAATCAGTCCGCACACAACAAGTAAACAACACTTAACTACTGCATGGAATTTTTTAAGATGCTCAGAGACAAGCGGGTCCCCAAGACTACGCAGTGGTTAGCCAAGATATTTCTGATATTTCTTGTAATCTTCACAGCTTTCAGGCTGGCGACTGTAGTTTTTTTTAAACCAGATAGGATTCCATTTTCAGATTTGCTGCCTTCCTTTTGGCTGGGTCTTAAGTACGATCTTAGGTGGATAGCTATTTTATTATTTCCAATTTCGCTTTTATCTTCTTTTAAGCGGCTGAATCCCTTCTATAGTGTATCAACAAAGAAAATATGGACCTATTATCTAGGCTTTGTAACTCTTATCATTCTCTTCTTTTATGGTGCAGATTTCGGTCAGTTTGCTTACCTTAACTCAAGGCTCAATGCAGAAGCACTTGTTTTTATGGATGATCCTCAGGAAAGCCTAAAAATGGTGTGGCAAAGCTATCCCGTCTTGTGGATTCTTATAGCGTTGCTGGGAGCTATTCTTATGATGTTATGGATTTTCAAGCGATTTCATCTGGGAGTAGAGGACCAAAATATTAATACACACAAGTTTAGTTTTAGGCGGCGATGGCATATTATATACCTGTTGGTCTTGTGTTGGTTTATGTATGGCTTCCTCACAGCAAGACCATTAAATTTTTACCGGGCATTTCGGTTCGATAATGAGTTTAAGAGCAATCTGGCACTAAATCCGCTGCAGAATTTCGCTACTTCTCTGCGTTTCAGCAAACCGAGTTATGTTACCAGCGCCAGAGCTTACTATAAGACGATAGCGGCACACTTACAATTGGACAAGCAGAATAGCTATGGGAAGTACACTAGGGTAGTGCAGCCCAGAAACATGGCTTTGGATGTGGCGCCAAATGTTGTGATTATTTTCTGCAAGAACTTGCCAATGTTTAAGACCTCTATGAGTGGTAACCCGGCCAATGCTACACCATATATGCAAAGCATGGCCAATGATGGCATCTTTTTCCCACGGTGTTTTTCTCCAGCTTATGGTACTGCCAGAGGCTTGTATGCGCTTGTCACTGGAATTCCTGATGTTCAGTTAAAGAAATTCAGTAGTCAAAATGAAGAAACAGTAGAGCAAGAAAGTATACTTAATGATATTACAGGCTACAATAAAATGTACTTTTTTGGCGGGAATGCTCAGCTCAATAATTATGAAGGTCTGATGAAAAATGTAAAGGGTATAAATATCACAGATATAGATGATTATGCTGCCAAAGGAAATAATGTACTGGGGGTAGAGGATAAAACTATGTTTGCTGAGGCCAATTTGAAATTTCGCAGTCAAAATAAGCCTTTTATTGCATTGCTGCAGACCATTAACCTGCGAAGACCTTATGCGCTTCCGGTAGATAATCTCGCTCCTGCACAAGCTAAATACTCCGATGAGTTTCTAAAAAAATATGGATTTGAATCTGCCCTGGACTATGAGGCTATGGCTTACGAAGATGAAAGCATTAAAACATTTATAGAAGCAGCAAAGAAGGAAAGCTACTTTGCAAATACCATATTTGTACTTGTGGGCGATAATGGTGTAGAAGGCGATGCCTCAGCTATTTACCCCGCTGCTTGGCAAGAGCAGCGACTGGCAGAAAACCACACCCCACTTTTATTTTATTCTCCTGCTTTGCTAGCTCCTGCCATTCATACAGAAACAGTTTCGCAGATAGATGTATTGCCTACTATAGCGGGGTTCCTCAATCAGCCATATACAAATGCCACACTAGGCAGAGACCTATTCAGACCAAACAGAAATACTGATGCGGCTTTTATTATCTATCATGGAATGGGCTGGATAGGTATGGTTACAGATAGTTTTTATTATCGTAAAAATCTAAGGATAGATAAGGAGGAGCTCGTGCAGGTACAGAAAGACAGCACGGTTTTACTGCCACAGAAGCGGCAAGAAAAAATGAGGGAATTGAGCAGACTTACCTCTGCTATGTACGAGACTAGTAAGTGGATGATGTTGCATGGGAACTAGTTATTTTTATTCTCCCCAACGCTTACTCTTACTGTCTATTCCCGCCAGATCCAGCACGCGATCTACTACGGTGAGTGCTACCTCTTCTACCGTAGTAGGATTGTGATAGAAAGAAGGTGTAGCGGGACAAATAATTCCGCCGGCAAGTGTAATAGTTTCCATGTTTCTTAAATGAATAAGATTGTAGGGCATTTCTCTTGCTACGCATATTAGTTTTCTGCGCTCTTTTAGGATTACATCTGCTGCTCTGGTCACAAGGTCATTGCTTATCCCTCCTGCTATTCTGCCCAGCGTACCCATACTGCAGGGAATTATAATAAGTGTATTGAACTGTGCGCTCCCGGAAGCGAAAGGTGCGTGAAAATCATTCTTATCATAGAATTGTACATCAAGAGTTTGGTAATCTATATTGCCTAGTTCTGTTTCCCAAACAGCTTTAGCATTATTGCTCATTACTACCGCAAGTTCAGTGATTTCACTTTTCCTTTCTATTAACTTCTGCAGAAGTAACTTTGCGTAAATACTTCCACTGGCTCCGGTAATGGCAACTACAATTTTTTGCATGAATTTTTCCTTTTCAATAATGCTGGTAAGGTACATAACAATTTATCTATGAGAAAAGTTATCCTTTTTATTTCTTTGGTTTTATTTTTAACA
Source organism: Ferruginibacter sp. (assembly GCA_037968795.1). Taxonomy (GTDB): domain Bacteria; phylum Bacteroidota; class Bacteroidia; order Chitinophagales; family Chitinophagaceae; genus Ferruginibacter. Next base: position 20,749 of record JBBKWE010000283.1, read on the forward strand.
CTGCCGGCTACTGCTCAGAAAAAAGAAGTAGAATGGAAGAGCTTTGAGGAACTGGCAAAAGCATCAACAGCGGAGCCCAGACCAGTATTAGTATATATTTCTTCGCCGGGCTGCGGCTGGTGCAGGAAAATGGAGAACGAGACCTTCAAAGACAAGCAACTTTCTGGCTATGTAAATGATAAATATTATGCTGTGCAAATGTCTGTAGTTTCTCGCGAGGACATTATTTTCAATGGCAAATTGTACAAATACAATAGTCGAAATGGCGTCCACGACCTGGCAATGTATCTTACCTACGGCAGAATGACTTTCCCGCACACTATTTTGCTAGCGTCTCCGGGAGCGCAGCCAGCACCCTTCTCCGGCTATATGCCTGCAAAAAATATGGAAAGCCCTATAAAGTATTTTGGGGAGAGGATAGAGGAGAGTTATGTGATATTTAATAAAAATTTGCAGAAGGCATGGAAGTGATAATGCAAAAGGTAAAATGCAAAAGGTAAGAGGTAAAATGGGTTTATAGCAATCTCAATTCAGAAATCCTTATTCAATAATTTTCTTATTCAGCCACTCCATTAAATCCTCCCTCACTTCTTCTCTGTTTATTTCATTGAGCATTTCGTGCCTTCCGTCCTCATATAATTTGTAATCAATTTTAATTCCGGCCTTTTTCCATTTTTCTATCAATTGCAAAAAGCCTTTGCCCATAAGTCCTACAGGGTCTGCTGAGCCAGCTATGCAGTACACCGGTAGGTTTTCAGGAATATTAGTGATGGAAGAGTGCTTCATTACTTCTCGCACAGCCATAAACAACCCCGCAAAGAACCCCGCACCGCATACGAAGCCGCAGCGAGGGTCTGCTACATATTTATCTACTTCTTTATCGTCGCGGGATAGCCAGTCGTGCGAAGTTCTGTTGGGGGCAAACATTTTATTAAATCTCCCGAAGCTAAGTTTGTCTATAAGTTTACTTCTATGATTTGTGCCAAAGAGTTTATGTTGCAGTTTTGCCATAAATATTCCAACCCCAAGTAAGGGGTCTTCCTTTCCGTTGCTGGCAGATAGTATCAGTCCTTCTATTGTATTTCCAAAATGCTGAGCATAATCCTGGCAAATAAAAGAACCCATACTATGCCCCATAAGATATATTGACATAGTACGGTGCGTCTCTTTTACATTTTGTACAAGTTCATGAAGTAAAAAGACCTGCTTCCGAAACCAGGTAGGGGAGGCTAGGCCTAGCTTGTCTGCCGGTATTCTTAGCTCATGACCCATAAGCTCTGGCAATAGAACGCTGTAGCCATTCTTTGTAAGAAAACTAGCAGTGTCCTCATATCGTCCTATATGCTCTGCAAGGCCATGTACAATGATGATGCAAGCTTTGGCTCTTTGGTCGGGACTGTAAGTTGCATATTCTATTGTCTGATTGTTAGTGCAGGAAAGAGAATGTTTTTCTTTGTTCATGGCAAGCTGATTCAATTGAAGCGAAAAGGAAGGTAGAAATTACAGCTTATAATATTATCCATCCGCTATAGGAGCAAATAAAAAACCCTCTGCTTAAGAAATAAGAGAGGGTTAATAAAATACTATATTAACTAATTCACTTCTGCCATATCAGGAATTTGTTCTGCTTTATATTCTCCGGCATCAAGTTTTTTCTTTGTGGCTTCAAAGGCTTTTAGCGTAAGCTCTATATCCTCATCGGTATGACTTGCCGTAGGAATAATGCGGTAAATGATATCTCCTTTTGGTATAACAGGATACACCACTATACTACAAAATATATGATAGTTTTCTCTCAGATCCATCACCATAGAAGTAGCTTCTGGCAATTCTCCCTTCATGTATATAGGTGTTACAGGGCTATTAGTATTGCCAATGTCGAATCCGCGATCTACTAATCCTTGCTGTATTTTCTTCACATTGCTCCACAGTTTTTCTCTGAGCTCCGGCATAGTCTTTATCATTTCCATGCGGAAAAGCATGCCTTCTACTATAATCAAAGGAAGGCTCTTTGCAAAGATCTGGCTCCGTACGTTATAGCGCAGGAACTTTAAAACGTCTTTTCTGCCGCTTATGAATGCTCCTATGCTTCCCATGCTCTTTACAAATGTGCTAAAGTAGAGGTCTACGCCATGCTGGCAACCCTGTGCCTCATCTGCACCGGCACCTGTAGGTCCCATATAACCAAAACCATGAGCATCATCTATAAGAAAACGGAATTCGTATTTCTTTTTTAGGTCTACAATTTCTTTAAGCTTGCCTTGCTGTCCGTCCATGCCGTACACGCCTTCTGTTATTACCAGAATACCGCCACCGCTTTTCTCTGCCATCTTAGTAGCACGCTCCAGTTGCTTTTCGCAATCTTCAATATCATTATGCTTATAAGCGTAGGTATGCCCCATGTGCAATCTCATTCCGTCTACAATACAAGCATGGCACTCTGCATCATATACTATAATATCTCTTCGGTTTACCAGTGCATCTATGCAAGACATTATTCCCTGGTATCCAAAATTGAGCAGCATGGTATCTTCTCTGTTTACAAAAGCACTAATCACTTTTTCAAGCTCTTCGTGCATTTGCGTATTGCCACTCATCATACGGGCTCCCATTGGGTTTCCCATACCATACTTAGCAGCAGCGGCTGTGTCTACTTCTCTTACTTTCGGATGGTTTACAAGGCCAAGGTAGTCATTGAGACTCCATACAATCATCTCCTGTCCTCTAAATTTCATTCTCGGTCCCAGCTCTCCTTCGAGTTTTGGAAATGCAAAATATCCGTGCGCCCTGTCCATGTGTTTTCCTAAGGGTCCGCCATCTTTTACCAACTTCTCAAAAATGTCCATGCAGTAATTTATATTATTAAAAAAAATATTGCTGCAAAAATAAGGGTTAATGTTTTAAATAGGTTTGTGCTTGTTTAGGGGATGCATATTTAAGGGTCAAAAGGGTTGTCAACCCTTAGCTTCATTCTTACACAAATCTTTAATGAACCGATAGCACAGATTATAGAGAGGATTAAAATCTGCTACTTATCTTTGTAGCCAAAAAAATCCCAGATGTATAAAATCTTATTTACCATAGTATTTTCAATCATTACAATGTTTTGCGCTGCCCAGTCTAAGACAGATAAGACTTTATCTAAGCCAAAGATTGTAGTAGGTTTAGTAATAGATCAGATGCGCTGGGATTACCTATATCGCTTTGCAGATAGATATGGAACTGCAGGATTTAAAAGACTTATGACCAAAGGTTATAACTTTGAAAATGCTTTTATCCCTTATGTGCCATCCTACACCGCTGTAGGGCATAGTACGATCTACACAGGTTCTGTACCTGCTATAGACGGAATTGTGGGTAATAACTGGTGGGAAAAATCTATAAGCAAGAATATGTATTGTACCAGTGATAGTACTGTGCAGAGTGTAGGTGGCAGCGATCTTGCTGGTAAAATGAGCCCTCGCAATATGTATGCAAATACAATAGGCGATGAACTCAGGCTGAGCAATAATTTCAAGAGTAAAGTAATAGGCATTGCGCTTAAAGACAGAGGTGCGATTTTGCCCGCCGGGCATGGAGCTAATGCTGCATACTGGTACGATGAAAGCAATGGAAAATTTATTACGAGTACTTACTATACCGATGCATTGCCACAGTGGGTGAATGAATTTAACGCCAAAGATAAAGTAACAGGCTATATGGAAAAAAACTGGAATACGCTATATCCGGTAAATACCTACACACAAAGCACTACTGACGAAAAAGCTTATGAATCTGGATTGTATGGACTTACAGGAACTAGTTTTCCATATGCTACCTCTAGTATAATAAAGGAGAAGTATTCTACTTTTAAAACAACACCTTACGCTTCTTCTTATACTTTTGATTTTGCAAAAGATGCAATCCGGGGAGAAAAACTAGGAAGGGGTGCTGCAACAGATATGCTTACCGTAAGCATAAGCAGTACAGATTATGCAGGACATTCTTTTGGCCCCAATTCTATTGAAATAGAGGATACTTATCTGCGCCTGGACCAGGATATTGCTGATTTCCTTAGCTTCTTAGATGCGCAATATGGTGCAGGAAACTATCTGTTTTTCTTAAGCGCAGATCATGGAGCAGCACATGTGCCAGGCTTCCTTGCAGAAAATAAAATGCTGGGTGGCTTTTACTCGGAAATAGCGCTCGAGAAAGAGCTAACAGCAGCGCTAAACAAAAAATTTGGCTCTGATAAAATTGTGGCCAATGCACAAAATTATCAGGTGTATCTTAATGATGCAGTGGTGGCGGGACTAAGCGAACCAAAAGCTGTAGTGGAGCAGTTTATCATAGATTATTTATTGAAGCAACCTTTTGTGACGCATGCATATCGCAGCAAAGATTTACAGATAACTAATGTGGCCGAGCCCCTACGCAGTAAACTGAGCAACGGATATTTTCCTAAAAGAACAGGCGACATTCAATTCTTGTTATTACCCGGATATTTTGATGGATGGGGTAAAGGCACGACCCATGGCCTGTGGAACCCTTATGATACGCATATTCCGCTGTTGTTTTTTGGCTGGGGAATAAATCCAGGATCAACGCATAGAGAAGTATATATGACAGACATAGCGCCTACGATAGCTGCTAAGCTGAAAATACAAATGCCAAATGGCACTGTAGGAAAGGCACTGGTGGAGGTGACGGAATAGAAAACCTTAACCTCTTGGGAATAATTATTTATTGGCAGCCCGAGCAAAATAAATTTGTTCGGGCTGTCTTTTTATTTCTCAAATAGTTATATAATTGTGTCTTATTATATAACAAACTTTATTAAAACTAAAAATCTACCCAATGTTTAAAAATCCCTTTTCTTTTAATGGTCGCATTCGCCGCCTGGAGTATGGTCTGTCTATTCTTATATACTATGTATTTATCGTGCTAATAGTATTTCTGGGTGGTGGCTTGGGTTCAGAAGATCCCGGTGCTGAAGAATTAGGTTATCAGAGTTTATTTGTGCTGCTTATTATTCCCGCCTTGTGGTTTATTCTTGCCCAAAGTGTAAAAAGAAGTCACGATAGAGGTAATTCCGGTTGGTGGATACTCATTCCTTTTTATAATTTGATCCTTCTTTTTTTAGAGGGGGAAGTAGGTGAAAATAGATTTGGACCCAATCCAAAGGGAATTGGCAATTATGATGGTATTAATGAAATAGGGAACTACCTGGAACAGGCTTAAGATATCCTTACCAGCCTCCTAGTTTTCTAATGACGACATAACCCACTACGCAGAGTAAAAGAATAAGAATAATGGCATAGTACAACCAGTCATGGTTAGGGATTTTCTTTTTTTCTTTTGCAAGGTTTTTCTCTTTTAGCTTTTGTTTTAGCGCCAGGTTAAGGTCTGTTGCCAGATTTGCGAGCATAGCCTTGTCAGAAAATTCGGATAGCCCATCCAGTGCATCTTCGAGGAAAGGGTCTTCAGCCAGTGCGGCTTCTATGGCATGATTCTGCTCGTTGCTCAGTTCTTTATTTAGATACTGCAGCAGCGTGTCCTGGTCCACATCCGGACTGAGGGTAGAGAGAATATTTGCCAGATCCTTATTCATCGTTTATATGCCTTTCTATCTTTAATTTAAGGTTGCGTTTGCCATTTTGTATATGGCTTTTTACCTGCTTGTAATCTAGTCCTGTAGTAAGTGTGATTTCATCATAACTTTTCTTTTGCAGGTAAAATAAAGTTATACAATCCTGTTGTTCTTTGGTCAAGGTTTTTAATGCCAGCTCCATAATATGAAGGGTAGCATCCTTCTCTATTGCCGCCTGCAAGAGTGCTGTATCGCTTTCTGCGGCGTAAGCTTCTGTATTGGGTTGTAGCTCTGCAAAATAGTTTTTTCGCTTGCGCAGTTGCATAAGGCAGTGGTTCTTTGCTATCATGTACAGCCAGCTTTTAAAGTATTCTACTTTATACTTGTCAGCTTCCTTCAGCACTTTCTCAAATACCTGCTGCACACAATCCTTTGCCTCTTCTTCGTTTCGCAGGTATTTCATTCCCACGCCCAGTAGCATGTAAGTATATTTTTGTAATAGTGCACCCAGGTAGGTATTGTCTTGCGATTGGTAATACTTTTCCAGCAAGCTTTTATCGTCAATATGTGCAAGTTCTTTTGGGCTCAAGGCAGATAGATATCTTTAAAGTTTGCAAGTGAGATGCATGTACGGAATTATTCCACAAAGCTTATCATTTTACTTTGTATCTGGCGTTGATTGCTCTATAGCTGGAGCTTCTTTTTTAGTTTTATCTTTTTCAAATAAAAGCATCTTTAAACTTATTACAAGTAGCAGGGAAGCAAAGATTCTCTTTACAACTATATCTGGTAATCCTACAGTAATCTTACTTCCAAAATAGCCGCCTAGTACAAAGGCAATAGCTACAATCCCTACGGAGCGTATGTCTACATAGCCTTGCTTATGAAACTGCCACACCGCCAGAATTCCTACCGGCAAAAGCAAAATGCCAAGAGAAGTGCCTTGTGCCATTTTTTGCGAGAAGCCTAAGAGGTATATCAAACCAGGTACGATGATAATGCCGCCGCCTATACCTACCAGTCCGCTAAGCATACCGGCAGCCAGGCCTATGAGCAATAAAAGAAGAATTACATTCAATTCCATTTTTTTATTTTTTTGCTCCATGTTCAGGATATTTTTCTTCGTACCGGGCTATTGATTCATTGATGATATTATAGGCTGTTTGCCGGTCTTGGAATTCATCTATTTCCACTACTTTTTTCTCTAACACTTTGTATTGCTCAAAGAAATTTTTCACCACTTCAAGGAAATGCGGAGAAAGGTTTTCCATTTCTTTTACATGATTAACTGCAGGGTCATGGGTAGCTACCGCTATAATCTTATCGTCTTTTTCTCCGTTATCTATCATCTGCATATTGCCTATGATGGTAACCTCTACAAGGCAAAGCGGCACTATACTTTCGCTACACAGCACCAGAATATCTAAGGGGTCGTTGTCTTCCCCTAATGTTTGCGGAATAAAACCATAATTGAGTGGGTAATGAAAGGACGAATAAACGACTCTGTCCAGCTTAAGCAAGCCTGTTGTCTTATCTATTTCATATTTACAGCGGCTGCCTTTACTTATTTCGATCAACGCATTTACCTGCTCTGGCTTATGCTTTCCTGCAGCTGCGCCATGCCAGGGATGTAATGTATACATAGTTTTGAATATTTTATTAAACAGCAGGTGCAAATAATTTGTACCCGGCGAAGGCTGCTAATATACCAAGAATAACACTTAACAAAATATAGAGTAAGGCAGTGATTAACTTTCCCTGCTGCATGAGTAATAAATTCTCTACACTAAATGCGGAGAAGGTAGTGAACCCTCCACAAAGGCCTGTCCCCAGGAATAAAACCCAGTTACCCATACTTGCGGTGCGTCCGAAGCTGTAAGCCATAAGTGAACCGAGAATAAAACTGCCAATAACATTGACCAGAAGCGTAGAAGCGAAAATGAAATTTGCTCTTACTATAAGGTTGCTGCCATATCTAAGCATAGCCCCCAATGCGCCACCGAGCCCCACAAGTAGAAATTGTTTTATCATTTTTCGGGATGCTGTTACAACTAGTTGATAGGAAGGTTGCCGCTATAAATGTACTTAAAATCAACCTTCCATTGATCATTTGCACGGAGCACTTTTATCTCCATGGGTTTGTTCATGTAAGAGTTACTATAGTTAATGATGGTGACGCTATCGCTCAATTCTTCAAATTTGTTTATTTCGTAGGAGGCCTTTTTATAATTCTCTTTTTTCTCCAAAGGCAATTTTTTGTAGTAAATTTTGTATTGATCAAAAAGCTGCAAATTCTGCGAATCGCGGAGTAGAAGCGTCCCGGCTTTTTCAAAATCGCCATTGAGGCTGGCTCTTATAAATACTCTTCCTGCATCCAAGGCGGTAGATACATCATCTTCTGATTTACTTTCTGTGCAAGCGTGCAATAAAATAAGCAGGCACACGGCGGTAATTGTTCTTTTCATCTGATAAAATATATTGTGTTTTTATCCGCTATAAATAAGCGGCATTTTTTTATATTGGTAAATGTACAGCAAAAAATAAACCTGTTCTTTATATCAAAAAAACAGGTTTAGTAATGATGTAATATACTTTGTTTTATTGAGACATACTTTCCTTCAAAGCTTTTCCTAAAGAATCCATATCTACACTTTTTAATTCTTCCATTGCTTGTTCCATTTCTTTAGTGTTCTTAAGGCTATCCAGTGCTTCCATGGGATTAATACCTTCTTCTTCCATTTTTTCCATGCCCATTCCCATAAGAGATGCTTTATCAAAAGCTACTTTCCACTGACCTTTTTCTTTCTTAAGCTTGTAGTTAATGCTTTCCTGGCTCTTTATGTCTTTTACAGATACAGTGGCTACATCTCCATCTATATTCACTTCTCCAAACTCCATGTTATTCTTGTCGTACTTCATATTTTCTTTAGCAGCACTACTATTCATACCTAGCTGTATCATGTCTATCATACTCTTGCTATCTTCTGTAGAAAGTTTTTTAGCTTTTTCTATGTCTTTGTTTGCTAAGGCATCAAAAAATTCTGCCAGTACGTCTTTTGGATCACCGCCTCCTATACTGCTGCACCCGGCAAATACTACGCCCGCTGTGATAGCAAACATTAAAATTATTTTCTTCATGTTTTTGTTTAATTAGTAATTAATAATGGTCACAAATGTAAATTTTATATTCTAATTTGCACTAAAGAAGTATCAGTTTTTAATATTGCAATTGAACGATCTCTTTACATTTTGCATGTAAGAAAATGTCGTCAACACCTATAAATGTGACATGGCCAAGAGTATGGATATCAAAGTGCAATGCGGGATGAGTGCCTCTTTCTATCATTTTAGAGATGTATTCTGCGCAATACATTTTATCATCTGTAGCGAGGTCAAAACGCATATCAAACGTAGTTCCTATTAAATATTCTGCTTTTGCAAGTGAAATTATTTTTGCTTTTTGAACACGTGGTAAATCCAGTCTGAAAACTCCTATAGCATTGTTGTCGGTAGGGTCTGCAAAAGCTTGCAGCGGCTCTCTTTTTATTTTCTCATCTGGGTTCCATTCGCCTCCCAGGGCATGATACACAAAGAGGCTATCATTCTCTATGCTAGCCAGGCCTACGTGTGAGTATCTAGTGTCCTGTGTATTAAGTGTGCGAAGGCTTTGACTCGTATAGTCATTTCCTACTCTGGTTATGAGGTCGCCATTTTGTATCTCTGGCAATAGTAATCCTATTTTTAGTTTTGCAATTTCAATGCGTTTATACGCTGCAGCATCTTCTTCTGCCGTATTGGAATAACTCTTGTATTCATTTTGCTTGCACCCCAGGAGGGAAATAAAAAAAAGGCAGCTTAGTAGCCACCTTCTTCTTGGTATATTATGACTGTTCATTCTTTTTTCTTCGCTCCATATATAATCTTTTTTCTTCTATTTCTATGGCCACTTCCCTTTCGTCTTCTTTGTTATATGCTCTAATGATAGACTTCACTAGTTTATGGCGTACAACGTCTTCTTCATCTAGTTCTATGTGAGCAATACCGCTTATGTTCTTAAGAATTTTTGTGGCTCTAAAAAGGCCGCTTCTTTCGTTCTTAGGCAAATCTTTTTGAGTAGGATCCCCCGTGATAATTGCTTTAGCACTTGGCCCTATACGAGTAAGGAACATTTTTATTTGCAAGTCATTAGTGTTCTGTGCTTCATCCAGAATTATAAAAGCATTGTCCAGTGTTCGTCCACGCATGTAAGCGAGCGGCGCTATTTCTATTGTCCTTGTACTCATATAATATCCTAGCTTGTCTGCAGGAATCATATCATCCAGCGCATCATAAAGAGGGCGTAAGTAAGGATCTATTTTCTCCTTGAGGTCGCCGGGCAAAAAACCCAGACTTTCTCCTGCCTCTACTGCCGGGCGGGTAAGTATGATCTTTTTTACATTTTTATTTTTTAAAGCCCTTACAGCCAGGGCTACAGCGGTATATGTTTTACCAGTACCAGCCGGCCCTATCGCAAATACAATATCATTTTTATCACAAGCCTCTACCATTCGTTTCTGGTTAGCAGTACGAGCCCTTACAGTCTTTCCATTAGGTCCAAAAACCAAAACTTCATTCGGGTTATGATCTACAAAATTGTCTATAGCCGCTTCATCATCTCCTCCAAGAATTTGTTCAAAATAGTTTTCGCTCATGTGCCCATTGCGCTGGAGGTATTGCACAAGAAGATCGATCTTTTCTTTTGCTTCCTCTATTTGCTCCGGTGCTCCACTGAGCTTGAGCTGGGTGCCACGACTTAGAATTTTGAGTAAGGGAAATTTTTTCTTTAATATGTCTAGTTTGCCATTATTTACACCAAAGAATTCAATAGGGTTTACTGACTGTAAATTTATGATCGTATTTGTCAAAGACTTCTGTTTTATATCCATCAAAGACCTTATACAATGTCTTCAATGTTTTTGGGTGATTAATTTATTTAGAATCGAAATTATGTCTCATTCAAATGTAATTTAACAAATACGAAAATGGAAAAATTATTTGTTAACAGAACGGGAATAAGTTTCTAAAAATGTTATTAACACTGTATTTGTAACAGTATTTTTTTCTGACTATTAAATCTAAATATATATTGAATTAGAATCTTGCTACAAGTTTTATGTTTATGAGTCGGGGAGTAAGCCTGTTAGGAATAGCATAAGTAGAATTACTAAAGTCTTTAATAAGCTGGTAGCTTATTGTATTGGCTCTGTCTATTAGATTAAATACCTCAGCACTTAGCCATATATTTTCAAATCCACGAAATGGATTATGACTTCTTCTTAGAGATTTTTCATTGAGCAGCAGGGCGCTAAAGCCTACATCTACACGTATATAAGGTTCTATAATCAAAGCATTTCTATACCGTACACTATTAGGTATATTATAGCTCATATTACTACCATAAATGATGTTTAGGTGGGTTTTAAAATTCTTGTTGGTAGAAAGGTAATCCTCTATAAAAAGGCCCGCAGTTATTAATCTGTCTGTGGGTCTGCGGAGGTATCCTACCTCGGTGCTGGTACTATCTTTTACGACCTGATCTTGCGTGTTTGGCCCTATTATTTCTCCTGCGGCGTTTGTATAGGTTTTGAACCTATCATCAAGCAAATCTTCTCTGCTACGCATTATTCCAAGGCTGAGCCAGCTTTCTGCCCCGCGGGTAAGTTCTCCAAAAAGCCGCATCTCTGCCCCCATGGTGTAAGCTTTTGCATTATTGCTTCCGAGGTAGCGAATCTTTACATTATCTATATCATAGGGCACTATATCTCGCATCTGCTTGTAGTATGCTTCTGTAGCCAGACGGAAAGGTCTGCCATCTTTTCCTTTCCAATTATAGGTGACTCCGCCTACAACCTGCACACTTTTTTGCGCTTCTATATCTTTATTGAGGCTACCATCATAGCGACGTAGTTCTCTGTAAAAAGGCGGTTGATTATATACGCCGGCAGCTAGCTTATACACAATATCTTTTTTGCTCCGTGGCTTCCAGGATACCTGTGCTCTGGGACTTATGAGAAATTCCTTATTAAGACTATTGTAATTATACCTCGCACCTACTTGCACACTTATATCCTGCCTTGCTTGTAGTAAATGAATATTGTCTTGCACATAGCCGCTGTATTTTTGAATAGACAGCTCGGCAGTACTTTGCAAGGTATTAAAAAGTGTGAGTGCTCCGGGTGCGTAGGGTAGGGAATAGCCCGCACTGTCCTGGTACTCAAACTGGTAAAGTTCGTCATTTATTTTAGTGAACTCTATACCATTTCCCCACTGTATAAAGTGGTTCCCTTTATCAAGACTTCCTTTTAAGCTGGCATTGGTTACTTCTATATCAAGGGCGTTTCTTGCGTAGTTCTGATAATATCCTGCGCCCAGCGGACTGGTTATCTGACCAAAGGTTGAACTTGTATTGTCAAAATCTCTTTCGCCAAAAAGATAACTACCGGCGATGTCAAAATTTTCATTTTCTTTATTCTTAAAATGGCTAAGCATCCATTTTATGTTGAGCTTTTCTGTAGGAGCATATAAGATGCTTCCTGCCAGCAATCTGCTGCTGTAGGAGTCTTTTTCTTGTCCTTCAAAATTTATATCAAGACCCAGGGCACTACTAAAGAAGGGAGAGAAAACAGCAGAAGTTTTCTTTACGCTTTCTGGTAAGTAAGAAAAAGTGGAGCGGGAGAAAATAGTAAGCAAATCAAACGTAAATTTTCGATTGAACTTGTAACTCATCAGACTTTGCACATCCGAGGCGGCAGGTAAATAGCTTCCCAGAGTAGGCTGATTGCTTAAAAGGGTTCTATTACTTTTATTTCTTGCGCCTATCAAGTAACTTACTTTTTTATTTTTGGCTGTACCTTCTATGTGCGCACCTTGCTCCAGCAGACTTACATAAGCACTGCCGGCAAATGATAACGGAGTTTTGTACTGAATGTCCAGTACGCTGCTCATCTTATCACCATACTTGCTTTGAAAACCTCCTGTGTAAAAGTTTACATTACGGGTAAGAGCAGGATTTATAAGGCTTAGGCCTTCTTGCTGTCCGCTACTTACAAGGTAAGGGCGAAATACCTCAAAATCATTAATGTATACCAGGTTCTCATCATAATTGCCTCCTCGTACGCTATACTGCGAGCTCAGTTCATTATTGCTCCCTACGAGCGTTTTAATAAGCGCCTCTACACCACCCGTAGTGCTGGGTAGCGTTATTGCATTTTTCGGATTTATTTTTATAAGACCTACTTCCCTTTGAAGCGCTTCATCCTTTACGGTAACCTCCTCTAGCGTTTTTCCGCCAGGAGTCATTTTTATTTGAACCATTTCTTCTTCATCTACACTAAGAAAGAAATTCTTTTGCGTAGTCAAGTAACCTGCATGTGAAAATATAAGTGCGAGTGCCTGTTGGGCTCTTATTTCTATAGTAAAAAAACCTTTGTCGTTAGTAGTGGTGGCTTTGCTGCTACCAAGCAATGTGATTGTTGTAGCGGCAAGCGGACGGTCTTCTTCGTCTACCACTGTGCCAGACACTATTGCAGTTTTTTGCTGAGCTATAGCGGGTGGTAAATAAGTAAAAAATAAGAAGAAGAAAATCCACTTCATTGT
>JBBKWE010000284.1:0-3243 GCA_037968795.1 Ferruginibacter sp.
AGGAAGAATGTAAAAAGGCTGATTTCAGCCTTTGAACAATTCAAAGAAAAAACGCAGAGCACCCATAAGCTTTTAATAGCGGGCGGAATGTTATGGAAAACCTCCGATTTTGAACAAACTTATTTGCAGAGCTCATGGAAAGAGGACATTGTATTTCTAGGCAGGGTGAGTAACGAGGCTCTAAGAGAACTTACAGCCACTGCATTTGCCAGCTGCTTTGTCACGCTGTTTGAGGGTTTTGGCCTTCCTATTGTCGAGGCTATGAAATCTGGGACACCAGTTATTACCTCCAACAGAAGTTCTATGCCTGAGATTGGAGGAGAAGCCGTCTTGATTGTCAATCCTGAAAATGTCGCAGACATAGATAAAGCTATGAAGAGACTAATTGAAGACGATTCAATGCGTAATGAACTTATCGGAAAGGGTTTAGAGAGGTCCAAAATATTTGACTGGCACATTACTGCAAAATTGGTATTTCAGTTTATTACAACGGATTAGCTGCCGTACAATAATCATTACACAGAGTTGCAAATTCTATGAAGCTAATATGTAAACAAAAAAAGCCACCTTTTACAGGCAGCTTTGTTTTGTTAGTTCATAGAGATTATATCTTGAGCTCTCCTTTAATTCATAGTAAATTCTGAAAAGTAAAGCATTTAGTTTTGGTGTCGGCTAATTCTGATGTAACCTACAAGATTATTTCTCATATACAAGGTAGTTTTTTGTAACTGCTTACTTTTAGTGATAAGTGTTTGTTTATTACAGAAATTGAGCAGCTTTCTGCAATTGCTTTAAGTGAAAGTTTATATTTGGACTGTGAAACATATTTTACTTCTCATAATCATTTTTTTACTACTTCCAAATACGGGCAAGGCACAAGATCCTACTTACCAAATGGAAAATATAAGCCAGAAAGATGGCCTGCCAAGTAATGAAGCATACTATGCATTCATAGACAGGAAGCATTTTTTGTGGGTTGCCACAGACCAGGGAGTAGTTCGATATAATGGACATAAAATAGAAAAGTTCTCTTTGCCAGACAATGTGGTATTTAAAATAAGGGAGGATAGTAAGGGAAGGATTTGGTTTTTTTCCTATACCGGACAAATTGCATACTATTATGAGGGTAATATTTATAACTACAAATTTAACAACTTACTCAAAACTGTTAAGGATATGCTGGTTGTAGATGCAAATGTTGACGAACAGAACAATATTTATATGACGGGCCTTTATAATAGTCTTTTCATTGATAATAATGGCTTAATGTATCAAAAACAGTTGAAGCATCCTGCTTCTGATGACACTACGATTGTAGAAATCAATCAAAAAGGCGAAAAGAATTTTTTTACTACCCAAAGTAAATTCATAAATGGAGTAGTAATTAGAATACAGCTTAAATCTGATAATTGGGAGCAGTCCTATATTATCAATAACAATTTAAGGTTGCCTAAACAGTTTGGGGCAATTTACCTAAATGAAAATTCTGTCGTTTTTTATGCAGATAATGTGGTTGCTATTCTTCATAAAGATGGAACTTATAAAGTAAAAAGATTTGCAGATAAGATATTAACTGTATGTAGACAGGATTCTGTTAATATGTGGGTAGGCTGTTTTAATGGCGGTGCTATTTTATTTAACAGTACTAATCTGCTTGAAACTAAAGTCCATATTTTGAAAGACAGGAGTGTAAGTAGTGTTGCAGTAGATTTTGAGGGTGGGGTGTGGTTAGCTACGCTGGAAAGTGGGCTTTACCATATTAAAAATCCATCGCTCCGCCTTACAACCGGCAATAATAGGGAATCTGTTTTTAGATTATTATCAATACAAGATGCCCGTGTTTTATATGGAACGCATACAGGGATTTATAATTACACAGGAGGATTTACTTCTAAGATTTTATCCTTACTTAATTTAAAGATTTCTGATCTTTCAGTGAAGGATCGGAATTTATATATTGGTGGGCAGTTTCTGGAAAACAATAATCGTGCAAGTTCAACTATTTCACCGGAATTAAAGGCTGATCTTAAAGATTATACTACAGTTAGAAGTTCTAGTAGCATTCTGTTTAATGCGGATTCCACCTACTTTCATTGTTTTGGTACTACCTTATTGAAGAGTGATAATACTGCAAAAATTCGAAGTGCAAAGAAACCAGAAATTGTAGAGTTCCCAGATCTTGAGTTTAAGCCCAGTTTTATTTTTAGGGGAAGCGATAAGACGCTTTATATTGGAACAACTGATGGTCTATACTATTTGCCCAATGTTGCACAAAAGCCAAAACTTGTAGAGTACAAAAGAGAAATTTTCGAGAATGGTGTATCTTGTATGACAGAGATTAAAAAGGGTGTTTTTGCAGTTGGATTACGTTTTGGAGGAGTTGCAATTTATTCGCCCGATAAATTTACAAACATTGTCAAGGAATCAAATGGACTTAATGACAATTCAGTGAGGTTTATTGAAACCAAAGGGGATACTCTTTTTTTAGCCACAGCAAAGGGCTTTTCAATAATGGCGATTAAATCTTACCAACCATTTCAGTTTCAAATCTGGAATGCCGGGGAAAATGTAGGATTTGATAATCTGGTTATTAATCACCTCTTATATAAAAACAATAATATATACTTAGGTACAACAGAGGGTTTATATAGTCTGGAAAATACTAGTGCTTTTATAAGAAATAGTAGAAATGAAATTCCCTTCTACATCGCAAGTGTAAAAACAAATGATAGTATTTATCGTCATGTGCGAACACTGCTCGTCCCTTACCAAAAGTCGAGAGTGATAGTAAATTTAGAAGGGATTAGTTTTAGTTCTGGCAAAAACCTGCAATATTTCTATCGCTTAATCAATGTAGATAGCAGTTGGACTGAACTTCCCGGTGCAGAGTTGTTGCTGGACAATCTCACGCCAGGCACATACAATTTAGAATTTATTTGTAGCTTAAAGGAAAATAGCAGGCAGTCCGAAATTACGGGTTTCACATTAGTAGTACTCAAACCCTGGTACCAGAAAAACATTACAATCATTCTGGGTATTTTGTTGCTGGGATTATTGTTTTATTTAATCCTTCGCTGGCAGAGTAGGAAAGTAGAATATAGGGAGAATTTGAAGCGAGAACAGGCGCTCCACATTATGGAACTTGAGCATACGGCTTTGAAGTCGCAAATGAATCCTCATTTTATTTTCAATTGCCTCACCTCTATACAGCATCTTATTATTTCAGATAAGAACGAGGAGGCC
>JBBKWE010000285.1:0-22574 GCA_037968795.1 Ferruginibacter sp.
TTCTATTTCATTCTTTCTGATAAAATAGTAAGTGCTAACGATGGCTGTTCTGCGCTCCATTGGGTTTTTAGATCTTGCCAGATTATACAAGGGCTTTTTATCTTTTTTGTGTAAGTAGCCACCTATGACGTAGGGCGCCGCTCTGTCTACGAGTCCCCAGTCATCTATCCATTTATGGTTATTGATATACGCATTGTAGATTTCTTTTTTCTCTTCCTCTGTAGTTTCTTTACTCCGGGCTTTCCAATCTAGAATAGAAACTGCGCCAAGCCGGTGGTCAGGATTTTTATCTTTAAGCAATTTCAGCACTTCCCTTACAGACATAAGTTCAAATTCTTTTGCAAGAGAGAAAATCTCTCTTTTAGGAATACTTTTCTGGTATTCCTGAGCAATCATTTTTAGAGAAGAAGTGAATTCTGTAGAGGTCATATAGTGGGGCTACAATTTTATTTTAAAATATTATTTATAGCTTTTTGAAACTTTTCTGTAAAGAACCTGGCGCTGATTTGATGGTCTTTATTTAGTGCCATTCTGCGTCACAATCAGCACAAATCGCAACCAGCCACTTATACTATATATTACCTACTGGCCTTCTATACTTAGCAATTCTATTATAAATATCAAAGTTGCGCCGCCAGGGATATCTGCTCCGGCACCATATTCGCCATAGCCCAGGCTCGATGGTATATATAATTTATACTTGCTTCCTACGGTCATCAGTTGCAATGCTTCGGTCCATCCGGCAATTACACCGGAAACAGATATGGAAAGAGGCTCACCTCTTTTGTAACTGTTGTCAAACTCTTTACCATCTACCAGCGTGCCGCGGTAGTGGGTTACAACCTTATCCGTGATTTTTGGTTTGGGACCGGTGCCCTGCACAAGCACCTCGTATTGCAGGCCACTTGGCGTTACCATTATACCAGGCTTGTTTTTATTTTCTGCTAAAAACTTTTCTCCTTTTGCTTTTTCCGCCCCTGCAGTTTTTTGTGCATTCATTTCTGCTACTTTGCTTATACATTGGTTAGCCACATTTGCGTCAAAAAAGGTAGGCTGCCCTTTTATGGATTGGTCTATAGCTTTATTAAGCATAACCGTGTTTACAGTTTTAACCCCGAGGCTTTTAAGGTACTCGCCCATCGATATGCCGAAGGCATAACTCAAGCTATCTGTCAGGTTTTTTAAAGGATTTACCGGCACAGTTGTAGCTGGTTTTGGAGCCACCGGCTTAGGTTTCGCTGTGGTAGTTTGAGCCTGTGCCCCGGCAGCAAGCAAAATGATTAAGGAAAATAAGAAAATTCTTTTCATAAAAAGGTTTGAAGAGTTAATATAGGTTGCAAATTTATTGTTCGTGAATGGATTTTAGTTGTTTTTTTATTTGGATTACCTCTTAATGTTAGATATGTTTTAACTTTGCCGAGGATACAACCGCAAACCTTATTTTTATTGACAGATTTCCGCTTGTAGCAAGATGGATTCAAATCTCCCGATTGTAGACACAAATCCTTAAATTCTGCTCGTAGTATTTGTTGTGACCGTAATTTTTATCACAATACGGATGGACCAATTTCCAGAATTATATGCCTTTCACTATGTAGTAAACCGCCAATTATGTAAAGTCAGTCAAATAATTCTGGCTGGCCAGGTCTCAGAACCTGTAAGTCCTGCTTTAACTGGAAAAATACTTGTGCAACCCATTTTTTTCTACAACTTCTACATAAATTTTTTCATCCGGATAGATCTGTATTTCATTATTTGGGAAAACATATGCCGTCGCCCTTATCGGATCCTCATAAAAATTCTTCGTTTTTACGTCAATTTTTAAAGTGCAAGGAATCCCTTAGATCACTGGAGCAGTCTTACCCTTCTAAACTTAAAGGAAGGGTCAAAGTAATTACGACTAAAAAATAATATTTATATTACAAGGTGAATTTTTACGCAATTGTTCCTACCAAAAAAACTAAGACATTGTATTAGTATGCGATTTAGTTCTGTCTATATCTAAAATTGAAAATTAGTGCAACAACTGCCGGGAGACGGCCAAATTTTTTTGCTCTTATCAGTAGTAGTCTAGTCAATTTTTGTTACTATAAGGTTTCTAAAATGTGCTTCTGTTCCTGGTCCAATCCATAATCCAATTCCTCCTGCTATATTATTTCCATGTTTTAAATCTGATACAATGAGGGTTGGTTGTGGTGATTCATGAACAAAAAGCTTCGCTGTATTACCGTGGACCACTATTTTTATTTTCGTCCATTGTCCCACCTCTAAATCCACATAAGTCTCATACTTTTTTGGAAAGTCTTTACGGAGCTTATGCCAGGGAAAGTCTGGGAAGGAAAAGTATTGAACCGAATGGTTTCGGCGAATCTGATCTTCTGCTCTTCCATTTGTTGGTCGTAGATAAATACATTCAAAGTTTGAGTTTGATTTGTCTATACGAAAAGCAATTCCTACGAAACCCCGAGCTCCTTCAAAACTATTCTTCAGAGGCTCACCAGCTACCTCTATTTCTATCGTCCCATTATGAAAAGATGTGTCAATCAATTTTGCAATCCTTAGTTCAGTGTCTTTATCGGGAACAATATCAAATACTTTTACAGATTCTTTTGACTTGAATAGGTCTGCTTGCATACCGACATTTATTTTTTCTAAGTTGATTGTATCTGTAAGTTTGAATGTCAACTTTTTTGGTTGCCCAAGCAATACAAAACTTGTAAACATTAAATAGAAAAAAAGTAAAAGCCCTTTCATGATTTATATGGTTTGAGTCGTAATAGTATTTATATGTGGTTCATATCTTTCCCTGCCCTTCTCTCAAATATACAAATCATGGTAATTAAACAGTCACCGATATACTTTACGCACTGTTTATACCAGACAATGAACCCAAAATCAATAATTGCCCATTTCCCCTCATACAATTACTTTTGCAGCTATGCAGGAGATTACAACCAAGGTAGAAAATTATAAGAAGGAAATAGCGGCAGAGCAGGTGACTAATGGCGAGGAGCTGGAGGCTTTTCGTATAAAGTACCTGGGCTCTAAGGGGCTCTTAAAAACGATAATGAGTGAGATGAAAACTGTGGCCCCAGACGATAAGAGAGCGGCTGGGCAGTTGCTCAATGAATTTAAGGTTTATGTACAGGAACATTTTGATACCTTACAGCAAAGCACTGGCGCAGGCACTGGAAAGGCAGCTGATGCAACCGATTACAGTATGCCGGGAGCGCCACTGCCTATGGGTAGTCGTCACCCCATAAGCATCGTGCAAAATAAAATTATTTCTATTTTTCGCTCCCTGGGTTTTTCTGTAGCAGAAGGACCGGAGATAGAGGACGACTGGCACAACTTTACGGCGCTCAATCTGCCGGAGCATCACCCGGCCAGAGATATGCAGGATACTTTTTACCTTAATGAAATGCCGGCATGGCTACTGCGCACGCACACGAGTAATGTGCAGATACGGGAAATGGAAAAAGGGGAATTGCCTCTACGAATTATATGTCCGGGGCGGGTATATAGAAATGAAACGATAAGTGCAAGGGCGCATTGTTTCTTTCACCAGGTAGAGGGCTTATACATTGCAGAGCAGGTGTCTTTTGCAGACCTGAAGCAAACACTTTATTTCTTTGTGAAAGCAATGTTTGGCGAGGAAATAGGCATACGTTTTCGTCCGTCTTATTTCCCGTTTACAGAACCCAGTGCAGAGATGGACATTACCTGTCTCATTTGCCACGGCAAAGGCTGCAATGTGTGTAAGAAAATCGGCTGGGTAGAGATACTGGGCTGCGGCATGGTACACCCCAATGTGCTGGAGAATTGTAATATCGATCCTAAAAAATACACGGGTTTCGCCTTTGGCATGGGTATAGAACGCATTACTATGCTAAAATATCAGATAAAAGATTTACGCCTTTTTAGCGAAAATGATCAACGCTTTCTGCAGCAGTTTGAAGGAGCATTGTGAGCACAGAAGCCTGACTCTATAATTTTTATTTTAGCTTTTCCCGGTAAAAAATGTTTTTTCAAATTACATAGTTTCCTACATGCATTGCTAATGGCATTAATTTTGGTTACCATAGATATAGAATAATTTTAATTCATCATACAAAACGATAATAAATGCGGAAAATACTTTCTTTTATATTGGTAGCTATTCTGGTTATATCAATTTCGTCTTGCGCCGGCAGTAAAGCCGCACAGAAAAATGAACAAAATATTAATGGTACCTGGCAACTGGAAACAATAGTGTCTGAGGGCATTTCTGGTAACTATAAGGCAGACATTTTTAATGAAGAAGATTTTAACTGCTTTGTAGGAAGTACCTGGCAGTTTAAAAAAAGTAATAACCTGGGGAGTTATACCATAAGCAAGAATGGGGGAAACTGTGTTTCGGTACAACGTAATTTCCGTTGGAGTACAACCAGTCAGGACGGTGCGGCAGATCATTTCCAGTTTAAACGCCTGACAGAAAACTTAAAGGCAATGGACGATGGCGCAGGCTTTGTTTTTAAAATACTGCAGTCAACTAACTCTATTCTACAATTGAAAAGTGAATTTAGTTTTGAGGGTAAACCAGCCGCTTTTGTTTTCAATTTTGTACGGATAAAATAACATTTTAAAACTTTCAAATACATAAAAATCGCTTTCCTTTAAAATAACGGGAACGCATAAAAACAAATACAATGAAACAAATTCTAAGAAATTCAGTACTAGTATGTGCAGCAGGACTTGTGATGATCGCAAGTGGATGTCAAACTATAAAAGAAAGTAGTAATCGTGATAAAGGCGTAGCGGTAGGCGCAGCCGGCGGAGCTGTAGTAGGTGGTGTAATAGGTAATAATGTAGGTAAAGGTGGTAATACTGCCCTGGGTGCCATCATAGGGGCTGCCATTGGTGGTGTAGCCGGTGGTATCATTGGTAATAAAATGGATAAGCAAGCAGAGAAAATCAAAGCTGAAATTCCTGGTGCTAATGTAGAGAGAGTAGGAGAGGGTATTAATGTAACCTTTGATGAGAAAAACCCTGATGGTAGCAAAATGGGAGTATATTTTGCCACTAACCAGTCTACTATAAGTGCAAATAGCAAATTGGCACTTGCAAAACTTGAGAAAGTTTTTGAAGAGTATCCTGATACTGATATCCTGATAGAGGGTCACACAGATGATGTAGGAAAAGATGAATACAATATGGCGCTGAGTCAGAGGAGAGCAGAAGCAGTGGCAGCTTACCTTGTAGAGAAAGGTATAGACAAAGCACGAATAACTACTAAGTGGTATGGAGAGGCGCAGCCTAAGGTTGCTAATGACAGCAAAGAAAACCAAACGCTTAACCGCAGGGTAGAATTTGCGATCACAGCCAATGAGAAAATGAAAGCTGAAGCAAAGAAGGAAGCAGGACAATAAAGTCTTCTTCGAAATAATTATAATTACTGCCGCCCTCTTACGAGGGTCGGCAGTTTTTTTTTATAAAATATGCTAATAATATAAATGTATGCCCCACAGAAATAAACTTCGGCATCTATATGCCAATACTAATATTTATCTTATTTTACTTCTCTAAAAAAACACAGCATGAATATAAAATTATTACTGGGCGCTGCTTGTTGCTTTGCAGCCGTACAAACTGGCTTTGCGCAAGCTACCCTTGTAGAAAAGGTAGTGAAGAAAGGAGACGAGGTCGTTATCCCGTATGACAAATATGTATTGCCCAATGGGTTGAAAGTGATATTGGCAGAAGATCACAGTGATCCGCTCGTACACGTAGATGTGACCTACCATGTAGGCAGTGCAAGAGAAGAAATAGGGAAGAGCGGCTTTGCTCATTTCTTTGAGCACATGATGTTCCAGGGAAGTGATAATGTGGCGGATGAGCAACACTTTAAACTCATTAGTGAAAGCGGCGGTACGCTTAATGGTAGTACCAATAAAGATCGTACAAACTATTACGAAACAGTCCCCAGTAATCAATTGGAGAAAATGCTCTGGCTAGAGAGTGACAGGATGGGTTTCTTGCTGGACGCGGTTACACAGAAAAAATTTGAAGTACAACGCAGTACAGTTAAAAATGAAAGAGGACAGAATTACGATAACAGGCCTTATGGTCTAGTGAGTGAGTTTACCAGCAAAAACCTGTATCCTTATGGGCACCCGTATAGCTGGCTTACTATAGGCTATCTTGAAGATCTGGATCGTGTAGATGTAAATGATCTTAAAAACTTTTTCCTAAGATGGTATGGTCCTAATAATGCAACCATCACAATTGGCGGCGATATTGATTCTAAGGAGACACTACAACTTGTAGAAAAATACTTTGGCAGTATACCCCGCGGTCCAGAAGTGACTCCTACAGTATTGCCTCCGATGCATTTGCAAAGCAACCGGTATGCCAGCTTCACAGATAACTATGCAAGAACACCCATGCTTATAAAAACTTACGTGGGCGTGCCTCAGTACCATAAAGATGAAGCAGCGCTTGATTGCCTTGCAGAGGTGCTTGGGCAAGGAAAAACATCCATTTTGTACCAGTCTCTCATAAAAACACAAAAAGCACTAAGCGCTTTTGCTAACAGTAGCACCAGTGAATTAGCCGGAGAAATCTCGTTTAGGGTTTTGCCTTTTCCGGGAAATTCGCTGGCTCAGATGGATAGTCTTTTGGGTATAGCCCTGCAGGAGTTTGAAAAAAGAGGTGTAACGGACCAAGACATTGAAAAATTTAAAGGTAGCATTGAAAGCAGTTATATAAACCGGTTGCAGAGCGTAAGCGGAAAAGTATCGCAGCTTGCTGCTTTTGAAACCTACACCGGCAACCCTAATAAAATAGGGGAGATACTGGAGCAGTATCGCTCAGTTACGAAAGAAGATGTAATGAGGGTGTACAACAAATACATAAAAGGTAAATATGCTGTAACTGTGAGTGTGCTTACAAAGCAAGGAAGTATGACTGCTGCTGCACAGGATAATTTTAAGATAGATAGCTCTACTTATGCAAGACCAAACTATGGGTATACAGGACTTAAATATGCGAAAGCAATTGACAAATTTGACCGTAAAAAAGTGCCCGGACAAGGTAAAAACCCGGTGATAAAAGTTCCTGATTTCTGGACTAAAAAACTTGCTAACGGCATAAGCATTATAGGAGCAGAAAACACAGAATTGCCACTGGTAAATCTTATCATAAAAATACCCGGCGGGCACCTGGCGGAATCAAATGATACCTCTAAAATGGGTGTAGCAGGACTTACCGCTTCTTTGCTTAATGAGGATACTAAAACTCGCACAGCAGAAGAAATGTCTATAGCCTTACAAAAACTAGGGAGCAGCATAAATGCTTACAGTACACTTGATGATATTACTTATAGTGTGCAAACCCTAAAGGGAAATGTAAAGCCTACAATGGCTTTACTGGAAGAAAAAATGCTCAATCCTCTGTTTACACAAGAAGCCTTCGACCGGATAAAAAAACAAAAGATGGAAGGGTTTAAGCAAAAGCGATCTCAACCTGCTGCGATTGCCTCAGAAGCCATTGATAGAATAAACTACGGTGCAAATAATATTCTGGGTCGCAGCAGTGATGGCACGGAGCATACTATCTCTAATCTATCGCTGGCAGATGTGCAGAAATACTACGATACTTATTTCACTACCAGAGGAACTGAAATTGTTGTCGTGGGTGATGTACGGGAAACGGAGATAGTACCTTCTCTGGCGTTTTTAAACAAGCTTCCAAACAAGATTGTAGAAATTCCTATGCCTGCTGCCGCACCTGCTATAGAGAAAACTAAAATATATCTTATAAATGTGCCTAAGGCCGCACAAACTGAATTCAGAGTAGGAAGAGTGACTGGTCAGAAGTACGATGCTTTTGGTCCTTATTACAAAGCCACTTTGATGAACTACATACTAGGCGGCGATTTTAATAGCCGATTAAACATAAACCTGAGAGAGGATAAAGGATGGACCTACGGTGCAAGGAATAGTGTATCAGGTAATAAATATACTGGCGAAATGATCTTTAGCTCAGGAATAAGAGCTGACGCTACGGATAGTGCTTTGGTAGAAGTACTTAAGGAAATGAATAACTATTACAATAAGGGCATTACTGCAGACGAAATACAATTTATGCAAAGTGCCTTGTTACAAAGAGATGCCAGAGCTTACGAAACACTGGGGCAAAAAGCATCTTTTATCTCTCGCATACAGTCTTATAATTTGCCCAAAGATTTTACCACCCGGCAAAATCAGATTTTACAGAAGATTACAAAAAGCGATATAAATGCCGCTGCTAAACTGGGTATAGATACGGGGAAAATGAATATTCTCCTGGTAGGGGATAAAGAAAAAATAATGCCCGGATTGCAAAAGTTCGGATACGAAATCATAGAGTTGGATGTAGATGGCAACAGAGTAAAATAGATTATTTCATTTTATTTTAATTGATCGGGCAGTGCTGTAAATAGTGCTGCCCGATTTTATTTTGTGAGAGGAATTTTAAGCGAAATCTGTAACAAATTGTCTTTATTTACCTCTCATACAAAACAGCCGGTTTCTCAGATGGTACAAGAAGATTTTACTGAAGTATACAATACACATGCTGGGCAGGTTTTTCGTATGTGTCGCGGGTATGCCAGAGATGAGGATGAGGCACAGGATCTGTTGCAGGAAACTTTTATGAAGGTGTGGCAAAACCTCTCACAGTTCAGAGGAGATTCTAAGCTTAGTACATGGATATACCGCATTGCAGTAAATACCTGCCTCAGTTATTTACGTTCTCCAAAAAATAAAAGACCCGGAGAGTTTACAGAAAATATAGAGCGGGTGGAAGACAATGAAGGACAAGAAAAAGAAGCAGAAGTTCAAGCATTGTACAAGGCTATAAGAAAATTACCAGAGGCAGATCGCTTGCTTATCACGATGGTGCTGGAGGAAATATCTTACGAGGAAATTGCTACTACCCTTGATGTAAGTCCCGGAAATCTCAGGGTGAAAATTCACAGGATAAAACAACAAATAACAAAATTATACGAGTATAATGAAGGACTTTAATGATCTCATAGAAGTATGGAAGCGGCCGGGAAGTTTACCACTGCCCGGTGCTGAATTAATCATGGCCAAAGCCAAAGTAGAAGGAAAGAATTTGCAAAAAAAGTTGCTCATAGAGCGGCTGTGCCTCTTGCTTTCAGTTGCATCCATGGCGGCTGTGGCGGTGTGGATAGACTTTCGATTTATTAGCAGCTACATTGCCATTTTTATGATGGGGAGTTGCGTTATTATTTTTATGTATTACAGGTATAAGCAATCCCTGTTCTTGCGCAAAATGGATTATGGTAGAAGGCCTAAAATAATGATTAGCGATTTCGAAAAATACTATGCCCGGCAAAAATTTCTAAATACAGCGGGCATTAGGAGATATTTTATAGGACTCAATCTTGCTTTTGCCTTATATTTTTATGAGGTGATATATTTATCAGGAATGCCTATGCTGTGGCAAATTATAACTTTGGTTATTTACATTTTCTGGATGCTATTTGCTTACTTCCATTTGGGTCCGAGACAAGTAAAGAAGGAGAATGACAGAATAGAAAAGATTATAACCTATTACAAAAGCCTGGAAGCAGAACTGTAAACAGAAGTTTCATTTTTCACTCTTAATAGCTTCGATGATTCTTTTATCCAAGGGAGAAACTGCCGCTTCAGCAAATAAAACAAGGTCGCCGCTTTCGCTAATGAGATATTTGCAAAAATTCCAGCTAGGGGCTTCTGTGTTCCATCCATTCCTTTCCTTTTGCGAGAGCCAGGCAAAAATGGGATGCTGATCTCTCCCTTTTATTACAGTGGTTTTACGGGCAAGGGTAAATGTAACACCGTAATTTTTTTTACAAAACGATGCTATTGCTGCGTCATCCTGCTTTTCTTGTTCTTTAAAATCATTTGCAGGGAAAGCAATCACAACCAGCGTATCCTGGTATTGCTGATGTAGCATTTCCAGTTCTTCGTATTGTTGGGTATAACCACAATCAGAAGCAGTATTTACTATAAGAATTTTCTTGCCTTTGTAATTGCTCATATTATGCCCTGTTCCTGCTATGCCGGCAAATTCATAATTATAAATTGAAGTTACCGCCGGGGTTGTATTGTTCTTGAGTTTACTAAACTTCCCTAATACCTTTGATACGGCGGCGGTAAAAGGGTATATAGCTTTAAGTAAATTTTGCTTTGAGGACATTGGTAATTGTTTTTCAACTTATATGGTAATAAAATTATGCATTATACGGTAGCAACTTATCCTTCTGTAAATTTGTATCCAACACCTCTTACGCTATGGAAAAACCTGGGGCTTCTGCTGTTTGCCTCAAAATATTTTCTGAAGCTGAGAATAAAATTATCTATCGTGCGGGTAGTAGGGTACACCTGGTAACCCCATACCGCCTGCAATATTTTTTCGCGTGTCACTACTTCGTTTTTGTTTTCTATCAGTAACTTTAAGAGCATTATTTCTTTCTTACTTAGAAAAATTTTCTCGCCTGTCTTTGTAAGACATTCCTGGGCTTTAAAGTCTACTTTATTCTTGCCAAATGTATAAACATCAGGCAGGGTTTGGGACACCGACAATCGCTCGCTTTTTTTCACCAGCTTATCTACTCTTAGGATAAGTTCTTCCAGGTTAAAAGGTTTTGTAAGGTAATCATCTGCCCCCTTTTTAAGACCAAGTACCCTGTCTGCACTGCTGGTTTTGGCACTAAGTATAAGAATAGGAATTTCTGTATTTGTAAGTCTTATTGTTTCACAAACGGTGATGCCATCTATTTCAGGGAGCATAACATCTAAAATGATAAGGTCAAAATGCTCTTTCTGTACTTGCTGCAAAGCAGCAGCGCCATCGCCGCAGCCAGTTACTTCATAGCCCTCTATTTCCAGGTTTAGCTTTAGCGCTTCCTGCAGATTCTCTTCATCTTCTACCAGTAATATGGACGGTTGTTTGCTCATTGCTTTTTTATTATGCAGATTGTTTTTCTTTTGCAAGAATAACTTCAAAAGTACTTCCACCTTTTTCATTTTGTCTTACAGATATTTTTCCCTTGTGCTCTGCTATTATCTTGGCACAAAGATACAAGCCTAGTCCTGTACCCTTCGCATTTCGGGTGGCAGTATTACCTACTCTATAAAACTTCCTGAATATCTTTTTTTGCTCTTCTACCGGTATGCCTTTTCCTTCGTCTGTCACCAGCAGTAATATCTTGTCTCCGCCTGACTTTAATGAAATCTTTACAGAACTTTCTACAGGGCTATATTTTATAGCATTGTCTATAAGGTTGCTACTTACAACCTGCAGCAAAAAGGAATCTCCTCTTACAAAACAATCTTCCTCTACATCCGCTATTATCTTCTGGTCTGCGTTTCTTTGTTTGTAATCCTGCACGGTACTTTTTATAGTATCGCTCCAGTTTATGGTTTCGTACACAAAGTCATAAACCTTGCCCTCCAGCTGGGATGAGTACAATAAGTTATTGCAAAGATTGTCCAGCCGGTTAGCTTCGTGCAGTGTGTTTTTTATTAGTTTTTTTTGCTGCACATCTTCCAGTTTTCTTTTTTGTAAGGTCTCCAGGTTTAATTTGGTGACAGCAATCGGCGTTTTTAATTCATGAGTGATAGCCATCATAAAGTTTGCCTGCTCCTGGCTTTGTTTTAATTGCTTTCTGACTGTGCGAAATACGTAGATAGCTCCTGCCAGTATAAGAATAAGAAACATACTTCCTTCGCCGAGATATTGTGCTATTTTTAATTTCTGTTCTTTTTCTATTTTTTGTATTTCTGCAGCGTAGTTCTTGTCCCGGGGTTGTAACTTTTCTGTTTTAAAAGCTGCCATTTGATCATTCTGCTTGTTTAGGGCAGTGAACCAGAATATAATTGCCGCAATAATGTAAGCAAGTAAAATCCAGTAGATAATATAAACAACTTGTATTTTTCTGGATTTTGGCAATATTTGTATTAGTTTTTTTTAAAGTTAGAATGAGGTTATGATTAGTTTCTCTTATCAAGTCCCCAGCTCAGTTTATTTCTAAGCGTCTGCAGAAAATTACTTTCATTCAGTCTTATAAGGTTTATTCCAAAAGTCTCTTTCTTAATTGCCAGCTGAATTTCCTTTGGCACAATTTCCCTTCTGCTATCTAGCGTACACAGAAAACCTTCTGTGCGCCCTTCTACTTCAAAAGAAACGACGGTGTTATCTGGCACTATAATGGGCCTTATGTTTAGGTTATGAGGCGATACGGGCGTGATTACAAAGCTGGCACTGTCAGGAAAAACCACAGGACCATTGCAGCTAAGACTGTAGCCCGTGCTACCAGTAGGCGTGGCTACTATGAGTCCATCTGCCCAGTAGGTATTCAGGAAATCTCCGTTTAGATAAGTGTGAATTTTTATCATAGGAGATGTATCCTGTTTGTGCAGGCTAAATTCGTTCAATGCATAGGGAGCATCTTTAAAAACCTTTAGGTCGGAGTCTAAGTGTATGAGTGAACGTTTATCCAAAACATATTTTCTTTCTACCAGTGCATCTATGGCGGTGTGCAATTCTTCCTTACCTATATTAGCCAGGAAGCCCAGACGACCATAATTTACTCCAAGTACCGGTATGCCGCTATCTCTCACCAGCGTTACCGTATCTAATAGTGTTCCATCGCCTCCCATACTTATCATACAGTCTATGCTGCCGTCCATATCATCGCTGCTGTTAAAAGTAGAATACTTACCATTTATTTTTACAGAGGAATAAAACTGGTTGAAGAAATCCTGATGAAAAACGGGCTCTACATTATGCTTTTCCAACTCTTTTAGCAGCAGCTCCATATCTTGCATCTGGTTATTTTCTATTCCCCGGCTATAAATGGCTATTCTCATAATTTTTCAATTAACCGCAAAGAAAACTAAATTGTTTGGTACTAAAAACCGCTTGTCAATCTTATAAAGAACCCCTTTTCATTTAGCTGATTACCGGTGTATTCTATTCCAAAATTAAAATCGTAGAAAGTGAGTATATCTAATCCTATACCTGCAGTGTATAACAGCTTGTTATTAAGCATAGCCCGCTGCGAAGCTATATTGTGTACATAGCCCAGGTCTCCAAATGATTTCCCATAAAAAGTGAAAGGAATTTGTCTTACAAACCTGTTCTTGAATGGAAAATTAATTTTGAAAGACACCAGTTTTTTGCGCAGGGTATATTGAGTAAGTGCCACGGCAGCACCATCTATTACGTAATTATCTAGTCCTCTTACAAGGAAAGAACCGAAGCCAAGTGCCCGTTGATTTATATAAGGTTGGTCAAAAGGTAACTTTATCTTGCCGCCGGCCTGTACAGTGCTGTACCAGCCCCTGCCATGGCTTATATATTTATTGTACACCCCTTCTACACTTAGAAGATTTACACCCCCACTCCATCCTAACCCTCGTTTGCTTATAGTTACCCTATATATTTTTCCTGTAAGCGGGTAATTTATATTATTGGTATTAGCATATCTGTGGGTATAAGAGACGTCAATAAAACTGCGCATGCTTTTACCATCACCCAAAAAATCTTTATTGTAAGCTGCGCTCGTAAGCGTATCTGCTATTGTGGTTTTAGTTAGTCCCAAAGAAATACTATTTGTGGTAAAAAATCCTTTGCGGCTAAAGTAAGATGCATCTGCAGAAAAAGTTGTTCTTGTAAAATCTCCGTTTTTGTATTGCAATAATTTGTTGGTAGAATCTGTAGCATAAGCGGTTTCCCTAAATTGTGTGAAGCTTGTGCCCACAGAAAACCCTTCAGTAAGTTTAATGTTACTGTAAGGAGCAGTGTAGCTTATGCCTATATTGCGGGCATAACCTGTGTAGGCATTTAGCCTCAGTTGATCTCTTCGTCCACTCACGTTATAGTGTTTAAAATCTAATCCATAAATCACTCTTCTCAGATCTGCGTTATACACTTCTATCCATTCATTATAGTTACGGTCTGTGAGCTTAAACTTAGGAGCGGGATATATATACCACCTTTCTACCACTGTTACCAGTAAGTCTATACTATCTTTTTGTAATGGCACAACCTCTATATTTACTTCATCAAACAACTGCGTATTATACACTTGATTTTTGGATTGCAGTATTTGTATTACCAGTTGCCGGCTGTGCATTATGTCTCCCTGCTTTATAGCCATCTCCCGCTTTATAATATAGCTTTTCGTACGCCTATTGCCTTTGGTAAGAATATTTCTTATATACATTACAGCATTGCTATCTATTTGTTCTACTATTCCTTCTGCTTGAGGCAGGGCTTCCTCTATAGGCACTTGGGCCACACAAAGTTTGCTTGCTGGCAGTAGAAGCAGGAGGAAAAAGAGAAACTTTTTATTCATGATTGCAGCTGTGGCTATTACATTATGAAATGGATAAAGTAATGTTGCCGTTTACGGAAATGTTGCCCAGCATTTCAGAAAGTGGTAGATTTTTAATACTAGTCAAAATTGATATACTTCATAAGGTTATTGTAGTTGCTGTTAAGATTTTCATCTACGTGCTCGCTTCCTTTATAATACACTACATCATAATCATAACGCTCCAGGCTTGCTACAATGGTAGCTACTTCATCATGATTTATATGCAAGGTTACGGTGAGCAATCCGGTAATAGAATCTGTAGTTGTATTGAGGTGCAGGATATGCCTATCGTTACTTTCTACAATTCTGCTTATTTCAGAGATGGAAAATTGGTAAGGTTTCATCTCCATTACTATGATACCCCCTATTTCATTGGCGCCTGCAAAATTTCCCAGCTTTTTCAGCAGGTCCCTGGTAGAGATAACGCCGGCAAATTCCATATTGCTTTTTATCACCGGCACTACATTGGTTTCAAATTGTATGCTAGTACTCACTGCATTCAAAAAATGTACATCATCTTGCACGGCGGCTTTTATATAGCTCGATTGTAGGTTTTCTATAATGGCATTTTCTTCCTGCACATCCAGCAAATCTTCTTCGCTTATCATGCCGAGGTAGCTACCATTTTCTACTACTGCAAGGTGGGTTACTCTGTAATCAAGAATAAGCTGCCTTGCTTTTACTACTTTATCTTGTAGTCTTAGTCTTGGTATATTTTTATTTATAAGATTAGCTGTGAGCATGGTAATGAATATTTTAACTTAGAAAGATAGATAAACGAGTGTTCTGCAAATATATTTATATATACGGATGCAAACCAGCAACTGATTAATACGAACTTGTTAAAAAGAAAAAATAAAGGGCAGTATCTACTCTGCAGTAGATGGTTCTTCAAGCTTTGCAAGGAAACCTTCTAAAACCTTATTAAACTCTCCTGGAACTTCCATCATAGGCGCATGACCACATTTGTCTATTATATGCAACTCACTGTTTGGAATAAGTTTATGAAACTCTTCTCCCACAAATGGAGGCGTAATAGAATCGTTTTTGCCCCAGATAAGGCAGGTAGGTTTCGTAATCTGACTTAGCTCCTCTCCAAGGTTGTTACGAATAGCACTCTTAGCCAGTGCCAGAATTTTAATAACCTTCATTCTATTGTTGGTGATTTCAAAAACCTCATCAACCAATGCATCTGTAGCCATAGCAGGATCGTAAAAGGTGAGGGCCGTTTTATTTCTGATGTATTCTTTATCTCCTCTTTTGGGATAAGTATCGCCCATACCGTTTTCAAATAAACCGGAGCTGCCGGTGAGGATAAGCGACTTTATTCTTTCAGGATTCTTAAGCGTGTGCACGAGGGCCACGTGGCCACCAAGGGAATTTCCCATAAGATGGATACCATCGTATTTTCTGTGCTCTATAAATTTATTTACAAACTTATGCAAACCTCCCACCGAAGTATGTAGTAAATCCATTTCCAATAAAGGCAGCATAGGCACTACTACTTTGTGCGTTTTACTGAAATGTGCAATGAGGTCTGTAAAATTGCTAAGGCCACCAAATAGGCCATGCAAAAACATTATAGGTTCGCCCGCTCCTTCTTCAATAAACTTAAATTTCCCGTCTACCTTTATTTCGTACGTCATTCTTTTTCTCTATATGTATATATGGCAATAAATCTATTAACAACTCTTGTAAGTTATACTATTACTTACTAAGAAGGCTGCTAAAATACTTTATTTATATCAAACTATAGTAATGAAATATTCTGAAATGTAATTAGCATAAAGGGAGTTATTAATGTACCTTTTTCTCAAAATTTAAGGAGATAATTAAAGCGGTATTCCGGCAAAAAAAGCTTGCAGCTGAGCAAATAAACCTTTGAAAACCGGGATCACTACACCGAGCCCTTCTATAACCTTAGGCCCTAGCGGTTGTAAAATAGGGTAGCTTACAGAATTGGTCGTAGTTTCCGGATTCAGTAAATGTAACTGCGTAATGTAAAAGAGAAATACGCTCAGTATAAAAGAATATAGCAACACATAAAATAGTACACCGCCCAGGGTATTTATCCAGCCGAGCATAAGGAACTTGGCAGATTTCTGTATGGCCTTTGCTCCAAGCCGTACTAGGAATAAAACAATTGTAAATACAAGAATAAAAGACAAAAAAGTTAACCACTTGCCGCCTGCTCCGGTGCCGGCTTCCAGCCTTACAGCTACAGCAGCGGAGCATTTCATGGCAGCTGCCAGGCCTATCATAAAACCGAGAATAGAAAAAATGGCTACAATAATGCCCTTGCTCCAGCCTTTGTAAATGGCCAGAACAAGGGCAATACCTACTATAAAATCTATGAACATAGGCTTAGGCTGATGCTAATTCTTTTTTTACAATTGTGCTTATTTGTTTGCCGTCTGCCATACCGGCCATTTCCTTGCTAGCGATTCCCATTACCTTACCCATATCACCCACACCGGCTGCACCAGAAGAAGCTATTATTTTTTTTACTGCTTCTGTAATAGCTGCTTCGGTCATCTGCTCCGGTAAGAAACCGGCAATCACATTCATTTCCTCCTGTTCCTTTTCTGCCAGGTCTGTACGTCCTTGCTCGTTATATATATCTAAAGCATCCTTACGTTGCTTCATCATTTTTTGTAAGAACTGCTGCTCGGTGGCAGTACTCAGTTCTGCTTCTGCTCCAGGGGCAGTCTTGGCTTTTATAATTTCAGCCTTTATAGCCCGCAAGCTTCTAAGTGCAGTATCATTTTTCGCTTTCATGGCATCTTTCATTTGTGCCATTATCTTGGTTTCTAAACTCATGGTATTTATTTTTACGCTTGTAGCGTTTCTCTGTTTTGTGTAAGCTCACACTATTATCCTATTTGAAAATAGGATATCCAAGAACTGTCTATTTAGTCTCCTGCTCTTTATTCATAGCCGCCTGAAATTTTTGCTGAAATACTTTTGCAAACCGCTTCATATCATCAGCAAGCTCTTTTTGATTAGTAGCTCTTAGAAATGTATCAGACATACTATGTAACATCTGGTAGTAAAAATCACCCATTTCATCTACCATCATATCTTTTGTCCAGAGGTCTATGCGCAATGCAGACTTATCTGCAGCATCCCACATGGCCAGACACATCGCTTTTGATTTCTGATCCATAGCTGCACTACTATCTGTAGCAGACCAGTTTATTTGCTCCGGCACTTTGTCCGCATCTAAAAAAATATCTATGTTAATGGACGATTTCTTCATAATTAAAAAATTCGTGCAAAGTTAAGGGTTAAAAAAGCCAAAATAATGGCTTAATGCAAAGGAATCGTAATCGTGTTTTTATATGGCTAAAAAGCACTTTGCAGAAGTAGGAAATTTAATTTATTAAAACAAAATTGAATAAAAAGTAAAATTGTCACATGATATTTTTTGATAATTTACCAAAATTATTCACTAACTTTTCACGAATCTTTAACACAGCGCTTTGTTTTAAGAAAATAAGGTGGCAGAAGACCCCAATTTCCATAGGCGGTGTTTGAATTTTTTTGTTGCGTTTTGTAATTAGCGAGTAAAAGTTTCTGATCCCTACTGTCATAAATTTTTTAGGCCGAAATGGCATTTAAAATTATGGCGATTTCTTACTTAAAAAAAATGAATTCAGGCCAATACAGTATCTCAAAATAAGTAATAATCGATGAACGGTTAATTTCAATTTTAAAAATCCGGTTATTCCTGGAGCTTCAGCTATTACTGAAAGATAAATTTTGCTTCTTAGCATATATAGAAATTTTTGAATTGAGTTTAAGTTTATAGATAAATATTTCTAACCCAATAAAAGCGTAACTGTTTATGAAAAAATTATTTACCCTCCTTAGTTTAATTGCTTTTTTTGCAACAGCTAGCAAAGCACAAACTGTTATTATTAACACCGGCACTGCTGGCACGCCTTCGTATAATGCCGGTCCTATCTACCGGTCTTCTGCAGCTAGTGGCTACGACGCCAGCAGGTATTGTTATTTATATACAGCAGCTGAGCTTTCTGCCGCAGGCATTACCTCTGGCTCTGTAATTAACCTCGTAGGATGGGCAAAGAACAATACTGCAACAACGACAGGTGGAGCAACTTTCAGGGTATTTATGAAAAATAGTGTCGCGACAAGTTTTAGCAATGCCACAGAGACATGGGCAAATCTGAATACAGGTGCTACTATGGTATATGAAAACCTAAGTCAGACAATCCCAGCGCTTACATCCCCGGATTATATTGAATTTCCATTAAGTACCAGTTTTGTTTATACAGGTGGCTCGCTGGAAATATCCACCGAATGGGATATTAGTTTAGTATCCGGCAACCCTACTACAGGAACTTTTGAATGGCTATGGTCTACCGTAGTTGACAGGATTTACGGAACCGGACAAACTGTGTTAGCTAACGCAGGAACACTTTCCTCCACTACAAATTCTATTTCTACAATTGATGATAGACGACCTTTCATAAAAATTGGGTATTCAGGCGGTACAACAGGTATTGACATAGGTGCCCAGTCTTTAGTTACACCTGCGATTGCAGCAAACAATTGCTATACCGGAGCCGAAATAGTAACGGTTAGGATCAGAAACTACAGCACCAATCCTATAAATTTTGCTACAAATCCGGTAACTATTACAACCAATGTTACGGGTGCTGCTACACAGGTTCTTACGGCTTCTGTTACTTCAGGAACACTTGCCGCAGCGTCTACTTTAGATGTGACAATGACAGGTACTCTAAATATGAGTGCGACAGGTACTTATACTTTTAATGCTACTGCTGTAGCAGTCGGAGATGTAAACGCTGGTAATAATGGTATGCCGTCAACTAATATTACAAAAGCAGTTTTGTCAGCCGGGACTGTTTCTGCAAGTCCTCCGTCGTACTGTATTACCCCTGGAGCGCCAACTTTATCTACTACTGGTGCCGATGGTTATGGCAGTTTGCAGTGGCAGCAGAGTACCACTCTAGGAGCGGGATTTACCAATATACCCGGAGCAAGTACAAATCCCTATACTTTAGCCGGCCCAATTGGTCAGACGATGTATTATAGATTGATCGCAAGCTGCAGCGGATCAAATATGACTTCTAATGAAGTAAGTGTGGTTTTAAGTAACCCACAAATAACGGGTACCACACCGGGCTCGGCTTGTGGACCAGGTCCGGTACCAGTGACACTGGCGGCGACAGGTACTGGAAATACTACTTTCAATTGGTATACCGCCGCAAGCGGTGGTACTCCAATCGGTACGGGATCTCCGTTTGTAACCCCGCCTATATCTACTAATACCACATATTATGTATCTGCTTCGACAGGCGGTGTAAGCGCAAATACCGGACTTCCTGCACAAATTGCCGGTACATCCGGAGCGGGGACCACAAATTTTGGAATTGTTTTCGATGCTTTGTCGGCATTTACATTGAACAGCGTTGTGGTTTATCCCGTGTCTGCTACTGCCGGAGTTAATGGTACAGTTACAATAGATGTTATAGATGGCACAGGGGCAGTTGTGCATACCGCTACGGTAAATGTAGTAGGTAATCCTGTAGCCTCTGCAACTGCTCAAACTGTTCCGTTAAACTTTAATATTACGCCTGGAACAAATTATAAGCTAAGGCCCGGAAGCCGTGGCGCTGGCATAACTGGTTTGTTATTTGAGCCTTCGGCCACTGCGCCCGGCGGAAATTATGGTTATCCTTTTACAGTACCCGGTGTACTGTCTTTAAATCATAGTACCTTATCTGCTGCACCTGGAAATACGCCGCGGCTTGACCTTTACTACTATTTTTATAATTGGGATATTAGTTCAGGTTGTGAATCTGGTCGTACAGCAGTATTGGCTTCCATTACTGGCGCTCCATCTGCTACTATTTCTTATGCAGGTTCTCCATATTGTACAAATGGCGGTACTGCAAATGTAACCCGAACAGGTACCGCTGGTGGAACATATTCTTCTGCAGCAGGTCTAAATATTAATGCTGCAACGGGAGCTGTTGCTTTGGGCTCAAGCACGCCGGGTACATATACAATTACTTACACGATTCCGGCAACCAGTAGCTGTCCTTTGTTTACGACTACGACTTCAATTACAATCAATGCTGCTTCTTCTGCAACAATTACCTACGCAGGATCCCCATATTGTACATCTTCAGGTACTGCTACAGTGACGCAGACAGGAACTACTGGCGGCACATATTCGGCAACACCTGTCGGCTTGAGCCTCAATACTTCAACGGGTGCAGTTACCTTAGTAAGCAGTACAGAGGGTACCTATACAGTCACTTATACTGTTGCAGCTACTGCCTCTTGTGCTGCATTTAGTACGACAGCCTCTATAACCATACGAGCTGCATCTACTGCAACAATCGCTTACACAGGTTCTCCCTATTGCAATTCTGGTACAGCAAACGTTACGAGAACCGGCACCACCGGCGGCACTTACTCAGCCACACCGGCGGGTTTAACGATTAACGCCGCTACAGGAGCTGTTACCTTAGGCACCAGCACGCCGGGCAGTTATATGGTTACTTACAACATTGCTGCTACAGGTGGGTGCCCGGCTTCTATGACAATGGCCGGTATTATAGTGAACACTTGCGGAGCCTTTCCATGTCTTGAAAATTTTGATGCTGTTACAGTTCCGGTATTACCGGCAGGCTGGATTGCTTCAACTGAGGTCGGCAGCTGCGCTGCTTCAACTCCATGGACAACGGTAAATACGGTTAGCAATAGTGCTCCTAATTCAGCATTTACCAATGACCCAAATTGCGTTTCCGATGAAAGTCTGGAAACAAGAACGTATGCGATACCAGCTTCTGGTACGAGCCAGTTTCATTTTATGCTTAATTACGACCTTGAAGCGACCGCTACTCCGGTAGCTTTTGATGGTATGGTCATGGAGATATCTGTGAATTTGTCACCTTTTGATGATATTATAACTGCCGGAGGTACTTTCGTTACCGGTGGATATAACAAAACAATAAGTACGAGTTTTGGGAATCCTCTTGCAGGACGCGATGCCTGGTCTGGCAACAGTGGGGGATGGGTTCCTTCAACTGTAAATTTACCAGCAACTGCTATTGGTCAGGATGTTGTATTCCGTTTCCGCCGTGGTACAGATATCAGTGTAAGCAGGACCGGGGCTGGGGTTGATGATGTCTACGTTAGCAGTACCGCTGCTATAAGTTATGCCGGTTCTCCATATTGCAGCAATGGCGGTACTGCCACAGTAACTCAGACTGGTGCTACAGGCGGTACTTACAGCGCTGCTCCTCCAGGCTTGTCAATAAACGCATCAACAGGTGCCGTTAATTTGAATGCAAGTACAGCTGGTACATATACTGTAACTTATGCGTCTAATAATAACTGCCCAGCAGTTTCTGCTACCACTTCTATAACTGTACAGGCTGCACCCTCAGCGACCATTAATTATGCAGGAAGCCCTTATTGCCAGAATGCAGGAACTGCATCCGTAACACAAACTGGTACTAGTGGTGGCACATACAGTTCTACAACTGGTTTATCACTTAATGCAACAACTGGTGCAGTTACGCTGGGTAGTAGTACCCCGGGTACATATACTGTTACTTACACAATAAATCCTGGTGGCGCATGCGCAAATTTCTCGACAACTGCACAAATAATGATCGCTGCTTCCCCTACAGTAGACCAGCCTGGTAACCAAACTGTTTGTGCCGGAGCTATTACAGCTGCGGTAAACTTTACAGGAAGTGCAGGGGCGACTTATAACTGGACCAATAATAATACAGGTATAGGACTTGCTGCCAGCGGTACAGGTAATATTGCTGCATTTACGGCAACTAATGCTACGACATCGCCTATTTCAGCTACTATTACAGTAACGCCTACGTTTACCAATGGAGGAGTTACTTGTACGGGAGCTGCTAAGACCTTTACCATTACGGTAAATCCACAGCCTACGGTAAATCAACCGGCGAGCCAGGTGGTATGTAACAATGCAGCCACTTTACCGGTAAACTTTACGGGTAGTGCAGGTTCTGTATTCAACTGGACAAACAGTAATACAACAATAGGTCTTGCTGCCACAGGAACAGGCAATATTGCTTCATTCACTGCTGTGAATGCTGGTAATGCACCGGTAATAGCCACA
>JBBKWE010000286.1:0-6112 GCA_037968795.1 Ferruginibacter sp.
GGCTATAAACGAAAACAAAGATGAGAGGAGCAGAAGTGAATACTTTACCGTTTCACAAAACAGTGTGCTCAATGAAAATGTAGAACGCTTTATGGATATGCTAGCCGCTACCGGCGAAGATGAAAACTATTTGGCTCAACTAAAGAAACACTACGAAGAACAGATCACACACGATGGCTTGCCTAAGCCGAGAAAAGAAGATTGGTTTAAAAAGTTGCGAAAGAAGATAGGGTTAAAAATATGGTTACCTGTTTAGAAACATTATTGAATTTGTATTTTTTCACAAGAAGGTTTTTTATTGGCGTTCATATGGTGAGAAAAAAACTTTTTTTCAGCAGTTGGTTAAGAGCGTACCAAATGTTTTACTAAGTCCATCTCTCATCTAACCTGCCACCTTACCCGTGCCTTACTTCTCCTACTGCTGAGCAGTTATTGCATACTATAATTTGGCTTTTCTTTTTTTTCTGTCCCCGGTAAATAAAACCTCCGATGTTTTATGAAACAATGTCTTCCTAAAATCACCGGGCCTTAAAGCATTTAAGAATAGGGGGCCTTCTGGTCTTACAGACTTTATAATTTCTCCAAACCTTTCTTCGCCCTTGTGGTACTGTATACTGTCTTCGTATTCTGTGATAAGAATAAGATCAAAGTCTGCCACAGAATCTGCCTAGGCAGACAGGATCTTGTAGGATTTGATAACGCCTTTTTTTAATGCTATGTCTCTAAATATTTTCCAATTATTTTCATAGTAATAAAGCGCTTCCTGGCGGTGACTATCAGTAATTTTTACAAAATCAATATCAGTTATTGCAGATCTGTCCTGGGCTGCAGCAAGGTTTACAACCAAAAATAAAGCGACAGCAAGTATATATTTAATAATAAAAAAATTTGCCATGATGAACTAATATATAAAAACTAATGACGAGCCTCAGATGAGTTGAATTATTTAAAATAGTGGAACAGAGAAGTATGCATTAATCTTCTGCAGAAATTGTAGCAATATACTTCTCTATATAGTGCGCTTTATCCTTAGATTTATATTGCTGAATGTAACGAGGATGGTCCAGAATTTTTATACCTCCGAACAAAGGGTATTCCGTATTTAAACGCTCAATAAAAGTTGCATTCTTTTTTCCAAGAATATATATTTCAGTAGGGTTAAGTCCCATAGCAAGGTGTTCACATAAACACTTGATCATAAAACCTTTTACCATTTCAAATAAGTGAGGGTCATCATAATAATTAGCATTTATCCAGTTATTTGCTTTCTTGCGGATGATGGCCAGGGGAAAAGGAGAGTTTATGTAAAAGGCTTTATAAAATTTTTCTGCACCTCCGTAGGCAGCTATCAAATCATATATAAAGACCGAAGATATTTCGTGGGTATGTGCAGAATGCATTTTTATACCGCAGACAGTTTCCAATCGTTTGGTATCTGTAAATGGCACACCGGTTACGGCGGCACCATGGCGGCCGGGATTTATCCCTACTATAAATTTCCTTTTTTTTGTGTCTTTGTAATACTTGTTGTAAAACTCCTCCATCACCTTCATCGTTTCCGGATTCGAAGTATAGGGATTCAATACCCTGAATCCTGGAGGCAAACTTCCTTTATACTCCAGGTTTTTGTTGAAGTCTATTACTTTCTCGGCAAATGTTTTATTCATAAATATTGCTTCTTTTAATGGACGCGTCACCGTGAAGAAATAGAATGCAGATACAAAAAGAACGCCATTTAAGCCGAATGCACTATTGCTCATCCGATGTCATTTCACAAAATTAAAAACATTGCTGCTCCCGCTTCATTTCTCCTGTTTCGTACCACTGACCCTGGGTATTTAAATAAAAGATATACCAATATTCTTTCCAAGGACGCAGGAAATTTTTTTCTTGAGCAATTCTGCTTTGAAAGCATGCTTGTGCCAGTAGCTAAGTATGAATTAATAATAATTATCGCCTTTTGTATTTTAAATAACAATTTTTGTCGCATCATGAATGACCTTCTCACCTTATGCAAAGACAGTTTAAAATTTTAATGCTGAACAGGCAACTCAACTAAAAATTACGGGTACAGCTCCTTCAAAAACCCATGATTCAGTATTTATTTATTCTATAGACCGCAAGAATTCTTGTCTCTTCATAGAAAGGAAATACCATGTTTAGCACAAATTGCAAAAACCTTATCAAAATTTGGGGGGCCGGGTGGTAAGCTGGCTACTTCATAAAACATATGCTCAATGCCTGCAGGAAAAGCAGAAGTCATCATTTTAACATTTTTTATACCCACCGCTTTCCACGAATGCGGAACGTTTTTAGGTGCAAAAACTACGTCTCCCTCATTTAAGAGCGTGGTCTTAATTCCAACTGTTAACTCCACCTGCCCTTTTATTATCCTAAAGATCTCGTCTTCTTTTGTATGTACATGCGTTGGAATTCCTACGCCGGGAGCTACATTATCTACCCACTCCGTAATTTGGTTACCGGTATCGCTACCTGCAAGTTTATGGGTTTGAATATCACCAATTACATTGAGCACCTTACCTTCTGAATCTTTAACGATCTTAGGCTCTGCGTGCATTTTACAGTTCTTGATTACATCGCCGTCCTGGCCGCTAACTATGCCGGGAATAAATGCTGTGCCGAGCCCCAAACCTGTGGTTCTGATAAATTTTTTCCTATCCATAATAAGTAGTTTTATGTTGATTAAAAGTGTGTATACAAATTATAAATAAGAAGGGAATCAAGCAATGCGAAAAGCACGGCATTTCAGTGGATTATAGGAACAGTTAGCAATTTCTGATTGCGGATGGCGTGGTCGCGGTATGGGTTTTAAAAAAATAACTAAAATAATCCGGCGAGGAAAAACCCAGATCGAAACTAATCTCTTTTATAGTTTTATCAGAAAACTTGAGGGCGTGCCGAGAACGCATAAGCAGTTGCTCTACTATGATATTTTTTGCATTCACATTAAGCACTTCTTTTACACATTCATTCAGATACTTAGGGGAAATATTCAGAAGGTTCGCATATTCTGTTACATCATGGTCTTCATAGATATGTTTGTCTACCAGCCTCTTGAAACCATAGACAATATTAGCCTTGGTATTATTTTGTGTTGCGAAAGATTTAATATTACATTGTCCGTCACAGTATACAAAAAAAGTATTCAATAGTGAAAGGATTGCATCATACTTGTGATTTAGATGAGAGCCTAATAGTTCGTCTATCATCTCCAGAATGGCCTGCGTTCGTTTTTCAATTCCTGGGCTTAATTTAAAAACGGGTATTTCTCCTGAGTGGAATAATCTTACTTTATTAATGTGAAGATTCTTAAAGGCCGGATGGTTTAAAACCTCTTTAGATAAAGACAAAACGTACCCCGCAGAATTATTGTCCGCTTTTTTGATGATATTCCAGTGATGTATAGGATCGAGAAAGAAAATAGAATTCGAAACATCCTTGTACAATACAGCATCGATCTCAACTCCCTTTACTTCATTTTTGATCCAGCAAACTGTGAATTTATCAGTCTCTTTCTTCGAAGAGATTTCACGTAATATTTGCACTATGTTTACTGTATCCGGACTCATATTATTCATTACCAGTTATAGAAAATGCCGGCAAAAGGCAAGAATCCGGCTATACTCTAATTTATGAAAAATATATAAATGCCCAAAGAAAGGACGAAATAGATATAAACAACCTCATCTACAACGAGAAAAGAATACTTTATGGGAAACTTATAATAAACTAACTCTGGTCTGCTACAGAAGCCTGCTACATTTTCTTCAATCTTTTTTCCCTTGTTCTCCATTACATGAAAGTGGTATTGTATACCTCGTTAGTCATTTCTATATTGATACCTACCTCAAACTATTTTGTTTGATGAGATACAGCAATATGTTTAAATGCTAATCATGAGAAAAAAATTATTAAATACAGGAAAATATTTTGTGGGCTTCTTTTGCCTGGTCCTGCTACATTGTACTGCTACTGCACAAGTGGGCGTAAATAAAACCAACCCCCAACAGGCACTTGATGTAAATGGCAGAATACAAATCGCAGACGACCTCGCTGCTGCAAATACAGAAGGTTCTATTAAATATAATAACACTTTAAAAGACCTGGAAGGCTATACGGGACAAGGATGGAAATCACTAACAAGAAGTGCCGGTATTCCGTCAAATGCTGTTTTACTTACCGCACGATTAAGTAATCTTGCATTGCAAAGTTCTCCTGCAACTAATATGACTTTTTTGGATCATAATAATGTATCAATTGTAAATCCTATAGTACCTGCGGGTAAATTTTTATTGATTACAAGTATTTCAATTGCTCCTTCCAACTTGTTTGATTTTGATGCCGAACAACCCTTATATAATTTTCAAATTAATTTTGGTAGTTCTATTCTTGAAATCCGAGGGAAATACACCGATGGAACGCTATACCAAAAAGATGCCGGATATGCACCTATTGCAGTAGTGAGGAGTGGAGTGGCGGTAAGTATGACAAACTATCAACTTAGTGCCGCTTTTGAACAATTCGATGGTGGTGTTGATGTATTGATAACCGGGTTTTTGGTAGATGACCTTAATTTTGATTGACATTTTTTTCAGCAACTACTTGTGCTACCAAATCTTTCGCATAGACGAGACAAAAGTACTTTTTGTAATGTAATCACTCTACATAAGGCTCTGCAAGAAATAGCTTTTTGTCCCGCTTATCATAGTCGCCAAACAACTCTGTAGTGTCGCCACCAGAAATCCAAAAGTAAGAACCTGCATTTATACCTAGTTCATACTGCCTGCCTTCCTGCAGCAGAATTACATCTTTCTTGCAGGACAAAACCGAGAAGGTAAGATCCCATTCCGTACCGCCTATTGGTTGCGCATTTTTTATTATTCGCTCTACCTGTTGCTGTGTAAGAATCCAGTCTGCGCACTTGGTTGTATCCTCGTCTGTGCTATTTGCGAGGCTCCTGCGTATGGAGGTAATCTCAAAAGGCAGTTGGTTGTTGAACCGTATTACGTTTTTTGGCTTAGGGGAAGTGTTTGTAGGTAGAGAATCAATTTTTATATGGAAAGAAGCTGTTTCTCCTTTGTTGTTGATTTGATTACAACTCATTAAAAAAAATAGCATGAAAATATTTCTAACCATGGTAGTTTTCAAATTTTTACTAATTCCTTTTGCTACATTTCTTCTTTAAATCTTTTGTGTAGTCATCTGTTATCAGCTGTCCGCCCAGGTTCTTGCAAATGTCATAGTATTTCCAGGCATTTTCACAATCCGACCTTTTCCA
This sequence comes from Ferruginibacter sp., assembly GCA_037968795.1. Lineage (GTDB taxonomy): Bacteria > Bacteroidota > Bacteroidia > Chitinophagales > Chitinophagaceae > Ferruginibacter. The sequence goes on from JBBKWE010000286.1 coordinate 5,300, forward strand.
GTAAGAAACGGAGAGTTTAAAACTTGTATTTTCATTTGTCTGGTCAAGTGTGTAGGAGCGCAGCAAATAGCTGATGGCAGAGTCTAAGTTTGCTGCTGCATCTTTTGCGCTTACCGGCTCTAGGGCGTAAGACTGCGCCATAAAATAAGTTCCATAGTCGGTAAGCAAGTGCGTATTATTTGGCTCTATGTCCAGACCGAGGGTATATTGTTTTTGGGCATTGCCATATTCGCCCAGTGTCATGTACACCGCCGCAAAACCCCAATAGATGTCTGTATTAGTAGAATCTAAAAGGTAAGCCTGGTTAAACCTATACATGGCCGTTTTTAAATCGCGATATAAGTATTTGAATCCAAGTTCAATTAAATGGTCGGAGGCTTTTCTTCTCGTCGAATCTTTTTTAAGCAAGTCTTCAATAAGCAGACGGTCAGATTCTTTCTGCCCTTCGCTTTTAATAGCGTGTCCATACTTTGGAAGTAAACGAATATTGGTTTTGGCCTCTTCGTTCCATTGGTCTGAATTCATTTGCTGAGCAAAACTTGTAGAGATCATGAACCATAGAACTATCGTAACAAAGACTTTCATAGTGCTGTTTTATTATTTAAAAATAGGTAAGGCTGTATTAGTTTACATGTATTAGTTTCTTAACTCTCCATACTCAAATAATCCAAATTTCCATTTTCATCTGTGTACACAACCAATAGGTAATCTGTGAGTTCTCTACCAATGGAATAATCAAATATGGCGAACTGTTCTTTACTGTCTGGGTATACGCCTACTCTTACCAGGTGCAATTTTTCCAGTAAATAATCT